>CALLKG010000146.1:0-26675 GCA_938008395.1 Corynebacterium tuberculostearicum
GAGAACAACAAGTTCGAGTCCCACGTTGATGGCATGTCTGCCGAAGAGGTTGCCGTCTACACCCGTGAGGCCGCCGATAAGGTGGGCGCCACCAAGATGGACCGCCCTGAGGATATGCAGGTTCACCCAGACTCCGAGAAGGTCTACGTGGCCCTGACCAATAATAAGTACCGCGGCGCTACCGGCGAGAATGCCAAGAAGAACAAGGAAGAGCCGATGGAGTGGGCTCCTGTCAAGGAGAACAAGAACGGCCTGGTCATGGAGATTGAAGATGACCATGCTGGCGAGAAGTTCACCTGGAACCTCTTCCTGGTCTGTGGTGACCCGAAGGAAGCAAATACCTACTTTGGTGGCTTTGACAAGGAAAAGGTCTCCCCGATTTCCTGCCCGGATAACCTGGCCTTCGATAGCCACGGCAACCTGTGGATCTCTACCGACGGCAACGCCCTTGAGTCCAACGATGGCCTCTACGCCGTGACCACTGAGGGCGATACCCGCGGTGAGCTCAAGTGCTTCCTGACGGTTCCGGCGGGCGCCGAGACCTGTGGCCCCATCGTCACCGATGAGCGCGTGATGGTCAACGTCCAGCACCCAGGCGAGACCGATGACGCCACCTTTGAAAAGCAGACCTCCCACTGGCCAGAGGGCGGCAAGTCCACCCCTCGCCCTGCAGTGGTTGTGGTGTGGAAGAAGGACGGCAATATCGGCGTCGATAAGAAGTAGCCACCACCTGGTCTAAGCACCCACCGCGCGGCCCTCGTTCCTCCACAGGAGCAGGGGCCGCGCAGTCGTTTTCCCTACCGGCAGCATGAGGCACTGCGCCGGCTGCGTCTTCCAAATATAAATCCACCCGCCGGTCTCCCCCACAGGCTAATACCTATGTGAGTTATGGCATACTATCCGCACGTGTGAGACACGCCACCCAACTGCCCATGAGGAGACGCACACCATGAACTCTCTAGTCCTCGCCATCATCGGCATTGCGATGATGGGCGCCGGCTATCTGCTCTATTCCAAGGTCCTAGGAAAGAGCATTTTCCGGCTATCCCCGAACTACTCCACCCCGGCCCACACCATGGAAGACGGCGTGGACTTTGTGCCTACCAATAAATACGTCCTGTGGGGCCACCACTTCACTTCCGTGGCGGGCGCCGCGCCCATCATTGGTCCGGCTGTAGCCGTCATCTGGGGCTGGGGTCCGGCGTTTCTCTGGGTCACCCTCGGCACCGTCTTCTTTGCCGGCATGCACGATTTAGGTGCGCTGTGGGCGTCGCAGCGCCACAAGGGCCAGTCCATCGGCACGTTGTCTGGGCGCTACATTGGCAAGCGCGGGCGCAACCTCTTCCTCATCGTCATCTTCCTGCTGCTATTGATGGTGAATGCGGCCTTCGCCGTGGTCATTTCGAACCTGCTGGTCTCCACGCCTACGGCCGTAATACCCACGTGGGGCGCCGTCGTCGTCGCGCTGCTTATCGGCCAGGCCATCTACCGCCTGAATTGGAACCTGCCGCTGGTCTCCATCGTGGGCGTTGTCGCGCTCTACGCGCTGATGATCATCGGTGACCGCGTGCCCGTGGTCCTGCCGGATACCGTCCTGGGGATCCCAGCGAACGGCGTGTGGATCATCTTGTTATTCATCTACGCCTTTATCGCTTCGATGCTGCCGGTATGGGTGTTACTGCAGCCGCGCGACTACATCAACGGCCTCCAGCTCTTTGTGGGCCTGGCCATCTTGTACGGCTCTTTCCTCATTACCCGCCCTTCGCTCGCCGCACCGGCGCTGCGCGACAACGTGCCAGACGGCACCCCGGGCATCTTCCCGCTGCTCTTTGTCACCATCGCCTGCGGCGCTATTTCCGGTTTCCACGGCGTGGTGGCCTCCGGCACCTCGTCCAAGCAGGTGGATAAGGAAACTGACGTGCGCTTTGTGGGGTACTTCGGCGCCGTGGGCGAGGGCCTACTCGCGCTGGGCACCATCATCGCCACCACCGCAGGCTTTAAGTCCCTGCAGCAGTGGGAAGAGATCTACTCCGAGTGGAATGCCGGCGGCGTGGAGGCCTTCGTGCAAGGCGGCGGCGCACTCATGAATGAGGGCATGGGGATTCCCACCTCCCTCTCCGGCACCATCTTGGCCACCATGGCCGTCCTCTTCGCCGCCACCACCATGGACTCGGGCGTGCGCCTGCAGCGCCTAGTGGTGCAAGAAATTGGCGAGATCATGGGCGTGCGCATCAAGGCCTTGGCCGCCACCGTCATCGCGGTGGGCTTGGCCTTCGGCCTGACCTTCTCTGCCGGCGCGGATGGCTCCGGCGGTATGACCATCTGGCCGCTATTCGGCACCACCAACCAACTCATGGCGGGCCTTTCCTTGGCCATCGTGGTGGTCATCCTGACCCACCTGCGCCGCCCAACGTGGCCGGTGGTCATCCCGCTCATCTTCGTTACCGCCATGTCACTGTGGGCCGCACTGCTCCAACTGAAGTCCCTATTTACCAGCCAGAACTGGCTGCTATTCTGCATGGACGTCATCATCGTGGTCGCCGCCATCTGGGTCATTGTAGAAGCGGTCGGCGCCATCTCCCGCGCCCGCAAGGAGACCCCGCTGGAGTGGACCGATGATGACCTTGACGCCCCACTGCCCGAGCATGCTCGACAAGCTTAAGGCACTTGCGGCCGGGCTCAATGAGTACTACCAGGCCCCGTATCGCGCCAGTTTTGCCAAGGCTCAGCAGCAAGAAGACGATCTCTTCTTGATGCTGGTTGCCTCGGAGGCGCTCGGCATCCCCAACCCCGCCAGCTACTACACCCTGGAACTTTTGCCGCTGGTCTATGAGGATTTCCACGCCTGGCATACCCGAATGGGAATGGATAGATCCCCGCTGGAGAATATTCAATGTTGTTAGAGACCGCACCCATCATGTTCTTTGGCGGCAAGGGCGGGGTGGGTAAAACTACCCTGGCCACCGCTACCGCGCTGCGCCTGTCCCGCAATCACCGCGTCTGCCTGGTGTCCACGGACCCGGCGCATAACCTGGGGCATATTTTTGGTGCCTCGCTTGGCGACGCCCCCGTAGACCTCACCCCTACCCTGTCCGCCATCGAGATCAACCCTGCACGCGCGACCGAGCAACACCTAGCGCAGGTAGGGAACTCGATGCGCCGCTTTATGCCCGAGCACCTCCATGGCGAGGTGAACAAGCACCTCGACTTGGCCCGGCAATCGCCCGGCACACAGGAGGCGGCGCTATTGGAGCGCATCGCGGCGCTGGTCGTGGAGGAGTCGGACTTCGACTACCTCATCTTCGATACCGCCCCCTCTGGGCACACTTCGCGGCTGATGGCCTTGCCGGAGATCATGGCCGCTTATACCGATGGATTACTCTCCCGGCGCGAGAAATCCGATAAATTCGGCTCGCTGGTGCGCGGAATGTCGCAAGGAAGCGGCGCAGATAATGACCCGGTGGACCGGCGCAATCAGGAAATTCGCGCCACGCTTTTCCAGCGCCGCGAGCGCTTTGCCCAGCTGCGCACCGCGCTTACCTCTCCGCGCACCGTGTTCCACATCGTGCTCACCGCCGAGCGCCTGCCCGTGCTGGAGTCAGCCGAGTTCCATGCGGATCTTACGAGCAACGGTGTGCGGGTGGGATCCATGCTGGTTAACCGGCGCACCCCGGCCGACCAAGGCGAGTTCCTTGCCGCCCGGCGCGCCGCCGAGGATGAGGCGCTCGCACTCCTGCGCGCCCAGCTGCCGGATACCCCGGTGCGCGAGGTTCCGTGGTTGCCGGAGGAAGTGGGGACTCCGGGGGCCGTCGGCAAGCTGGCGGCATACCTCTAGCTCCACCCGCCCGCGCCGCTGTGGGCTCGGGTCTGCTAAAACCGAAACTATGACTTTGCTCACCAACGAATACCTATCCCACTTGCGCGAGGAGGCCGCGGCCGATTCTCGGCTGCGCATCGCGCGCAACGCCATCACCAATGTCGGGGCGGCTAAGGCGGCCCTAGACCGCGACCGTATTACGGCCCTCTACCCCACCACCGAGGTCAAGCTAGATAGCTTGGGCGTATCGGACCAAAAGCGCTCGGGCCGCTGCTGGATGTTCGCGGCGCTGAACGTCTTCCGTCACCGCGCGGCCAAGGAACTCAATGTAGATAGCTTTGAGTTTTCCTTCACCTACCTGCAGTACTTTGACAAGCTGGAACGCGCCAACTTGGTGCTCAACCAGCTGCTGGACAAGAAGGACGCCGGCTGGGACGAGCGCACCGTCGCCGCGGTGCTGGACCACGCCGGGGCCGATGGAGGCTGGTGGTGCTTCTTTAGCAACCTCGTAGCCAAGTACGGTGCCGTGCCTGCCGAGGTCATGCCGGAGGTACGCTCGTCTGGAAATACCGCGGAGATGAACCGCGATCTTGCCACCGTGATACGCCGCGCCGCCGCTCAGGACGGCCCGCGCGAGGACATCATCGCCCAGGCGCGCACCGATTTCCACCGTATCCTGGCCATCCACCTGGGCACCCCGCCGGAGGAATTTACCTGGGCGTATCGCACCAAGGACGAGCAATTCGTGCGCCTGCACTCCACCCCGCGCGAGTTTGCGGATAAGTACCTGCCGCACTTGGACGAGTACGTGGTGCTGGCCGATGATCCTCGCACTACCAACCCCAAGCATCGAGTATTCAGCAGCGCCGAGGAGACCAATGTGCTGGGTGGCGCACCGCAAGAGTACTTAAACGTCACCGCGGAAGAGCTCAAGGAGACCGCCAAGCGCAGTCTGGCGGCCGGCGAGCCGGTGTGGTTTAGCTGCGATGTCAACCGCCAGTTCTCCTTCCTCAACGGTGTGTGGGACGAGGGATTGGTAGATACTGATGGCCTCTACGGCATCGATTCCTCCATGAGCAAGGAGGAGCGATTTACCTCCGGCGAGACCGCGCCCACCCACGCGATGGTCCTCACCGGCGTCGATGGAGACCGCGCCTGGCGCGTGGAAAATTCCTGGGGTTCTAAGCCGCCGCGCAAGGACGACGGCGAGGATGTGCCCGGCAAGGGCTTTGCCACGATGGCCGATGCCTGGTTTGACCAGAACGTCTTCCACATCGCCGTGCGCAAGGAGCACCTAAGCGACGAGCTGGCTCAGGCCCTCGCCACCGAACCGATTGAGCTTCCCCTCTGGGACCGGATGAACTAAGGAGAATCGAGAAATGACAGAGATTAAACCGAACGAGGTTCATGCCGCCACCGCCGAGCTCACTAGCGATGCCACGCTGCGCCTGGTACGCAATGGGGTGGCCCAGGAGGGCGTCGACAAGCTCAGCCTCGACCGTGAGCAATTGCGTAGCCTTACCCCGGTAACCAGCCATAAGCTAGATTCCTGGGGCGTGGCCGACCAGAAGGCTTCGGGCCGCTGCTGGATTTTTGCCGGCCTCAATTCCCTGCGCGGTGGCCTGATGGACAAGGCCAAGCTCAAGGATTTTGAGCTTTCCCAGACCTATATTTACTTCTTTGACAAGCTGGAAAAGGCCAATTGGTTCCTTACCGCCATGGCTGAGCTTAAGGACCGCGACATTACGGACCGCACCGTAACCAAGCTCATGGATGATCCCATCGATGACGGCGGCCAATGGTCCATGTTCGTCGCCTTGGTGGAAAAGTACGGTGTGGTGCCACAGTACGCCATGCCGGAGACCGCGTCTTCCGAGGCCACGGCGATGCTTAACCGCAACCTGCAGACCGTGCTGCGCCGCGCCGCCCACCGCATCCGCAGCGGCGAAGAGGGCGCGCATGAGCAGGCGCTTGCCGACGTCTACCGGATCCTCACCGCCAACCTGGGTCTGCCGCCCGAGGGTTTTGTCTGGCAGTATCGCGATAAAGACAATGAATTCCACCGCGCTGGCACCTATACCCCACAGGAGTTTGCCCAGGAATACCTGCCGGCGGACCTAAGCGAATACGTGTGCGTGGTCAACGACCCGCGCAACGCCTACGGCGAGCTCTACACCGTGGAGTACCTGGGCAACGTGGCGGGAAAGCGCGTGACCTATCTGAACGCGCCTGTGGAGGTGCTGCGCGATGCCGCGCGTGACTCAATCGAGGACGGTCAGCCGGTCTGGTTCGGCTGCGATACCGACCAGCAATCCGATGATGAGCACGGCGTGTGGGCCAAGCACCTGCACGATTATGAGGCCTTCTACGGCGTGGAGATGGATCTGAACAAGGCGCAGCGTTTGCGCCTGCACGAGTCCCTCATGACCCATGCGATGGTCTTTACCGGCGCCGATATCGCAGACGATGGCACCGTCAATCGCTGGCGCGTGGAGAATTCCTGGGGCCCGAAGAAGGCCGATAAGGGCTTTTGGACCATGGCCGATGACTGGTTCGACGAGTTCGTCTTCGAAATCGCCGTGCACCCCTCCCGCCTGCCGGAGCAGTACCAAGCGGCATTGCAGTCCGAGTCCGTCACCACCCTGCCGGCCTGGGATCCGATGGGCGCGTTGGCGCGCTAAGCCTGCGGCACGCTAAGACTGCGGCGTGCCAAGGCGGCGCACATAGAGCATGCACTCCAAGTCGCGGTCCTCGTTGACCGCGATGGTGCGCTCGCCCACCTGAGTGAAACCGCGGCTGTCATAGAACTGATACGTGCAGCCGTCATCGGTAAACAAGTAGACATTCTTTCCCTCGTGACGGGCTTCGAAGGCCTCGAGCAGCGCCGTGCCCACGCCGCTCACGCCGGAATTGGGATCCGCGACGAGGAAGCCGATTTCGCCATCAATGGGGTGCTTGCCCAGGTATTTGAGCAGCATGTCCTGATTGGCGGCATCGTAATCATCGCGGTGCCCGCCCGGACGCAGGTTATTAAAGATTTCCACCGCATGAACAAATGCCTTGCGCCACCACGGATATGGCAGCGCGGGCTTGCCCTTCATGGAGGCTAATAGCACGCCGAGGAAGCGGTCGCCATCGTAGGCGGCCAGGATATCGGTGGCCTTGGCGCGCTCTAAATCCCAAAAGTAGCGGCCATAGGCGCGCTCGAAGCGGCGGCTCTTCACAAACCAGTGCAGGTGCATGCCCTCGATGGCAAAAGAAATAGCCTTGGGCTCATCGCGCGGGTCAAGGTCGCGGATCTGGATATCGGTCATTAGTCCTCCGATGGCTGCTGGGAAGCGGTACCCTGCGCGCGCTGTTGCTCGCGCTCGAGCTCGGCCTTGGCTTCGTGCTCTTCAATATTATTAAAGCCGATGCCCAGCGGCAGGCCCACATTGTCGATGAGGCGGACACCGCCGATGTTCGCGGCGACGAGCAAGCGGGCATCACCTTCCTCAGGAGGCATGCCGAGGTCGCGGCCGCGCACCTCGAGGTAGTCCGGCTCAACGCCTGCTGCGCGCAGGACTTCCGCGGCAACCTCGCGGACCTTCTCCGCACCGGCTTCGGCGGCATGCGCACCGGCGGTCAGCGCGGCGGATAGGGCCGCAGCCTGGTCGCGGGAGTCGGCCGGGACGTTGGTATTGCGCAGGCTCATCACCACGCCATCGGGCATGCGTACGGCGGGCACGCCCTGCACGCGGACACCCAGGTGGAAGTCCTGAACCGCGTGGTGGATGGCGAGGAGGAGCTCGTAGTCCTTTTCTCCGAGGAGGACGTCGGTAGGCGAAAGCGTCAGGATGAGCGCAAGGTACAGCGAGAGATCCTCGCTGAGGTCCGGCTCGAGGGCGGTCGAGGCGTCGGCCGGAGCTACGGCAATGCGGCGGCCATGCGGCCACAAAGTTTGTGGCGAGTAATCCCAGACAATATCCACGCCCTCGGCGCGCAGGAGCTCAAGATCCTCCTCGTGCGGGGACTGCAGGGCCACGACGGTAACCGCGCCGCGGATGTGCTTGGCCGCGCGCACCAACGCGATATGGCCGGCGTGCACGCCGTTGGTCAGGGGCACGAAGGCCACCGGGCGACCAGTCTTATGAAAGGCGCTGCCAACCATGCGGATGCGCTCAATCTCGCTGATAACGGTGGCGTTTCCCAGCTCTAGGCTCATCGGCTCTCCTCCTGTAAGGCCCACATTTCCAGCTCCTCGCGGCCGTCTACCTCGCCTAGGCGGCGGGCAACCTCCACGTAGCTGCGGCGCAGGCCGGGGTCGGTGGCGCCGCGATAAGCGGCGATGATTTCTTCGGTGTCCATGTCCTCACCCACCATCGGCTTTTCCTCTGCAGTGGGGAAGAAACGAGCATCGACCGCCGCAGAGATGTGCAAGCGGCGCAGCATCTCGGCGTAGTAGGCGCGGGCGGCAAAGGAAGGACGTTCGGCATCGGAAAGCGCGACGGCTTCGCCGCGGAACTCGGTGATATTGAGCTCCACTACAGTCTCGCCCAGCTCGTCCAGGGTGGTCACAGCCCAGCGCATGAGTGCAAATGGGGCGAGTGCCGCAACGACACAGCCGCGGGTTTCTAACGGATCTAGCACTTGGACACCTCGCGAGAGGCAGGTGTGGAACACGATAAGCCCGTGGTGGACGTGGGGTTCAAGAAGTTCCACGGTGGCTTCTAAGCAGGCATCGCCCACGGCGATGATGAGGGCCTCAAAAGAGGCAAGTTCAGCCGGGTCCGAGAGCATCTGCACCTCATGGCCGGCGCGTTCCATGGCATTGGCCAAGGTAAAGCCAGCCAGGCTCCGACCAAAAAGGGCTACCCGCATGCGTGGCGGGCGCATTTATTTATCCTTCTTCTTCGCCTGGGCCAAAAGCTCGGCCACGGAGACCGCGCCCTCGCGCTTATCATCGCTGCGGCGGCGGCCGCGGGAATCGGGCTCATCGGCGGCCGCGCGGTGATGCGCGCGGCCCGCCTTCTGGCGCACCGGCTCGGACTTTTCTGGGGCTACGTGCTGGCCGGAGCCCGGGTACTCCGCGCGTTCATCGCGCTGGGGCGTCGGCTGCTGCGGAATGTCCTGGGTCTCATCGTTGGCCTTGGTGGCAGCCTCTGGCTTGCGGTGGCTGCCGTGGTGCTCGCTGGCCGCGGACGTGCGGGTGTTCTTCAGGGAATCATCGCCGCCGGTATCCCAGCGCACGGCTTGGAAGCCACCAGTATTGAAGGTGGAGGCACCAGAAGTCTTGCCGGAGGTGCGCTGCGCACGGGTCTTTTCGCTGATGATGTCATTAAGCGGATTAGCCTCGGCGTGCGCCGCGGACGGCTGGTTGCCCAAGCGGCCGGCGATGGCATCGGCGGACGGGGCGCCGGAGGAGGACTGGGTGAAGTCCACATTGCCTTCCTCAGAGCCAGGGCGAGTAGCGGCCGCGGTCTGGGCCTCGAGCTGCATGATGCGGCGCGCCTCGGCGTGCAGGGCGGCCGGTTCATAGGTGAAGTCCTGGCCGGAAAGATCCTCAATCTGCTTGCGGATGGAAGCCAACTCGGTGCGGATCTCATCGAGCAATTCCTGATCCGGCAGGGGCTGGCCGTCGGCGGTGCGGGCCTGCTTAAGCTCGGCGCGGTGAGCGCGCTCCTGCAGCTCCAGCTTGGTCACGGATTCCTCGGCCTGGCGGCGGTAGCGCATCACCAGGAAGAAACCAAGCACGGCGGCCCACAAAGCGGCGATGAGCGCAATCTTAAGGGCTGCGGCAGAGCCGGAAATCAGCATGACGATGCTGGCTACAACGGCCAGCACCACGAGGACGATGAGCCCGATCTGGCCCAGATCCGGCTTGGTCGTCTTGGCGGGAGTTTTGCTAGAAGAAGAGCGCGGCTCAGTCATGCTCACTAATGTACCGCTTGTACCCCATCTGGTGGGGGCGGGGTCTCGCAGTGTCGCTCTAGCCGCAGGCCAGCAGCAGCCATCGCGAGGCCACCGAGCGCGGAGGCAATGACGCCTACGAGGTCATCGGAAGCTGCCGCGAGCGTACCGGCGTTGGGAATGACGTAGACGGCAATGCCGGCATAAATGCCACCCACGATGGAACCCGTCCATGCCGAGGCCTTGCCCACCAGCATGAACTGCGTGATGGTCATGGGGTTAAGCTGCGAATTATCCAGGCCGATGCCATGCTCGTCCTCGGTGGCTTGGTCCACCTTCCAGGTCAGCGCCACACAGATGACGGCCATGAGCCACAGCGTGGCCGAGACCGTTACCGGAATTTGCAGCATGGAGCCATAAAAGCGCGTGGTGAGGATGGCCGCCGCGGCGGCGAAAAAGACCCCGGTGCCGATGAGGGCACCCAGCGAGGTCCGTGTCATAGCTCCTCCATCATGCCCAGCCGGCGAATCTCGGCGCGCTCTTTCGGGTCGAGTGCTGCTACCCGCTTGGCGACGCCCTCCCCACTCAACCTAGCACCAGCATCCGCCGCCAACCACGGAATCAGCACGAAGGCGCGCTCGTGGGCATAAGGATGCGGGACGATAAGCTCTGGGTCGTCGGAGGTATAACCCTCGATATCAATAATGTCTACATCCAGCGTGCGCGGGCCCCAGTGGCGCACGCGGACACGCTCGGCGGCCTCTTCGAGCTTTTGCCCGCGGCGCAGGAGTTCCTTCGGAGTCTCCTCGACGTCTACGATGAGCACCGCGTTGAGGAATTCGTCTTGGTCCGTCACGCCCCATGGCGGGGTGGCATAGACGGGCGAGGCGGCAACGATCTCGCCGGCAAACTCGTCGAATACCGTGCGCAGAAGCTCCACGCGGTCATCCATATTGGAGCCGATGGACAGCACCGCACGCATTAGAGGGTCCTCGCGTGCTTGCGGGAGCGGCGGGCGACCACGGCGACGTCGGCAAAAGTGCGCGGAATCGGCGCTTGCGGCTTATGCAGGGTGACCTCCACGGCATGCAGGCCCTCGAAGGTGTCCATGATGGTATCGGCCACCTCGCTGGCGACGGTCTCGATGAGGTCGCGGGCGGGGCCTTCGATGATATTCGCGGCGACGTCGGCAAGCTCGGCGTAATTGATGGTCTTGGTCAGATCATCGGTGGCGGCGGCCTCTGCGAACTCGGACCAGCAGGTGATATCCACGATGAAAGGCTGGCCCGTACGCTTTTCTTCCTCGAAGACGCCGTGGTAGCCGAAGCACTCCAGGCCGGTGAGCTCGATGCGGTCTGCCATGTTTTACTCCTTCGGGTTGCGCGGTAGGGCGGTGGATTTCATAGTGCCATTGCCATCAGCGCCATTGCTATAGCTGCCGCTGGCATTGGCCCCGCCCTTGTAGCCATCGCCGGCGTTCCAAGCCGCGGCCACATCGACGGCGTCGCGGGAGACGGCGACCTCGTGCACGCGCACGCCCCACGCGCCCATCTGGGCGGAGATGGCGGTCACGGCCGCAGTCGCGGGATCGGCCAGCAGCGGGCTGGACTCCACGCCACGGTCCTCCCGGATGGCGGCGAGGAAGCGCTTACGCGAGGCTCCTACCAGCATGGGGAATTCGGCGTCGAGGAACTCCGGCAGGGCCTTGAGCAGCGCCCAGTTATCCTGCGGGGTCTTAGCAAAGCCCAGGCCCGGATCGAGCACGATATTATCGCGGCGCACGCCGACCGCCAGCGCGTTATTTGCTAGGCGCTCGAGGGTCTCATGCACATCGCGCACCACATCGCCGCCATGGTCGGCACTACCGGCCGCGGAACCAAAGGCGCCTTCCTGCAGTGTGCGCCAGTGCATCAGGCACACGGGTACGCCGGCCTCGGCCATCGCGCGATACATCTCCGGATCAGCCAGGCCACCGGAGACGTCATTAATCATGTCCACACCGGCCGCTGCCGCCGCGCGGGCCACCGAGGCGCGCATCGTATCCACGGAGGTGCGGATGCCCAGCTCGCTCAGCGCCTCAATGACGGGAACCACGCGGCGCTTTTCGACGTCCGCCTCCACCCGCACCGCACCCGGCCGGGTGGACTCACCACCGACGTCAATCATGTCCGCACCCTGCGCCACGAGTTCGCGGGCGTGGTTGATGGCGGCATCGACGTCCAACCACTTACCGCCATCGGAGAAGGAATCCTCCGTGACGTTGACGATGCCCATCACCAGCGTGCGGTTGGCGATGCTCAGATCCGATACCGAGGTTGCCTGCTGCATGGCGTGCTCCTTCTCGCTTTCGTGGTGAACCGGGGGTTTAGCTGCGAATCAGGCTGAGCACCTCGGCGCGGGAGGCGGCATTATTTTTGAAGCCGCCGCGCACCGCGGAGGTAGTCGTCGTCGCCCCCGGCTTGCGAATGCCGCGCATGGCCATGCACAAGTGCTCGCACTCAATGACCACGATGACGGACTGCGCACCGAGGACCTCCACCAAGGCGTCCGCTACCTGCTGGGTAAGGCGCTCTTGGACTTGGGGGCGCTTAGCGTACATATCCGCCAGGCGAGCAAGCTTGCTCAAACCGGTGACGTGGCCGTCTTTGCCCGGGATGTAGCCAATATGCGCCACGCCGTAGAACGGCACCAAGTGGTGCTCGCAGGTGGAATAAATGGGGATATCGCGCACCAAAACCAATTCTTGGTGGTCCTCAGCGAAGGTCTTGTGCAGGACCTCGGTCGGGTCCTCGTGCAGTCCAGCGAAGACCTCGCGGTAGGCGCGGGCCACGCGGGCCGGGGTTTCACGCAAGCCCTCGCGGTCAGGGTCCTCCCCTACCGCAAGGAGCAGCTCACGCACCGCTGCCTCCGCCCGGTCTTGGTCAAAGGCGGCGCGAGCGGGAATGTGATTATCAGGCATTAGTTATCTTCTTGCTTGTCGTCCTCGCGCGCATAGGGGTTCTTGCGGCGATCCTTCTCGTCCCAGCCAGGGGTAAACCACTGGCTGGTCTCGGCATCAGCATCCGCGCCGGCATCCGGCTTGTGGTGCTTTCCCCCACCGGTAGCGGGGCGTGCGGCCGGACGGGCGGATGACTCGGAAGCCGGGGCAGACTGGTCGTCGCGAGCCTGCTGGGTCGGCTGGGCCGACTGGGCCGGCGAGGAGTTCGCGGATTCCTTCGCGGGACCGCTGCCCAGCTCGCGGGCGGTGTCCGGGTCGACGTAATCTCCGGCGTGCTGGCCAAAGTTGAAGCCCACCTCACCCTTCGGCTCTTCGCCGGCGAGGCGGCGCTCGCGGGCGGCCCGGGAGGCATCGAGAAGCGTCATGCGCTTAGGCAGCTCCTCGCCGCGCTCCTTCGCCAGCTCAACCGGGGTCTTCACTGGGGCGTAGCCAATCTGGCGCGGGAAACGATCGTCCTCACCTGGGAAGACGTCGAAGGCCTCGCGCGGCTCGATGCCGTCGAAGATGCGCTCCAGGTCGGGGCGACGCAGGGTTTCCTTCTCCAGCAGGGCCTCGGCCAGCTTATCCAGGTAGTAACGGTTATTGCGCAGGATGTCATAAGCCTGCTCGTGCGCGCGCTCGAGCAGGTAGCGCATCTGCTCATCAATCTTGGAGGCAACCTCATCGGAGTAATCGATGGAGCCGCCGCCACCCATCTGGCTGAAGGGATCGCCCTGCTCCTTGCCGTACTTTACGGTGCCGAGATCTGGGGAGAATCCGTACTCGGTGAGCATAGAACGAGCGATCTTGGTGGCGTTTTCAATATCGGAAGACGCACCGGTGGTCGGTGCACCGAAGACCAGTTCCTCGGCCGCGCGGCCGCCCATGGCAAAGACCAAGCGGGAGAAGAGCTCGTCGCGGGTGTACATGCCCTTGTCGTCTTCCTGGGAGGTCATGGCGTGGCCGCCGGTGCGGCCGCGGGCCAGGATGGTGACCTTGTACACGCGCTCAATATCCTTGAGTGCCCACGCGGAAAGCGTGTGTCCACCCTCGTGGTAAGCGGTGACCTTCTTCTCGTGCTCGGAGATGATCTTGCCCTGGCGGCGCGGGCCGCCCACGACGCGGTCGGTCGCCTCTTCCAAAGCGTCATAGGTAATGACGTTGCCGCCGATACGGGCGGTCAGCAATGCGGCCTCGTTGAGCACATTGGCCAGGTCCGCACCGGACATGCCGGCGGTGCGCTTGGCCAGCTGCGCTACGTCAACCTCTTCTGCCAGCGGCTTATTCTTAGCGTGCACGCGCAGGATCTGCTCGCGGCCGGCCAAGTCCGGGTTGGTGACCGGAATCTGGCGGTCGAAGCGGCCTGGGCGCAGCAGCGCCGGATCCAGGATGTCCGGGCGGTTGGTGGCGGCGATGAGGATTACGCCTTCGCGGTCACCAAAGCCGTCCATTTCTACTAGGAGCTGGTTGAGGGTCTGCTCGCGCTCATCGTGGCCGCCGCCGGTACCGGAACCGCGCTGGCGGCCCACGGCGTCAATCTCGTCCACGAAGATAATGCAGGGGCTATTTTCCTTCGCCTGCTTGAACAAGTCGCGCACGCGGGAGGCACCCACGCCGACGAACATTTCCACAAAGTCAGAACCGGAGATGGAATAGAACGGCACGCCGGCCTCGCCCGCCACGGCGCGGGCAAGCAAGGTCTTACCGGTACCCGGAGGGCCATAAAGCAGCACGCCACGCGGGATCTTGGCACCTAGGTCGTGGTAGCGGGTGGGGTCATCCAGGAAGTCCTTGATCTCTTGCAGCTCGTCCACGGCCTCGTCCGCGCCGGCCACGTCCTCGAAGGTATTGGTCGGCATATCCTTGGTCAGTTCCTTGGCCTTGGAACCACCGATGCCAAACATGCCACCAGCGCCCTGCTGCATGCGGGACATGAGCCAGAAAAGCACACCGAAGAGGATGATCATCGGCAGCAGCATGCTGAGCATGGAGCCCAAGAAAGATTCCTGCGTGACATTGGTCTGGTATTTCTCGGCACCGGAATCCTTGACGGCGTTAAAGACCTGCTCGGAGGCGCGGGCCGGGTACTTGGCCACGATCTCCTGCACGCCGTCGCGCTCGTCTACCGTGATTTCGTCCTTGAGCTTGATGCGCAGGCGCTGCTCGCGGTCATCGATTTCCACCTCATCGACGTTTTTGTCCTTGAGCTGGGTCAGCGCAACGGAGGTATCCGCTTGCACGTAGCCGCGGGCGTCGTTGCTAAAGAAGGTAAAAGCGTACAGCGCGATAAGGATGAGGGCCGCAATCCCGCCGTAGCGAAGAATCTTGTTGTTTTTCATTACTGCGCGATTTTAGTTGGTGGTATAGACATCAGGGTGGAGGGTGCCCACGTAAGGCAGATCGCGGTAGCGTTCCGCATAGTCCAAGCCGTAGCCGATGACGAATTCATTCGGGATATCAAATCCCACATCCAGCAGGTCAATATCGGCCTTGACTACCTCCGGTTTGCGCAGCAGGGTGACCACATTCAGCGAAGCAGGGTTGCGGCCTTCCAGGTTGCGGATGAGCCACGACAGGGTGAGGCCCGAATCGATGATGTCTTCCACGATGAGCACGTTGCGCCCGGCAATATCGCGGTCCAAATCCTTCAAAATGCGCACCACGCCGGATGAGGAAGTGGAGGCACCGTAGGAGGATACGGCCATAAACTCCAGCTCGGAGGGGATGGATAGCTTGCGCGCAAAGTCCGTGAGGAAGAATGCGGCGCCCTTGAGCACACAGACCAACAGCAGGTCTTGCTCAGAGTCGGCATACTTTTCCGAGACCATATCCGCGAGTTCTTGGACGCGGCTTTGCAGTTCCTCTTCTCCAATGAGGATTGCTTCTACATCGTCACCGTAGCGGTTTGCGGGAACGGCGAAGTCTTTCTTGTCGTGCACGTGTGCGCTCCTTTAATGACCAGACAATAGTGCCAGTTTGCCACCTATACGAGCTACTTCCAACCTCTGCCCCACCTGCCGCGCCGATCGCACGGCCACCGGGCCTTGCCCGTGCCAGTGGGTGCACAGCTTGCCGACGTCCCCCACTGCCCTCCTTGTTACCTCTACCCCCTCGCTGACCAGCCACGCCGCGATTGCCCGTCGGCGCCGCGGTTCTGCCATCGCCGCCAGCTCAGCGCAGTCTGTGGTGGGTGGGGTTCGCAGGGCGGCGTCGTCAAGCGCGGCGTCGCTTGCCGCCTGCGCCAGCGCTGGCACCGCATCCCCGCCGATGATGCGGCTCAACTGCGGAATGACCTCGCGGCGCAGCGCCACGCGGCGGAAATGGGCGTCCGCGTTCTGTGGGTCCTGCCACGCCGAAAGGCCCAACTCCGCGCAAGCGCCTTCGGTATCGGCGCGGCGCACGTTCAGCAGCGGCCGCACCACGCGGACGCCTTCCACCTCGCTGCGCTCGCTCATGCCGGTCACCCGCCCGCGCAGCGCGCCGAGCAGCAGCGTTTCCGCCTGGTCATCGGCCGTATGCGCCACGGCCACCTCTAGACCTTCGCCCGCGCACGCGGCGGCCAGTGCTCGATACCGCGCCGCACGCGCGGCCGCCTCCATCGACTCCGCCCCCGCCGCAGCGCCCGCCTCAACGCTGAGCACCTGCGCCCGCGCGCCCAGCGTTCGGGCCTGTTCGGCCGCGCGCTCGGCCTGCGCCCGCGATCCGTCCTGCAGCCCGTGGTCCACGCACAGCGCGAGCACCTCGTGCCCTTCCGCCACGAGCGCCGCCATGAGAGCCAGCGAATCCGCGCCCCCGGAAAGCCCCACCGCCACTGCGTGGTCAAGGCCCGCGGCGCGCACGCCGCGCCGACACGCCAGAAAGTGCGGCGAAACTCGCGGCCAAAAGGGCTTATTAGAACTCATGCAGTGCAGAAGCCAACGCGTCTTGCGCCTTGCGGGCGGCCAAGATATCGCCGTCATTCACAAGGAAGGCAAAGGCATACACGCGCCCGGAATTACCCTGAGCGGTGCCGGCCAAGGCCGAAACCCCCGTCAGCGTGCCGGTCTTGGCGCGCACATAGCCCTTGGCCGCGGAATCGCCGTAGCGCTCGTACAGCGTGCCATCGCCGCCGGCCACCGGCAGGTAAGACACCAGCGGGCGTAGGTGCGGATCCTTGACCGCGCCATTGATGAGCTGCGTCAACAACCCGGCGGTGAGCCGATTGTCCACCGAGAGCCCGGAATTGTCCTTAATGTCGACGCCCTCGACGTCGAATCCCTGCTCCCGCAGTACCTCGAGCGTGGCCTGCGTATCGCCTTCAAAGCTGGCTTCCTTGCCACGGGACATCGCCAGCTCACGCGCAATGGCCTCGGCCATGACATTATCGGTATGGCGCACCATTTCTCGGGCGCGGTCCGCTAGCGGCGGCGAATCCACGCTCGCCACCTCCTGCGCATTCTCTGCCACAGAGCCCATGCCTACCTTGCCCGCGCCGAGGCGATCGCCTAGCTGCTTAGCCACATCCAAAGCCGGCTCATGACTCCTCGGCACATCCCCCGTCGTCGCGCCCAGGCGACCACCGTAGAGCATGGCCGGTTCCATTGGCGCGACGAAGCCGCCGTCCACGTCTTCCGGATCCCAGCCCGGGGCCTGCGCCTCGCCGGACCATACGGAGGTATCGATGTAGACGCCATCGACCTGCTCGACGTTTTCCGAAATCTGCTCGGCCAAATCATCGAGCTGCTCATGCGTCATCCACACATCGCCCGCGGCCTTAATAACCACGTTCTTTTCGTTCGACCCACGGTAGACCTTGGTGGTGATTTTCTCATTCTCATCCAGCGCCAACGTCGCCGCCGCTGTGGTGAGGACCTTCGTGGACGAGGCCGGGGTAAGCCGCTTATCTGCGTCGCGCTGCCACACCACGTCACCGGTTTCGGTATCGATCACCTCGCCGCCGAAAGTGGCAAGGTCTTTATTCTTAGCGAGCTCATCCAGCTTCGCGCTCAGCGCATCCAGGTCTGCCTCGCCCGGCTGTGCTGCGCTCAACGGCTCCTCAGGAGCCTCGACCGCTTGCGCCTCCCCGTGCGAGAGATCGCCGTATTCGCGCTGGAGGGTAACGCCCAGCGCAGCCGTACCTCCGACCGCTGCTGCTACCACGAGCGCGGTCGCTGACCACCAAACATGCTTTGCTTTCATTGCCTTTAACCCTAGCGCGAATCCGCAACGCGCTAGACTATGGGCAGTAATTGATACCCAATCCCCCATGGAGGACATCGCTGTGAGCGTTGAAGTAACCATTGAAATCCCGAAGGGCTCCCGCAACAAGTACGAGGTTGACCACGAGTCCGGCAAGGTCTACCTCGACCGTTACCTGTTCACCCCGATGGCTTACCCGGCTGACTACGGCTTCATCGACCACACCCTGGGTGAGGACGGCGACCCGCTGGACGCCCTGGTCATCCTGCCGGAACCGGTCTTCCCAGGCGTAGTCGTTGAGGCCCGCATCGTCGGCGTCTTCAAGATGACCGACGAGGCCGGCGGCGACGACAAGCTGCTCGCCGTCATCGATGACCCGCGCTGGGAGCGCTACCAGGACATCAACGATGTGGAGCAGCACATCAAGGACGAAATCGAGCACTTCTTCGTCCACTACAAGGACCTGGAGCCGAACAAGGAAGTCACCGGCTCCGGCTGGGGCGACAAGGCCGAGGCAGAGAAGATCCTCGACGAGGCAAAGGCTCGCTTCAAGTAAGCGCTTCTGAGCGCGGGCCCCGCGACCCTGAGCCCGCGGGCTCCCTCCCGGGCGTTTCGATCAAATAGCACCGCGAAAGCGGCGGTTTTCAAGGCCCTATTTGATCGAAACGCCCCTTTTTGTCCCCTTTTTCGCCCTTCTTCGCATCCGCAAGCCCCTCCCCGCGACACCTTCCCCGTCCCCGCAGTACAATTCGATCACATAGCAGGCCGAAACCACCGGCCTCGGGGGACCTAAATGATCGAAATGAACGCCTAGGGGTGGGCGCATGAGAATCTTCACCACGCGCAGGGCCGCGAACCGCGCTATCAACAACCAAGCCGTGAAAATCTGCCACGGTCTCTATACCGAAGGAAAGCCCTCGCCGCGCGAACTCGCGGAAATCGTCTCCCACCGCTGGCCCGATTCGGCACTCGACGGCTACTCGTGCGCCCACCACTACCTCGGCCACGCTTTAAGTTTCCCACTCCACTTCCTGCGCGCGGGAATGATGGCCTCCAGCCCGTACTTCCGCAGCCGCCGCGCCCGACCGAAAGCGCTTGGCCAGCTCAATGGCATTAACGTGTGCAATCCGCTGCAGGCCACAGAAATCATGGCGGAGGAAGACGCCGTCGCCTTCCTCGAGGCCTGTTTTGCCGGCCAGTACGGCGCCTCGCAGATGGAGGGCCACATGCTTGATTTTCAGCGCTTCCCGCAGCACACCCGGCGCGTCCTGGAAAACACCATCCTCGGTGCTGATAGCGTCCCCGAGCGCAACCTCACCCGCGCGCTTCGGCACCATGTCACCGTGCACAACAACAGATACATTGGACCTTACCGCTGGGACTTACTCTTGGAGGAGCACAAGCTGGCGATCGAGGTCGACGGCTACGCCTACCACCAGGGAGAGAACCGGCAGCGGTTCGAAATTGACCGCCAAAAGCTTAACGACGCCGTCCAAAGAGGCTACAAACCCCTCCACTTCACCGCCGCCACAATCGAGCACCACCTCGACATGGCTGTTGGCCAAGTCCTCGCGATAGTCCATGATAAAGGCGACACTGTGCAGCCACCGTGGCAGTGGCACCACTACTGGCGGTTCCAGCGCTAGCGCTGGGACACGCGGAGCAGCATAAGGACCTCTGCGTGACTAGGGTATGAGGCATGGAAAACGTTCAACCAACTGAAGTACCAGAAGGCGCTCAGCTCATTGATGTCCGCGAGAATGATGAGTGGGCGGTGGAGCGCGCGAAGGGCGCGACCCATATCCCGATGAGTGAGATTACGGGTCGCATCCAGGAAATCGACCCGGACAAGGATATTTACGTCATCTGCCACGCAGGCGGCCGCAGCATGCAGGTCTGCCAGTATCTGGAGCATGCGCTGGGCTGGGACACCATCAACGTCGATGGCGGCACGGATAAGTGGAAGGCTGCCGGGCTTCCCATCGAAACGGATTAATTGGCCTTAACCAATCTTTTGGGATTATTATGATGGTATGGCTTCCACGAATAATTCTGTAATCCCAACTGCCCTACTCGAATCCCCGTCGTTCCAGCTGGAGCGCCTCCGCCGCCGCACCCGCGACGGCGTCGAGGCCGCCCTGCAGACCAAGCAGACGACGCTGCGCGAGTACTGGGTCCT
Organism: Corynebacterium tuberculostearicum; assembly: GCA_938008395.1. Taxonomy (GTDB): domain Bacteria; phylum Actinomycetota; class Actinomycetes; order Mycobacteriales; family Mycobacteriaceae; genus Corynebacterium; species Corynebacterium tuberculostearicum_L. Next base: position 20,041 of record CALLKG010000146.1, read on the forward strand.
TACCTGCCTGGTGGACGCGGATGCCGCGTCGCAGTCCTACCTCTCCGATACCCTTGCCATTGACGCTTCTGACATGGTGCGTCTTATCGACGCCCTCGAGGACCGCGGCTGGGCCAAGCGCGAGCGCGATCCGAAGGATCGCCGCCGCCAGATCGTCGCGTCCACCAAGAAGGGCGCGAAGGTTCACAAGGACCTGGCGGAGCTTGTTGCCACTGCCGAGGACGAGGCCTTGGATGAGTCCACCAATAAGCAGCTCAAGCACCTGCGAAAGTTGGCCAAGTCCATCATTGCCGCAGACGAAGACGAGGCATAAATGGCGGGCCCCGAATCGCTCGTCCCGCAGCAGTACCTTCTAGGTAGCGCGGCGCCGCGGCCGCGCACGCTGTGGGACATCATCACCACTACCGCGGAGATGCACCCAGATGCCGCCGCGCTTGACGACGGCGAAATCATCACCTACTCCGAGCTCATCCACGAAGTCGAGCTGTGGGCCACCGAGCTGCACGCCAATGGCGTGCGCCGGGGCGATCGCATCGGCATCCGGATGACCTCCGGCAAGCGCGAACTCTACCTCGCCATTTTGGCGACCCTAGCGGCGGGCGCGGCCTACGTGCCTGTCGACGCCGATGACCCAGACGAGCGCGCCGAGATGGTCTTCGGCGAGGCCGATATCGATGGCGTCTTTACGGACGAGGGCTTCCGCTTCCTGCGCGATTCCGCGCGCCCGGACGCCCCCGACAGGTCCGCCGAGGAGCCGGCCGAGAACCCCAATGCCCCACGCCCAGAAGACACTGCGTGGATCATCTTCACTTCCGGTTCCACCGGCAAGCCGAAGGGCGTGGCTGTAAGCCACCGTTCCGCGGCCGCCTTTGTGGATGCCGAGGCCAGCCTCTTTTTGGTCAATCACCCGCACGGGCCGCTCGGCCCGGAGGATCGTGTGCTCGCCGGGCTGTCCGTCGCCTTCGATGCCTCCTGTGAGGAAATGTGGCTGGCCTGGGGCCACGGTGGCTGCTTGGTCCCGGCGCCGCGATCTCTGGTGCGCTCCGGCATGGACTTGGGCCCGTGGCTCATCCGCCGCGATATTACCGTCGTGTCCACCGTGCCTACCTTGGCGGGCCTGTGGCCGGCTGAGGCGCTGGATAATATCCGCCTGCTCATCGTCGGCGGAGAAGCCTGCTCGCAGGAGTTGGTGGACCGCCTGGCCACCGAGGACCGCGAGATGTGGAATACCTACGGCCCCACCGAGGCCACGGTCGTCGCCTGTGCGCAGCAGATGCTGCCAGGCCGGCCGGTGTCCATTGGCTTGCCGTTGAATGGGTGGGACCTGGTGGTCGTCGATAAGCAGGGCATGCCTGTGGAATTAGGCGGCGTCGGCGAGCTGGTGATCGGCGGCGTGGGACTGGCGTCCTACCTGGATCCGGCCAAGGATGCGGAGAAGTACGCCCCGCTGGAGTCGATGGGCTGGCAGCGTGCGTATCGCACCGGTGACCACGTGCGCCTGGAGGAGGACGGGCTGTACTTCGTCGGCCGCGTGGATGACCAGGTGAAAATTGGCGGGCGCCGCATCGAGCTCGGCGAAGTCGAAGCCAACGTTGCGGCCCTGGATAACGTCTATAACTCGGCCGTGGCCGTGCAAAAGACCCCCGGCGGCGAATCCGTCCTGGTGGGCTATGTCTCCCTCGAGGATGAGGCCAAGGGCTTCGATCACGAGGCCGCGCACGCCCGCCTGGCCGATACCATGCCGGCCGCACTCGTCCCGCGCATCTGCGTGATGGAAGAACTGCCGGTGCGCACCTCCGGCAAGGTGGATAAGAAGGCCCTGCCGTGGCCGCTGCCCGGAGTGGGCGTGGAATCGACCACGCTGACCGAGACCGAGAAGTGGCTCGCGGAGCTGTGGGTAGAAACGCTCGGCGTGTCCGTGGAAGACGAGAACGCCGACTTTTTCTCGCTCGGCGGCACCTCGCTGGCGGCCGCGACCCTCGTGGGCCATATCAGGGAGCGCTACCCCACCGTGGCCGTGCGCGACCTCTACGACCACCCGCGCTTGGGCTCGCTGGCCGAGCTCATCGGCGGCGCCGAGCCGCGCCCCGCGGCTGCTGACGTCCCCTTGCGCGAGGTCACCAAGGTCGGCTTCGGCACCCGGCTCGCCCAGACCCTGATCCAGATCCCCGTCATGACGCTGGCTGCATCCAGCTGGCTGGCCTGGCTCATGTTGGGTTCCACCGTGGCGGCATCGCTGGGCTTTGAGTGGGCTGCGGCCTATCCGTGGTGGCTGGTCATCGCCATGCTCATCGTCTTTGTCACCCCCGTCGGCCGCATCCCCATTGGCGGCTACGGCGCGCGTCTTATTACGGCCGGCATTAAGCCGGGCGATTACCCGCGCGGCGGTTCGACGCACCTGCGCATCTGGGCGGCCGAGCGCTGGGCTAATGCTTCCGGCGCGAGCTCACTGGCAGGTGCCACGCGCGTGAATAACTACGCCCGCACGCTTGGCGTCAAGGTCAAGCGCGGCGTGGACCTGCACTCCCTGCCGCCGGTGACCGGCCTGCTCACTTTGGGCAAGCACGCCGCCATCGAGCCCGAAGTGGACCTCTCCGGTTACTGGTTGGACGGCGATATCCTGCATGTGGGCGCCATCGACGTCAAGGAAGGCGCTCGCGTGGGCGCACGCTCCACGCTGCTGCCTGGCACCGTGGTGGGCAAGTATGCCCACGTGGAGGCCGGCTCCACCGTCACCGGCCGCAAGAAGATCAAGGACGGACAGCGTTGGTCCGGCTCGCCTGCCCAAAAGGTGGGTCGTTCCAAGCACCGCTTCCCGTCCCATACGCCCAAGCGCCGGCCGTGGTGGGTGGCTATTTATGACGCCACCTCCGTCCTGCTGGCCATCCAGCCGGTTGTAGCGCTGGCGGTAGGCGCGGCCATCGTCTTGGCCCTCGTGCATTCCACGGGCGGCGATAGCTTCGTCGGTGCGATCTTCTTCGCGCCCGTCGGCGCGCTGGCGGCCTTTGGCACCTATATGCTGCAGACCTGGCTGGGCGTGCGCATTCTCTCGCTGGGTATTAGCCCGGGCGTCGCACCCGTGCGCTCGGCCAAGGGCTGGCGCCTGTGGGCCATCGAGCGCCTCATGGACGAGGCTCGCACCAAGCTCTTTCCGCTCTATGCGTCGCAGCTGACCCCAGCGTGGCTGCGCTCGCTCGGCGCAGAGATTGGCGCCAACGTGGAAATCTCCACCGCGGTCATGATCCCCAAGCTCACCGAGGTCAAAGAGGGCGCCTTCCTGGCCGATGACACCATGATCGGCGGCTACGAGCTCGGCGGCGGCTGGATGCGCACCGGCGAGACCAAGGTGGGCAAGCGCTCCTTCGTGGGCAACTCCGGCATCACCGCGCCCGGCCGCAAGCTATCGAAGAACTCGCTGGTTGCCGTGCTTTCTTCTACCCCGAAGAAGACGAAGGCCGGCGCCAACTGGTGGGGTGCGCCGCCAGAGCGCATGCGCCGCGTGACCGTAGAGGTGGACTCCCCCGCTAACTCGGGTGAGGCGCTGACCTATAACCCGGGCTTTGCCGTTAAGGCCGCCCGCGGCGTGGTGGAAACCATGCGCCTTCTAGCGCCGATGTTTTCTGCCATGCTGCTCGCGGCAACCCTCAGCGTCTATGACTCGCTTCTCGACGCCCTCGGCTTCCCCCTCACCTGGCTCCTTTCCGGCCTCGTGCTCATGGGCATGGGTGCGGTGGCCATGGCCGTCACCGTCGCGGTGAAGTGGATCTGCGTGGGCAAGCACCGCGCGGCTGACCACCCGCTGTGGTCCGCTTTTGTCTGGCTCAATGAGCTGCAGGATACCTTCGTGGAGGTCGTCGCCGCGCCGTGGTTCTTCCAGCACACCTACGGCTCCGGCGAGATCAACTTGGGCCTGCGCGCCCTCGGCGTGGAAATCGGCCGCGGCGCGTGGATCGATTCCTACTGGTTCCCGGAAACGGACCTCATCCGCGTCGGTGAGGCCGCCACCGTGGGCCCTGGCACCGTGGTGCAAACCCACCTTTTCCAGGACCGCGTGATGAGCCTGGATACCGTCACCGTCCAGGACGGCTCCACGTTGGCCGCCCACTCGGTGGCGCTGCCGGCCTCGCTCATCGGCACGGCTTCTACCGTGGGCCCCGGCTCGCTGGTCATGCGCGGTGACCGCGTGCCCACCAACGCCGTGTGGCAGGGCAACCCCATCGAGCCATGGAAGCGCTAGGCCGCCGGCCGTAGCCTGCGCCCTACCGCGCGAAGTCCTGGTATTTAATCATCTCGCCGGACTTGAAGTCCCAGGCCTCCACCCGGACGCGGTCTGCAAAGACCTTGACCCGCAGTCCGGTGGAGGCCTCTGCCTTTTCCTTGACGATTGTCTCGTCATTATCGCCATCCGGCAGGTACTCATTGAGGATGGCGCCGGTGTTGACCACCGGGAAACCGGTGCGGCCAGCCTCGCCGGTGCCGTCGTAGCGGCGGGTTCCCCACCAATTATTTTGGTGCAACGAGGAGTGGCTGTGGCTGCTAAACCACACGATGTTGTTGTACTTATTGACCACATTGGAAAGCGCCTCGAGGTCCTCAAAGTCATTCTGGTACCACGCCGAATGGGACATCGAAACCGTCTGCGGCAGCAGCGGATGACTAAAGACCAGTGCCGGTGTGCCCTTGGCATCCCAATACGCCAGGCGCTCATCTAGCCAGTCGAGCTGCTCCTTGCTAAGGCGCTGGAACGGCTCCTTGCCGTGGCGCAGAATATCGGAATAGAACTCGGTATTCACCGAAATGAGCGGCACCCCATCCACCACTTCTTCCTTCCACGGCTTGTCCTGGCCGGAGTACTTGAGGAAGCGATCAAGGTAGGTCTTAGAGCCTTCCTTGCCGTACATTTCGTGGTTGCCGATGGTCCACAATTCCTTTCCCGAATCGTGCGGCACCTCGCTGTGCGCGGCCAAGAAATCATCCCACTGTTGCTGCGAGCCATCGTCCACGAGGTCGCCGTTGAGCACCAGCGCCCCGGCCTTATCCTCCATACCGTTCAACTGGCGGACCGCGTCTTTGTAGTCTTGGGGGTCGCCCTGGACGTCGGAAAGCACGTCCACGGTAGCCTGCGGCGAGCCTTGCAGCTCACCGAGCGGCTTGACGACGCCCACGTTGTCCACCGCCCACCACCAGTCATCATTGCCGTTGTTGTAGTTAAAGCTAACTTGCATACTCTTCGCGCCGGCCGGCACGTCCACGCCAATGGACTCGTGCTTGGAGAAGACATCCCTATCAAAGGCGGCGATTTCCTGGGCTTCCCCACCATCGAAGGAGACCGTCACCGTGGCATTTTGCCCGTCCTTGCCCTGGCGGTAATGGTGGTCGAATTCCACATTCACGCGCTCCTGCCCCGCCACCGGGATGGCCGGGCTTTCCAGCTTGGCAGTCATGGAATCGCCCTCGGCCAGGCGCTGCTGCTTGTTGTCGATGATGGCGAAAGTGTCATGCGCCTGGGTGAAATAATGGCGCATATCGGTACCAGATGCCCAGGTCCAGTGGCGCATATCGCCAAAGGTCCAGCCCTTCCAGCGGGCCTCGCCCGAGTCCACGCCGTGCACGTCAGTGCTCCACCCCTCCGGCGCGCGGTGGGTAAACCACGCCGGGGTATCCACCTCATCGAAGCTTTCCTGCCACAGCACCCGCGACTCAGTGCCTTCCCCCGGCTGCGCCTCGTCCCCAGCGGAGGAACCCTCGGACGAGCCCTGGGAAGACCCCCAGGAAGAGCCCAACGATGACCCCAAAGAAGAACCAAAGGAGGAACCTGGAAGCGAGGACTGAGCCGCCGCAACGGGCGCGCCTACCATTCCGGTGAGCGCCAGGACAGAAGAGAAAGCACAGAGTTTATTTTTCATAATTCAATTTCTATCCGGCCTGGGCAACGAGGCGGTTACATATACGTAAACTCTTGGCAAGCACTGTATGCCTGCCAAGAGTTCGCGCTTTGAGGTCCGCGTATTTTAGGCGTGGCGGTCCAGCCAGTCCACGACGGTATCGAGGGCCTGATCAGCAGCCGGCTCATTGAAGACCTCATGCTTCTGACCTTCCCAAGTCACATACTCCACGTCTTCGGAAGAGATGGAGTTGTACCAATCCTGGGAGAAATACGGCGGCACGATGCCGTCCTTGGTGCCGTGCATGATGAGCGTCGGCGCGGTGAAGAGATCCGCATTGACGGCGTCATAATTCGCGATTGCCGCCAGCTGCAGGGCGGTACCGGCGCTAGTCTTCTGTGCGATGAGCGGGCTCGAAGCATACTCGTCCTTGACCGCCTGGCTGGTGGAGACCCCATCCGTGAACGGGTTAGAAAGCTTGATGTTCTTGCTCCACTCCGGCGATTGTGCACCGATTTCGGTGCGGTGCGGAATGAGGTTCTGCGCATAGTGCGCATTAAACCTGGTGAGTTGGGCCAGCGGCAGGCGCTCAAAGATAGTGGGATCCAGCTTCTTCTGGGTCTCCGAAATATCATCCGGGGTGATATTCTTTCCGGCCACATTCTTGCCCGACAGGTTCAGCGGCGCGCCGCCACCGTTGGTGATGATGCCATCGACCTTGCCCGGCTCACGGATGCCATAGGCCTCCAC
>CALLKG010000147.1:0-25067 GCA_938008395.1 Corynebacterium tuberculostearicum
TGCTCCCCACTAGTAGGTAACTGATTTCTCAGTCCAACTAATGGGGAGCAGTTCAAACTCAGTCAGCATGAATGGGGGTCTTCTAGCCATCCGACTCCGTCAGGAGGCTTTCGGTAACTTCCTGACCATCTCCAACGCGCCCCAGTTCCATTTTAATTCCACGGTCCTGATGATTTAGTTCTAAAACCGCTACCCAAAGGGAGAAAGAATTGCAGCAGCCACCAGGAATTGGCTTACGCCAGCTGAGGTCCCCTCAAAAACCCGGAAGAACCCCCTCGGGGACTGAAGGTGGTTGGCTCGGGCCTCGCGAAAGGGTAGAATAGTACTTACGTTTGACATTGCTGCTGGATGGTTAAGGGTCGTACGTAAGCTCATTCCAAGGATTAAGTGACAACGAGGGGTTCGATTTGAGTGATACCGCTACCGATATGTTCGACGATCATCCCTTGTGGGCGGAGCTGGGGGACATCGATGAGTGGTTGTCAGAGCTAAGCAAGACCTTCGATCCCTCATACGCAGGGTTGCCTGGTCTGGCTAGCGGCATCATCGGGAGGATTGAGCTTGTCGTCGGTGTTACGAGGCTCTATCTGGGCATGGTGCCCAAGGAACTGGCCAGTCGCCCTCTCCTTGATGAGCTGAAGACGGCCTTAAGCTCCATCTTGGTTCAGCTGCAGTCGATCAAGTGGGACGACGAAGCTGATTATGACGAAGAACTTGCTAAGGCGAACACGGCCGCAGACGATCTGCTCTCAACCCTTCACAGATTGGGATTCCGGCCGGTTCAATTCTTGGAACAGCAGCAGGAGGCTGACACGAATGAGCGTGAGCGGGTCGCTGGATTTCTCGACAGGAGTCAGGCGGCTGTCGAGCGGCTGGAGAGTGAAGGGGAGCGCCTCGCCGATGCGATTGCGGAGAACAAGCAGGCCGCAGAGAAAGATCTCAACGAACTGCGTCAGCAAATCGACGAGGTGGCTGACAGGTTCGAGGAGGAGATCAACGACGGCGTTGAGGCCGGGAAGAAGCGCATCGACGATCAGATCACGACACTTCAGAGCCAGTACAATTCTGAGATTGACAGGCAGAAGACGAGGGCGAACGACGAGCTCGACACGATGCTGGAGCACATCCGAACGCGAAAAGCAGAGCTCGATGATTTGATCGAGGACACCCAGGCTGTCTCGGGATACGTGGCTGAAGATGCCATGGCCCGGATGTTCAGGGAGCGGGCTGAAGAAGCTAAGAATCTGTGGCTTGGATTTACGACAGCAGCAGGAGTTGTCACGATCATTAGCGCGGTTTCGCTTTATTTTGCAGGCCGGACGGCCTTGGAAGACGCGGTATCCAGCGCAGATGTTGTTCGTGGCATTCTGCGGGCGATCATTGGTGTGGGAGCAGGTGTTCTAGCCACATACCTCTTCCGACAGGCTTCGATTCAACAACGGAGTTTCCAAGACAGCCGTAGCGCGGAGGCTCGCCTCGGCTCGCTGGATGCGTTTCTCGCTCGCTTCGAAGATGATGATGCGATGGAGATACGTCGCGGCGTTGGTCAGCGTGTGTACATTGACGGCCAGCTGGGGGAGGTCGCACGGGCCTGGCAGGCTTCCGTAACCACAAAGGAATCCACGGGGCAGCGGGGGACAGCAACCAAGAAAGATATTACCGACAATGAAGAGCAACCAGACGAAAACCTTGGAAGCTAGCTAACTGATGGCCGTGTGGGGGTGTCATCTATCCTGTTCATGTGACCACTTCTGGAAACCCTCGGACAAGTCAGCGGATTGATCCGCATGCTTATGAAGCGCTCAAGCAAGCTATAGCGTATACGACGTATTACAAGAATGCGCAGCGTTCGCTGTTGCTTCGCCACCTCGGGGGCGAAGCTTTCGAAACTGCTGGGCTCCACTTGATCGATTTTAGCAGCGGATTCAAGATACAGAATGCCGACAAGGTCGTCGAGGCTCTGCAAGCGAAAGAAGATCGTCTGCGAGATTCCATCATCGATCTGCTCTTATCTTTGTCGGAAATGGTTGAGTTTCCAGATATCGAAGGGTTAGAGGAGCCAAAAAGATCTGAGAATCTTAGAAGAGCGCAGCTGTCAGTCGAAGGCTTGACGAGGTTTACGCAACCATTTCAGCAAATGATGGAGAAAAGGGCCCGCATAGAAGAAGAACGGAGGCGGGAAGAGTCCCAGCGAGAAAGAAAACGCCTGTTCAGGCTGCAGTTAGGGGATATGAAACAGCGTCTGCTAGAAATGCATCAGGCGGATAATCCCCAGCAACGGGGGAGAGACTTTGAAGATCTCATTTATGACCTTTTCGATCTTCATGATCTTAATCCTGAGCGACCCTACAATCTGCCGGGTGAGCAAATAGATGGCTTTGTTCAAATAGATGGATTTGGATTTATTGTTGAAGTGAAATGGGAGCGGGAGAGAAGCGGCCGAGATATTGCAGATATTTTTCGGGCCAAGATAGAGCGCAGGAGCCGCGTCACGCAGGGACTTCTGATCACTCAGGCCGGCATCGCCTCGACAACGTTGGACACCTACTCTGTGCAGAGTCCGTTTATGGTTGTTACGGGTATGGAAATATACAGTGTCCTCGACGGGCGAACTGATTTGAGAAGAATGCTAGAAACGAAGAAGGATCATCTGTCTCAAACCGGTTCCTGCTTTTATGACTACTTGAAGCAACACTAACTCCTGCAAAAATCTCATGTCAAAAGTAGCTGTTCCTCAAAGGTTGGCTGCGAACAAATAGTATGTATCGCTAGTCTCACTAGCCCCATGGTTCCCACGTGGCGGGGATTCACAGCTCCGATTCGAGTTCCCAAGTGCGTCGATAGATGGGTCCGCCACCGGTCCGACTAGCTACGTCGCGTGCGTCTTGCAGAGACGAGCAAGGTTCCGACTAGGTAGGGCCCGACCCCCGATGCGTCCACATTCCGCGGGTCGGTCCCTCAACGGCAAGACAACTCTGCGATGGGGCGGTAAACTACGCAGCCACTACATCGGACGCAGATGGGGCGGAGAACCCATCACAATGGTCTGCATCGACAACCGCGTAAACATCAAAATAACCGCCACTGGGGCACAAATCGCCGTCTACACACTCGCCGAAGAAAAGATCTATTACAACAAGAAAGACAACGAACTTGACCCCCAACAGGGCAACTGAAAACGAAAAATCTCGAGGCATCGACCGGAACGATGTCTCGAGACTTCACATGGTGCCCCAGAGTGGATTCGAACCACCGACACCGGCTTTAGGAGAGCCGTGCTCTATCCCCTGAGCTACTGGGGCGGGGTTGCGTGTGCAACGTGGCTAATCATAGCAGTGGGGCAGGAGTGCCCCGAAATGGCTGGGGTGTGGGTTAGCTTTCGGCCAATTCCTTCTGCTTATTGCGCACGGAGGAGGCCGGTGGGTTGGTCTCGTGGGTGCCGTCGGAGTAGAGGACGGTGGGGATGATGCGGTTGCCGTCATTGACGGATTCGATCCAGGCGTTGATGTCTTCGGTGTTGTCGCCTTCGACGTCGACAAGCGCGTACGGGGTTTCGGTGCGGTCCAGGTTTTTAATGAGTTTGGCGCAGAATGGGCACCAGTCGGCGTAGAAGATGGTGACGTCGGAGTTGGTCTCTGGGGTAGCAACAGACATTAGGCTGCGTCCTTTCGGTCGTAGGTTAAAAAGCGGTATTTGATGGGGAGATCGCTGGCCTCTTGATTCGGCAGCGCCAAGTGGCCCTTGGCGGAGGTGAGCCAATCGGTGCTGTGGGCGAGGCCGAATTCCTCGGGGATGTCGGGGGCATAGATGGATTTATCGCCGTAGGTGCTTCCGATATTGACGCCCATGAGGGTGACCTCAATGCGGTCCACCTGGTCCAAGGTGGCGGTGTAGATTTGGCCGCCGCCGATAACCCAGGCGTCGGAAAGCGAGGGCATTTCGGTGAGGACTTGGGCGCCGGCGGACCACTGGCCGGGGGTGCGGGAGGAGAGCACGTAGTTCTCGCGGCCGGGAAGCGGGCGGAACTTGGGGTTGAGGGACTCCCAGGTTTTCCGGCCCATGATGACCGGGGCACCCATTGTCACGTCCTTGAAGTGCTTGAGATCCTCCGGCACGTGCCAGGGCATTTGCCCGCCATCGCCAATAATTCCATCGAGGGACTGCGCCCAAATTGCACCCAACATTAAACGGACACCTGCGCCTTGATGGTGGGGTGGGGGTCGTAGCCCTCAATCTCAAAATCGGCGAAGTCATAGGAGAACATGTCCTCCGCCTTGTGCAGGTTGAGCTGCGGGTAGGGGCGCGGCTCGCGGGAAAGCTGCTCTTTGACCTGCTCCACGTGGTCGTTATAGATATGGCAATCGCCGCCGGTCCAGATGAGCTCGCCCACCTTGAGGCCGGCCTGCTGGGCAAACATGTGGGTCAGCGCCGCGTAAGAAGCGATATTAAAGGGCACGCCGAGGAACATATCGGCCGAGCGCTGATAGACCTGCATGGACAAGGTGCCATCGGCCACGTAGAGCTGGAAGAGCAGGTGGCAGGGCATCAGCGCCATGTTGTCCAGCTCCGCGACGTTCCACGCAGAGACCAAGTTGCGGCGGGAATCCGGGTTATTCTTCAGGGTGTCGAGCGCCTGCTGGATCTGATCAATGTGCTGGCCGTCCGGGGTGGGCCAGGAGCGCCACTGCACGCCGTAGACCGGGCCTAGCTCGCCGTTCTCATCCGCCCACTCATTCCAGATGCGGACCTTGTTCTCCTGCAGGAACTTTATATTGGACTCGCCTTTGAGGAACCACAACAGCTCGCCCAATACTGCGTGGAAGTAGACCTTCTTGGTGGTAAGCAACGGGAAGGACTCGGCCAGGTTATAGCGCAACTGCGCGCCGAAGATGGAGCGCGTTCCGGTGCCGGTGCGATCGCCTTTGGGGGTGCCGGTCTCTAGGACCTTTTTCAGCAGATTCTCGTACGGGGTCTCAATCATGCGCACTAGTTTAGAATCCGCCGTGCTCCTCGGCAAAGGCCTGGGCATGCTCCAAGATCTCATCCTTGAGCTCTGGGCGGCAGATGAGGATATCTGGGATGAAGGTGTCCTCATTATTGAAGCGGATTTCGGAGCCATCCAGGCGGCAGCAGTGCAGGCCGGCCGCCTGGGCGACGCCCACCGGAGCGGCCTGATCCCACTCGTACTGGCCACCGGCGTGGATATAACCGTCATAATCGCCCAGCAGCACGTGCATGGCCTTGGCACCCGCGGAGCCGACGCCCACGATTTCATAGCCCATTTTCTCCGCAATGTAATCGGCTACCTTGGGCGGGCGGTTGCGGGAGACAACGAACTTCTTAGACAGCGGGCCGGTGACCGCCCTGACATCCGAGGACTTGAAGGTAACGCCGAGATCCGGCAGGCCCACCGCCGCGTGGATGGGGATACCGTTTTCTACCAGGGCGATGTGCACGGCCCAGTCCTGGCGGCCGGTGGCAAATTCTTTGGTGCCGTCGAGCGGATCCACGATCCACACGCGGTCCTTCTTCAAACGGGCTAGGTCATCGGAGGCTTCCTCAGAGAGCATGCCGTCCTGGGGACGGTGCTGCTCGAGGACGCGGGCGATCCATTCTTGGGCGGCTTCATCGCCGGCGTCGCCAAGCGAAAGGCCCCGCAGCAGGCCCCCGTTGCGCACGCCTTTAAGGATCTCACCGCAGCCCTGGGCGAGGGAATTGGTCAGGCGGGAATCAGAAATCTCGACGGTCATGGTGCCCACATTACAACGCGGACTAGAGTGTGGGCATGCCAGAAAACATCCTCGACCGCTTCCGGCCCCAAGCAGCGCAGTGGTTTAAGGATGTATTTGCTGCTCCTACCGTCGTGCAAGCGCAGGCCTGGGAGAAGATTTCCCGTGGCGAGCACGCCCTTGTGGTGGCCCCTACCGGCTCCGGTAAGACGCTCGCCGCGTTCTTGTGGGCGCTGAATAATTTGGTCGAGCGCGAGGGCCAGCTGGCGCTGCCGGTGGGCTCTGGGACAACTGGTTCCGCCGCCGGGGTGAAGGTGCTGTATATCTCGCCGCTCAAGGCGCTGGGCGTGGACGTGGAAAATAACCTGCGCGCCCCGCTGACCGGCATCGCGCGCACCGCGGAAAATCTAGGGCTAGACGTGCCGGATATTTCGGTAGGCGTGCGCTCAGGCGATACGCCTTCGGCGGAGCGTGCGCGGCAGGTGCGCAAGCCGCCGGATATCTTGATTACTACCCCGGAGTCGGCCTATTTGATGTTGACCTCTAAGGCAGCGGGGATTTTAAAGACGGTGGATACCGTCATTATCGATGAGATCCATGCCCTGGCTGGCACCAAGCGCGGCGTGCACCTGGCGCTGACCTTGGAGCGCCTGCAGCAGGTGGCAGGAGACTTCCAACGCATCGGGCTTTCCGCCACCGTGCGGCCATTGTCTGCGGTATCAAACTTCTTGGGCGGCAACCGGCCGGTGGAAATTGTGGCGCCGGACGCGGAAAAGAAGTGGCAGCTGGACGTGCATGTGCCGGTGGAGGATATGTCCGATCTCCCCACGCCGGAGCAAGGCTCCACCATCGGGGAGATGACGGTGGATGATGCGATTGGCATCAGCTCTCCTTCCGTGGATGAGTCCGCGCTGCCCACGGCCAAGTCCATCTGGCCGTTTATTGAGGACGACCTCTATGCGGAGATCATGGCGCATCGCTCCACGCTGGTATTTGTAAACTCCCGCCGCACGGCCGAGCGGCTGACCAGCCGGCTCAATGAGCTCTATGCGGCCGAGCACGATCCGGAATCGCTCTCGCCGGAGACTCGGCGCGACCCGGCTCAGCTGATGAAGCAGGTCGACGTCGCAGGTAAGGCCCCGGCCGTCATCGCCCGCGCCCACCACGGCTCGGTGTCCAAGGACGAGCGCGCGATGACCGAGACCATGCTGAAGGAGGGCACGCTCAAGGCCGTGGTGGCCACGAGCTCGCTGGAGCTGGGCATCGATATGGGTGCCGTGGAGCTGGTGGTGCAAGTGGAATCGCCGCCCTCCGTGGCCTCGGGCCTGCAGCGCGTGGGCCGCGCCGGGCACTTTGTGGGCGCGGTATCGCATGGCTCCTTTTATCCCAAGCACCGCGCGGATCTGGTGCAGTCCACGCTGACGGTAGCGCGCATGCGGGCCGGGCTCATTGAGGAGATGCATACCCCGCGCAACCCGCTGGACGTGCTGGCGCAGCAAACGGTGGCGGCCGTGGCCGCGGCCGGGGACGATGGGCTCGATGCCGATGAGTGGTACGAGATGGTCCGCCGGGCCTGGCCCTACCGCGATCTGGCGCGCGAGGTCTATGACTCCGTGCTGGACCTGGTCAGCGGCGTGTACCCGTCCACGGACTTTGCGGAACTCAAACCACGCGTGGTCAATGACCGCGTGACGGGAGTGATGACCGCGCGCCCCGGCGCCCAGCGCGTGGCCGTGACCAGCGGCGGCACGATTCCGGATAGGGGCATGTTTGGCGTATTCCTCTATACCGGCGCCGGTGAGGGCTCCGGTGGCGCCCCGCGCCGGGTAGGCGAGCTGGATGAAGAGATGGTCTACGAGTCCCGGGTGGGCGATGTCTTCACCCTGGGCGCGACTAGCTGGCGCATCGAGGACATCACGCGCGACCAGGTGTTGGTCACGCCCGCGCCGGGGCATACCGGCCGCCTGCCATTTTGGAATGGCGATGGCGCGGGCCGCCCCTATGAGTTGGGCAAGGCGCTAGGTGAGTATCGCCGCGAGGTCTTTTCCTCGCCGGATATCATTGCGGATGCCGATGATAATGCGCGCTCCAATATTGCGGCCTACCTGCAGGAGCAAAATGAAGCCACTGGTGTCATCCCGGATGAAAAGACACTAGTGCTCGAGCGCTTCCGCGATGAGCTGGGTGACTGGCGCGTGGTGCTGCATACCCCGTTTGGCCGGCCGGTCAACTCCGCGTGGGCGCTTGCGGTAGGTGCCCGGGTGGGCGAGCGCACCGGCATGGATCCGCAGGCCGTGGCCGGTGACGATGGCATCGTGCTGCGCTTACCTGAGGCCGAATCCGAGCCCGATGGATCCATCTTCGCCTTCGACGCCGATGAGATCGCCGATATCGTGGCCGAACAAGTGGGTAACTCCGCGCTCTTTGCCTCCCGCTTCCGCGAATGTGCGGCCCGAGCGCTGCTTTTGCCCAGGCGCAATCCCGGCAAGCGCGCACCGCTGTGGCAGCAGCGCCAGCGCGCCGAGCAGCTTTTGGACGTCGCCCGCAAGTACCCGTCCTTTCCCATCATCTTGGAGACGGTGCGCGAGTGCGTCCAAGACGTCTACGATGTGCCGGCGCTTACGGAGGTCATGCGGGAGCTGGGCCATCGCCGCATCCGCATCGCGGAGGTCACCACCGAGCAGCCTTCGCCCTTTGCCTCCTCGCTGCTGTTTAACTACACCGGTGCGTTCATGTACGAGGGCGATTCCCCGTTGGCGGAAAAGCGCGCGGCCGCCCTGGCCCTCGACCCAGCGCTTTTAGCCAAGCTGCTGGGCACGGTAGAGCTGCGCGAGCTACTGGATCCGGAGATCATCGCCGAGGTCCACGCCCAGCTCCAGCGCACCGATCCCTCGCGCCGGGCCCGCACCACCGAGGAGGTGGCGGACCTGCTGCGCGTGCTCGGTCCGATTCCCGTCGACGAGCTGGGCGAGCACACCGACGTCCCTCTCTCCGCCCTGGACAAGCTGGGCACGCGGATTATGCGCGTGCGCATTGGCGGGCGCGAGCACCTAGCCCAGGCACAGGATGCACCCCTGCTTCGCGATGCCCTAGGTATCCCCATTCCTCCCGGCATCCCTGCCCAAGTGGCCACCATTTCTGATGCCTTGCCACAGCTGGTCTCGCGGTGGGCGCGCACCCGCGGTCCGTTTGTGCTGCGCGATCTCACCGCGGCCTTCGGCATATCCGTCTCCGCCGCGCACACTGTCCTCGGCGCGCTCGATGGGGTAGTAGAAGGCCGCTACCGCCAGGGAGTGGAGGAGCAGGAGTACTGCGCCGCCGCGGTGCTGAAGACCATTCGCTCGCGCTCGCTCGCCGCCGCGCGGGCTGCTACCGAGCCGGTCTCGGGCGCTACCTTCGCCCGTTTCTTGCCGGAGTGGCATAGCATCGCACCAGCCGGAAAGCGCCCGGCCCTGCGCGGTGCCGATGGCGTCTTTTCCGTCATCGAGCAGCTCGCCGGGGTGCGCCTGCCCGCCTCCGCGTGGGAATCGCTCATCCTGCCCGCCCGGGTGGGCGATTATTCACCCACCATGCTCGATGAGCTCACCTCCAATGGCGAGGTGCTCATTGTGGGTGCTGGCAAGGCCGGCGCGGCCGACCCCTGGATCATGCTGTTGCCCTCAGACTATGCTGCTCAACTCGCCCCGGAAACGGATGCCGAGGGGGTCAGCATGGTGCAGCGCTCCATCCTCGATGTCCTAGGCCGTGGCGGTGGCTTCCTCTTTGCCGATATTGCCGCCGAGGCCCCCGGTACCACCGAGGAAACCCGCGAGGCCCTCTGGGGGTTAGTGGAGATGGGCCTGGTGAGTCCCGATTCTTTCGCGCCTATTCGCACCCGACTGTCTTCCGGCGGCTCGCGCTCGGGCCGCACCGCGCATCGCTCGAAGCGGCGGCCCACCCGCTCTCGCCTGCGCATGGGGCGCACCTCCTTCGCACAGGCGCAGAACGCCGCTGGCGCGGGGACCCCGCCCGATGTCATGGGCCGGTGGTCCCTTGCTGTGTCTGCCGCCACCGATGCCACCTCCCGGTCTGTTGCCCACGGCGAAGCTTGGCTCGACCGCTACGGCGTGCTCACCCGTGGCTCTGTCGTGGCCGAGGATGTGCTCGGCGGTTTCGCGCTGGCCTATAAGGTGCTCTCCGGCTTCGAGGAATCCGGCAAGGCCATGCGCGGCTACGTCATCGATGGGCTCGGCGCCGCGCAATTCTCCACGCCCGCCATCATCGACCGCCTGCGTGGGCTGGCCGATTCCCCGGATGTGACCGGCTGGCCCTCTGGCACCACCGAGCCCGAGACCTTCGTCCTCGCAGCCTGCGACCCGGCCAACCCATACGGCGCGGCCCTGCCCTGGCCGCAGCGCGATGATGCCGACGGCAAAGCCACCGGCGGGCCCACCCGTTCGGCCGGTGCGCTGGTAGTGCTTATCGACGGCCTGCCCATCGCCCACCTCACCCGCGGCGGCAAAACTCTCACCACCTTCCTCGAATCGCTGCCCGATGGCATCGACCCCGCCGAGGTATATCCCCGCTTGGTTTCCGCGCTCACAGACATGGTGGCGGGGGGAGTGTTGTCCCCGTTGGTCGTCGAAAAGTGCAATGGCAGCCCCATCCATAAAACCGATGCGGCGGCCCATCTGCGCGAAGCCGGCGCCGGGATTACGCCTAAGGGCGTGCGCATCTCTGCTCGCGCAGCCGCCCCGCGCGCCCCACGCGCAGGCCGCCGGGCCAGCGAGGCCATCGAAGAGCTCAGCTTTGATGATCCGCCGCCCGCTCCGCGCAATAATGGTGGTTTCCGCCCGCGCGGCGGGTACCGCCGCTAAAGAACCACAGGAGGTGTCATGCCCGAAGGCGATTCCGTCCTGCAACTATCCAACCGCCTGCAGTTCATGGCCGGCCGCGAAGTCACCGGCTGCTCCGTGCGCGTGCCGCGCTATGCCACCGTGCACCTAGAAGGCATGGTGTGCGAGCGCGTCTGGCCCTACGGCAAGCACCTATTCATGCAATTCGACCAGACCATCGTGCACACCCACCTCAAGATGGAGGGCACTTGGGCCATCCACTACGCAGGCGATCGCTGGCGCAAGCCCGGCCACACCGCCCGCATTGTGCTGCAGTTGGCCAATTCCCCGCGCGATATCGAGGTCGTCGGCCACCAGCTAGGCTTCGTAGACATCTATCCCGCCGACCACTACCACCAGCGCATCGCGCACCTCGGCCCCGATATCCTCGACCCCCACTGGGACCGCGAGGAAGCCCTGCGCCGGCTCAACTCCCGGCCGCAGCGTGCCATCGGCGCAGCGCTGCTCGATCAGAAGGTCGTCGCGGGCATCGGCAATGAATACCGCGCCGAGGCCTGTTTCCTCGCCGGCGTGCACCCGGCCACACCCGTGGCTGAGGTCGATACCGCCCGCATCCTCGATATTTCCCGGCGGATCATGTGGGCCAACCGCACCTCCCCGGTGCGCGTGACCACCGGCGTGCGCCGCGCCGGGGAGACCACCTATGTCTTCGGCCGCAATCGCAAGCGCTGCCGCCGCTGCGGCACGTTCATCACTAAGGGCGCGCTCGGCGGCGTGGACCAGGGCGGCGACGAAGGCGAACTCGAGCGCATCATCTGGTGGTGCCCGCACTGCCAGCCGCTTCACTCCTCGGCGTAGGCCGCTAGGGTGGGGGCTATGCGTACCCTACTCAATATCATTTGGTTCATCACCGGCGGTTTCTTACTAGCCTTGGCCTACTTCATCTTTGGCATTATCGCCTGCATCTTCATCGTTACTATCCCCGCGGGCGTGGCGTCGTTCCGCATGGCTAATTTCGCCCTGTGGCCATTCGGCCGCTCGGTGGTGCAGCCGGTAAAGGGAAGCGGCTCCATGTCCACCTTCTCCAATATCGTTTGGTTCCTCGTCGCCGGCCTGTGGCTGGCCATTGGTCACGTCACCACCGCAGCGGCACAGGTAGTGACCATCGTGGGCATCCCGGCCGCGCTGGCCAATTTGAAGATGATCCCGGTGACCTGCTTCCCGTTCGGCCGCCGGATTGTGAACTCGGAGGAGATTCCTTTCGGCTGGGAGCCGATGGTTAAGCTCTAAACCGCATTCCGCTGACAAAACAAGCACGTTTCGCCCGATTTCGCGCTGATTTTGGGCAGAACGTGCTTGTTTTACATCGCCGTGGGGCGAGCGAAGCCATAAAGCAACCGCGTTATTCGCTCCGCCGAGTGGGTGGGAGGGGATAACGCGGCTCAAAGTGGGCCTTTAGCGGTTGGAGCGGTACCAACCGATGAGCTCATCGGTGGACTGGTCGCCGGAGTCGGCAGCCTCAGCGCCGGAGACGGCTGGGGCCAGGTCATTGGCCTGCTGCTTGCCCAGCTCCACGCCCCACTGGTCGAAGGAGTTGATATCCCAGATAACGCCCTGGGTGAACACAATGTGCTCGTAGAGGGCGATGAGCGCGCCGAGCACGGCGGGGGTCAGCTCCTCGGCCAGGATGGTGGTGGTCGGGCGGTTGCCCGGCATGACCTTGTGCGGCACGACGGCCTCGTCTACGTCTTCGGCCGCGATTTCTTCTGCGGTCTTGCCAAAGGCCAGCACCTTGGTCTGCGCAAAGAAGTTGCCCATGAGCAGATCATGCATGGAACCAGAGCCATCGGCGGTGGGGAAGTCCTGCTTCGGGCGGGCAAACCCGATGAAGTCCGCTGGGATGAGGCGGGTGCCCTGGTGCATGAGCTGGAAGAAGGCGTGCTGGCCATTGGTGCCCGGCTCGCCCCAGTAGATTTCACCGGTGGACGGGGCGGTAACCGCGGTGCCATCGCGGCGCACGGACTTGCCATTGGATTCCATGGTCAGCTGCTGCAGGTAGGCCGGGAAGCGGCCAAGGTCCTGCGAGTAGGGCAGCACGGCGTGGGTCTGGGCGCCGAAGAAGTTGGTGTACCAGACACCCAAGAGGCCCATGAGCGCTGGGACGTTTTCTTTCAGTGGCGCGGTGCGGAAGTGCTCGTCCATGGCGTGGAAGCCCTCGAGGAAGCGCATGAAGTCCATCGGGCCAATGGTGCACATGAGGGACAGACCGATGGCGCAATCCACGGAGTAGCGGCCGCCGACCCAGTTCCAGAACGGGAACATGTTCTCGGTATCGATGCCGAACTCGGCTACCTTCTCCGCGTTGGTGGATACGGCGACGAAGTGCTTGGCCACGGCGGATTCATCACCATCGAATTGCTCGATGAGCCAGCGGCGGGCGGCGTGCGCATTGGTTAGCGTCTCCTGGGTGGTAAAGGTCTTGGAGGCGATGATGAACAGGGTGGATTCTGCATCGAGGCCATCGAGCGTGGCTGCCATATCGGCCGGGTCCACGTTGGAGACGAACTCGGCGGAGATGCCGGCGACCTCATAGGAACGCAGTGCCTTCGCCGCCATGGCCGGGCCCAGGTCAGAGCCGCCGATGCCGATGTTGACCACCTTTTTGATGGTGTGGCCGGTATGCCCCAGCCAGGCGCCGGAGCGCAGCGCAGTGGCAAAATCACGCATGCGGCCCAAGACCTCGTGGACATCGGCGGCAACGTCCTGGCCATCAACGCTCAAGTCATCTTCGGCCGGGATGCGCAGCGCGGTGTGCAGCACGGCGCGATCCTCGGTGTTATTGATGTGCTCGCCGGCGAACATGGCATCGCGGCGGGCCTCAAGGTCGGCGGCCTTGGCTACCTCAACCAGCTGCTTGACGATGTCCCCGTCGATCAGGTTCTTCGACAGATCGACGTGCAGCCCGGCGGCGTCGAAGGTGAAGTTGCGGGCGCGGTCTGCATCGGCGGCAAAAAGCTCGCGGAGGTTGAGGTCCTTCTTGTCCTCATATACCTTCGCGAGCTCGCTCCACTGGGCAGATGCGGTGATATCCATGGTGGTAGGCCTTTCTGGCAACTAGCGCATTGGCAACATGTACCACTCCCACCGTAGTCCAGAAAGCGCCACCGCGTCGGGGCCTTTTAGAGGAGGAGTGCGCCTGCCCAGCCGGCGATAAGCAGCGGAATATTGAAGTGGATGAAGGTGGGAATGACCGAGTCGCGGATGTGGTCGTGCTGGCCATCCGCACCCAAGCCCGCGGTAGGGCCGAGGGTGGAATCGGAGGCGGGAGAGCCGGCGTCGCCAAGCGCGCCTGCGGTGCCAATAAGCGCCACGGTGGCTGCGGGGCTAAAGCCCAGCGACATGCACAGCGGCACATAGATAACGGAAATGATGGGCAGGGTGGAAAAGGACGAGCCGATGCCCATGGTGACCACCAGGCCCACCACCAGCATGGCACCGGCAGAAAGGATCTTATTGGTGCCAAAGAGGTTAGCGGTGGCATCGACCAGTGGGCCGACCTCGTCGGTGGCCGTCATGACCGAGGCGAACCCCTGGGCGGTGATCATGATGAAGCCGATGAGCGCCATCATCTTCATGCCATTGGTAAAGACATCGTCCGCGTGCTTCCAATCCACCGCGCCGGTAAGCAGCAAAATTCCCAAGCCAGTCAGCGCGCCGACCATGAGGCCATCGGACTCGAAGTCGAGAGCCTGCATGACAATCTGCACCGCAAAGGTGGCAATGATGGCCACGACGGACACCCACACCTTATAGGCCGAGGGGGCCTCCTGGTGCTCCTCAGCCGTGATGGGCAAGTTTTCATAGTCGCGCGGATTGCGGTAGCTAAAGAAGATGGCGATGAGTAGGCCGGCGAGCATGCCGAGCGCCGGCACGCCCATGACCTGCATAATATTGATATCGGAGGTATCAAGCCCAGCCTGCTGGATATTAAAGAGCAGGATGTCATTTAAGTAGATGGAGCCAAAGCCCACCGGAATGAACATGTAGGTGGTGATAAGGCCGAAGGTCAGGCAGGTAGTAATCAACCGGCGGTCCAGACGCAGCTTATTCATCACTGTAAGTAGCGGCGGGATGATGAGCGGAATGAAGGCGATGTGGACCGGGATGAGGTTCTGGCTCATCACGGACATGGCGATGAGCCCGAGGATGAGCATCCACTTGGTGGCCAGGGCCGCTTTGGGGTCTGCTTCGCCGCTGCCGCCGAGCTTGCGGATGAGGAAATTAGCCAGGACCTGGGGCAGCCCGGCCGAGGCTACGCCCATGGCAAAAGCGCCCAAGAGGGCATAGCTTAGGGCAATCTTGGCGCCGCCGCCCAAGCCGTCTTGGAAGGCGACCATGGTGGCATCGAGGCCCATGCCGGAAAGGAGCCCGCCGACGATGGCGCCTAGGAAGAGTGCTACCACCACATGCACGCGCAGGAGGGCGAGCACGAGCATGACTATGACGGCGACGAGAACTGCATTCATGCTAATTCAGGGTACTGCATAGTATCTGCTGGCCAGTAATTATTCGGCTAACCCAGCCGGCCGCGGCCCATGCGCAGCAGCGCCGACGCGATGGTGGGTCCTTCCTCACCGAGTTCATCGCGAAACTGATTCAAAATAGCGATCTCGCGGGTGTGGACCAGGCGGGTGCCGCCGGAGTTCATGCGGGTGCGGCCAATGGCTTGGGAGACTTCCGTACGGCGCTTGGCGGCATCCAAGATGATGCGGTCCATGCGGTTGATTTCTTCGCGATACTGTTGGATCTCCGCATCAGATAGGGGATCATCCGTGCCCGAAGGCGTGCGGATGTCCAAGCCGTTATCGACGATGTCCTTGTTATCTTCTGCGGTCATAAGACCATATTGTGCCACCCGCCCGCGCAAAAGGAAATAGCAGCTCGCACGGCGGAAACGGGTCGTGTCCGGTGGGGCTAGTAGGTTGGAAGGCATTATGAACGAAAACTCTCCTTTTAGCCCTTCCCCGTCCACCGGCGGCGCACCCACGCCGAGTCCTTTTGGCGGCTTCGGTGCACCGCGCGCAGCGAGCCCGCAATCCGAATCCCCCGATGCCTTGACCGAGGGCCTTAACCCGCAGCAGCTTGAGGCCGTTACCCACTCGGGCAGCCCGCTGCTCATCGTGGCAGGCGCTGGTTCCGGCAAGACTGCCGTGCTTACCCGCCGCATTGCCTATCTCATGCGCCATCGCGGGGTAAATCCGTGGGAGATCCTCGCCATTACCTTTACTAATAAGGCCGCCGCGGAAATGAAGGAGCGCGTGGGCGGGCTGGTAGGCCCTGTGGCAGAGCGCATGTGGGTATCTACCTTCCACTCCATCTGCGTGCGCATCCTGCGCCAAAACGCGCAGCTGGTGCCAGGTCTTAATACCAACTTCACTATTTATGATGGCGATGATGCCCGCCGGCTATTGTCCATGATTGCTAAGGATATGCAGCTGGATCTGAAGAAGTACACCCCGCGCGTGCTGGCTAATCAGATTTCTAATCACAAAAATGAGCTCATCGGTCCCGAATCCGCACTGGAAAAGGCGCAGCAGACCAAGAACCCATTTGAGACCACCGTGGCCCAGGTCTATGCCGAATACCAGCGCCGCCTGCGCGCGGCCAATGCCGTGGACTTTGATGATCTCATCGGTGAGGTGGTGCGGATCTTCACTCAGCACCAGCAGGTGGTGGAGTTCTATCGCCGGCGCTTCAAGCACGTGCTTATCGACGAGTACCAGGACACCAACCACGCCCAGTACGCCCTGGTTGCCGCGCTCGTGGGCAGGGGAGAGCTCGGCCCCGATGCCCCCGAGCTGTGCGTAGTGGGCGATTCCGATCAGTCCATTTATGCCTTCCGCGGCGCGACCATCCGCAATATTCAGGAATTTGAGCGCGACTACCCGCAGGCGCACACCATCTTGCTGGAGCAGAATTATCGCTCCACCCAGACCATTCTCAACGCGGCCAATGCCGTTATTGCCAAGAATGAGAACCGCCGCGAGAAGAACCTGTGGACCGCTCACGGCGAGGGCGAGCAGATCGTAGGCTACGTTGCCGATAATGAGCACGATGAGGCGCGCTTCATCGCCTCTGAAATCGACTCTTTGGCGGATAAGGGTCGCAGCTATTCCGATATCGCGGTCATGTACCGCACCAATAATGCCTCCCGTGCGCTGGAAGATATCTTTATCCGCTCCGGAATTCCGTACAAGGTGGTGGGCGGCACGCGCTTTTATGAGCGGCGCGAAATCCGCGATATGGTGGCCTACCTGCGCATCTTGGATAACCCGGACGATATGGTAAGCCTGCGCCGCATCATCAACGTGCCCAAGCGTGCCATTGGTGACAAGGCGCAGGGGCATATTGCCCTCCATGCGGAAAACCACGGCATCAGCTTTGGCAAGGCGCTTGCCGATGTCCCCCGGGGCGACGTCCCTGGCCTTGGTACTCGGGCTATTAACGCAGTCACCAAATTCAACGACATGATGGAGGGTATCCGCAACCAGATCCCGTCCATGCGCGATGAGGTTACCGGCCAACCGGATTTGGGTGAGCTGCTTTCCGCCATTTTGGATGCCACGGGATACAAGGCGGAATTGGAAAACTCGAATGACCCGCAGGACGGTGCGCGCCTAGATAACTTGAACGAGTTGGTATCGGTGGCTCGCGAATTTACCTCGGAGGCGGCCAACCAGCTTGCCGCCTCCGGTGCGGATGCAGTGGACCCCTCCGAGCTAGTTGAGGAGGGCGAAGCTGCGCCCGGTTCGCTGCAGGCATTCTTGGAAAAGGTGTCGCTGGTGGCCGATGCTGACCAGATCCCAGATTCCGAGACTGGTGTGGTCACCATGATGACTCTGCACACCGCCAAGGGCCTCGAGTTCCCCGTAGTCTTTTTGACCGGCTGGGAGGATGGCCAATTCCCGCATATGCGCTCACTGGGTGACCCGAAGGAACTAAGCGAGGAGCGCCGCCTCGCCTATGTGGGTATTACCCGCGCTCGCGAGCAGCTGTATCTTACCCGCGCCATTTTGCGCTCGGCGTGGGGCAATCCGGTGACTAATCCCGCCAGCCGCTTCCTCGGCGAGGTCCCAGAAGACCTCATCAACTGGCGGCGCGAAGACTCCGATAGCTCCCTGACCGGTGCGTGGGGCGAGGACGACTATCAATATGGTCGTTCCTACGGCCGCGATTGGTCCGGGTGGGGCAGTGGTGGTTCTCGGGGCGGATCCCGCGGTGCCAGGCGCGCTGCGTCTTCCCCATCGCAGCGCACCGGCAAGCCGGCGGCGACCTCGATGCCTAAGAACAATAACCTCAACCTAGCCGTGGGTGACCGCGTCAATCACGCTAAGTACGGGCTCGGAACTGTCATTGAGACGTCCGGCTCCGGCAAGCGCGCCACGGTCACCGTGGACTTTGGTTCTTCCGGTAAGGTCCGGCTGATGCTCATCGGCGGAGTGCCGATGGAAAAGCTTTAGACCGAAATGCCGCGCTCGTTGAACCAGGAAACGGGGTCAACGGCGGCGCCTCCGCCTGGGTGAATCTCAAAGTGGAGGTGCGGGCCAGTGGAGTGGCCCTCGCTGCCAATGCCGGCGATTTCCTGACCCGCGGTCACGCGCTCGCCCACATTTACCTTGAGCAGGTCTGCCGGCATGTGACCGTAGACGGAGATGGTGCCGTCATCGTGCTGGATGCGGATCCAGTTGCCAAAGCCCTGCGCTGGACCGGAGTTGATGACGGTGCCGTCCATGACCGCGTGAATCGGGGTGCCCACCGGGTTAGCTACGTCGATGCCGTTGTGCATCGTGCCCCAGCGCGGGCCGAAGCCAGAAGTAAGCGTGCCGGAGGTAGGAAAGACCACGGTATTGCCCGCGGAGTCCGTGCCGCGCTTCGTGGTGAGTCCCGAGTGATTCCCCTGCGGTGCGAAAGCTTCCTTCAGGCCCGGTACAGTGCCCGGGTCTAGGACGATATTGACGCCGCCGGATTCGTTTCCATCTACCTGCGGGGTAGCCTCGCCGTTCAATACGCCAACGGTGGTGGTGGCCAGGCCAACAAGGGCGTCGACCACGCCGGCGTTATCTACATTGGTAGCGGTGGGCTCGGAGGAGCCGTCCGATACGTCCACGCTAGCCACTGGCTCTGCAGCAAAAGCGGTGGTGCCGGTAGCAAGTACGGTGCCAAGCGTAACGATGCTCAGCGCCACGTTCTTGCGTGCGCGGTTCATGCGCTTCATAGTTAAAGTCCTTTTCATGGCTGTGCATGGTCTCGGGACGCCCGCACCCTGGAGGGGGCGGCGTCTTTCAACTGCCAACCGCGACACGCCGAAAGCCGAAATGCTTGCGCTCGTAATCGCTCGTGGCAACGAGTTAAAAGTTAGCCCGCTCCAACGGCCCGCGCAATCTTAGAAAACGCTGGTAGCGGCGGAAATATTTCGAAATCATTCGAACATGCCAGCTTGTTGCGCGTGTTACGAATGTGATTGGAGTGGCGTCTGTAAAGTACTGGTTTAGGGTCTGGGGGTAGACTTTGGGGGTGGGCGTGCCGCTCTGGAAATGGCGTGTTGCGTTCAAGCCCAGTGATTAGTGTAAATGTGTATTTACCTGCGACAAGGCTGCGTACTGGACTTGGCTGTGCGGCGCAATTTGTGTCTAGGGTCCGGTGGTGGAGCGCTTGTCTTGACGGGGCTTGCCTTTTGTTGGAGGCGCAATGGGAAGGCTGGGACGCATTTGAGTCGTCTTGGGGAAGGTTGGCTGCAGCCGCGGTGGTCGGGAGCCGGCGCTGGTGTCTTTAGGGCAATTGTGGACATGAAAAAGCGCCGCAGGAAAGCCACTGCGGCGCTTAACAAGAAGGTGTTGGGGTAGGGGCCTTAGAGGTCGATGCCTCGCTCAGCCAGCCAAGGCTGCGGATCGATTGCCTCGCCACCGTTCGGGTGAACTTCGAAGTGGAGGTGGGAGCCGGTGGAAAAGCCCATCGAGCCCATGCCGGCGATCTTCTGGCCGGCATGCACGTGTTCGCCAACGGCCACGTCAAGAGTTTGCATGTGACCATAAACGGTCATGGTGCCGTCGTCGTGCATGATGCGGATCCACTGGCCAAAGCCGGAAGCTGGACCGGAGTCGATGACCGTACCATCCATGACGGCAAGGATTGGGGTGCCGGGAGAGTTGGCGATGTCGACGCCCTTGTGGAAGGTGCCCCAGCGCATAGCGAATGGAGATGTGAATGCGCCTTCGGCAGGGCGGGCTACAGATGGTGCGCGAGCGGCTTCATCGGCGGCGGCGCGCTCTTCAGAAGCCTGGATGGCTTTGTTGAGCTGATCGGTCAGATCGGCAACCGGCTTAGCCTCAGCAACGTTGAGGATCTGTGGGGTGGCATCAACTGGAGCTGCAGCGGCATCCTCCACCTGGGTGGAGTCGGAGGCGAGCTCGAAGTCGACGGACTGCGTCTTAGTGGTGGCCGCGTCATCGGACTGGATGTTTGCGGCGGCTGCGCCACCAACGCCGGCGGTGGAAACTGCACCTGCCGCAACCGTCATTACGGCAATGCGGCCCTTCGCGGTCTGCGAGGTGACAATCTTGCGATGGCGGCCGGCGCCACGCTGAACTTTGCTTCGCATTAGGTCTTCTTTCGTCATTTTCACAATCTGCGCAGGACGAGTGTTACGTCCCCACCGAGTTAGTTACGAGATTGTGACCTTCTTGTTACCAACGAGATGTAACAGTAGCGTCTCGAAAAGATAACAGCAACCCAAATTAAAGAATTTTCAGGCTCGCCTCGGGGAAATTGTCCACGAGCAGGCAACATGGGGCACACGGAATATTATTAGTGCGATAAAGATCCCACGCGAGCTCCGCGTGCGTCACGCAAAACTAGCGGCCTTTTCCTCCATAGTATTACAGCCAGAGTTAAGGGTGTGAAACCAGGGTAGATTTTATACTCCTTATATATTTGTATAGCCCAGGTACAGGGGTTGCCGCCGGTGATTTTGCGAGTGCCTCGTCGCGCCACCCCGATTTCACTTCCGGAAGGTGGCAAAGTGGACGCCGATGAACAAAAACACCAGCCCCCAATCTCGGTCAACGCCCCGCCCGCGTAGCCAGGCGCGGGGCCGTACGGTGCGCGCGGAGCGCACCCCACGCGCGCCTCATCCCAGTGGGTCCCGCCAGTCCTCTGGATCGGCGCAGCGCGTCGCTCGCAAGGCCGGCTCCAAGGCTAAGGCGCGGCGTACCCCCGCGCCGTTGACCAAAGCCGGGCGCATTCGCCGCATGCTTATTACGGCGGCAGTGCCCAACGTGGTTATTGTCCTTATCATTATGGCCATCGCGCTGGGCGGTCTCATGCTGGCTGGCTCTCCCATGGCGTGGTGGTACACCATCGTGGCGGAGGCCTGGATGGTCTTTAACCTCGCCCCGGTCTCTGCGGCCGATGTGCATATTTCCTTGCTGCCCGCCTTGCCAGCGCTCATCCTCGCCGGAGTGGTGGCGGTTCGAGTGCGCAGCGCGGTAAAACACAAGGTCAGCGTCAAGGACCTGCTTACTCTCTTGGCCTGCGTGCTTGGCGTGCCGGTGGTATTTACCATCATCGCGTGGCTGATGCTGTGGGACGCGGGCAAGGTCTATGACGTCTCCCCGCCTAATCTGGCGCAGGCACTTTTGCGCGTTATTGTTCTGCATCTGTCCGCCATGGCGGCCGGTATGGGCTGGCGCTTGTGGCGGGCGTTGGCCAAGCGTTATGGAGTGCCGCGACCGCTTGTCGACGCCACCCAGATCGCCCTTCGCTACCTCGCCTACCTGGCCATTGGCGCAGCCGCAGTCTTCGCGGTGGTATTCCTTGTCAATGTCTCCCGCCAGGGCGAGATGATGAATGACTATCCTACGATCTCCGGCTTAGGCATTGCCGGACTCGTGCTGCTGAGTGTGCTCTATATTCCCAATGCCATCGTGAGCACCGCGGCGGTATTGGTGGGCTCGGAGTTTTCTGTAGGAGAAGGCTCGGTAAGCCTCTTTAGCGCCCACCTCGTGCCGCTGCCACCGCTGCCGATTACCGGCGGCATTCCTGCCTCCGCGCCCAGCTGGGCGGTGGCGCTTTTGATCGTCCCCCTCGGCGCTGCAATCTATTCGCTGTATAAGAAGCGCCCGAGCTTCCAAGATGTACTCGTAGCTACGGTGGCCGCCGCAGTAATCATGCTGGTTGCCTGCTACCTTGTTAGCGGTGACCTTGGCTACTACGGCGCGACCGGCCCGCAGCTGTGGACTGCCGCAGGCCTTACCGCCCTGTGGATGGCCGTCGTCGGTTGTGCCGTTGCCGCAGGCTTCGCCTTCGTGGCGTGGCGCGCGGCCCGCACGGCACCAGTTGCGGCCCCCGCCGATGATGTCACTCCCGAGGCACCCGATGCAGCCACTGCCGAAACCGACGAGGCTCCCACCGACTCGGAGCGCGAGCCCATCACCGATCCGGAAATCGTTGATGCCGAGGTAGTTGAGGACGAGTCCCAGGATTCTGCACCTGCCGAGGCCGCAGAGGAACCGGAAGAAGAGCAGAAAGAAGAGGACACTCCGGCCGACGAAATAGCGGAGGAGCCGGAAGAGGAACCAGATAAAGAGGCTGAGGAGGGCGATGAAAGGGGCGTCGCCAAGCCGCTGAGCCAACAGCTCAAGGACCAAATGGGGGAGAGCGAGCAGGGCTCCGCGGGCGAAGATTCCCCGGAGGAGGGGGAGAGGGGCTAGGCTATAGCGCGTGACTTCACCGATGCCTCCGCGCTATACCGCTGACCCTGAACGCCTCCGAGTGGTGGTGCTCGTTTCTGGAACGGGTTCCTTGCTACAAGCCATCGTGGATGCCCAGGCCGGGCACTACCAGGTAGTTAAGGTGGTGGCGGATAAGGAATGCCACGGTATTTCGCGCGCACAGGACCACGGTATTGATACCGAGGTTGTGGCGCTGGGTGCGGATCGCGCCGAATGGAATCAACGTCTGGTTGACGCAGTAGATGCTGCGCAGCCAGACGTTGTTGTTTCTGCGGGCTTTATGAAGATTCTGGGCCAGGAATTCCTGGACCGCTTCGAAGGCCGCACCATCAATACCCACCCGGCGCTGCTGCCTGCCTTCAAGGGAGCGCACGCGGTGCGCGACGCCCTGGATTATGGCGTGAAGATCACTGGCTCTACCGTCCACTTTGTGGACGCGGGCGTGGATACCGGCTCCATCATCGCGCAGCGCCCCGTTGCCATTAACGCCGACGATGACGAGTCCACCCTCCACGAGCGCATTAAACAAGTAGAGCGCGATCTCATCGTGGAGGTGCTGCGTGCAGCAAACGTCCACGACGAGAAACTAACTATTCAACTCGCAGACTAAGACTTTTCGAAAGGCTTAATCCTCCTCATGAGCGAAGACCGCAAGCAGGTAAAGCGCGCCCTTATCAGCGTGTACGACAAGACCGGGCTGGAGGATCTAGCCCGCGCCCTCGATAAGGCAGGCGTGGAAATCGTCTCCACCGGCTCCACCGCGAAGAAGATCGCGGACCTTGGCATCGAGGTCACTCCGGTAGAAAAGCTCACCGGCTTCCCGGAGTGCTTGGAAGGCCGCGTCAAGACGCTGCACCCGCGCGTGCACGCCGGCATCTTGGCCGATACTCGCAAGGACGACCACCTCAACCAGCTCTCCGAGCTCGAGGTAGAGCCTTTCCAGCTCGTTGTGGTCAACCTGTACCCCTTCCGTGAGACGGTAGCTTCTGGTGCGGACTTTGATGGCTGCGTGGAACAGATCGATATCGGCGGCCCATCCATGGTGCGTGCGGCCGCCAAGAACCACCCGTCTGTTGCAGTCGTCGTGGATCCTTCCCGCTACGACGAGGCCATGGAGGCCGTGAACAACGGTGGCTTCACCCTAGAGCAGCGCCGCGGCCTGGCGCGCGACGCCTTCCTGCACACCGCGGATTATGATGCGGCCGTCTCCGCGTGGTTCGTGGATCAGCTCAGCGAGGAGGGCCAAACCACCCCGCTGCGCTACGGCGAGAACTCTCACCAGGCGGCGACCGTCACCCGCATCGGTTCCAAGGGCCTTGCCAATGCCACCCAGTTCAATGGCAAGGAGATGAGCTACAACAACTACCAGGATGCGGATGCCGCGTGGCGCGCCGCATGGGATCACGAGCGCCCCTGCGTTGCGATTATCAAGCACACCAACCCATGCGGCATTGCCGTATCTGAGGAGTCCATCGCCGCTGCCCACCGCGCCGCCCACGCGTGCGACCCAATGTCCGCCTTCGGCGGCGTGATTGCCGTCAACCGCGAGGTCACCGTAGAGATGGCCGAGCAGGTCAAGGAGATCTTTACCGAGGTCATCGTCGCGCCTTCCTATGAGGACGGCGCCATCGAGGTGCTTAAGGCCAAGAAGAACCTGCGCGTGCTGCAGGCAGAGCACGAAGACCAGCACGAGGAGCGCAAGTACATCTCCGGCGGCGTGCTCACCCAAGAGCCAGACACCTACCAGGCCGAGGGTGATAACCCGGCCAACTGGACCCTGGCTGCGGGCGAGGCCCTCAACGAGTCCGACTTGGCTGAGCTCGAGTTCGCCTGGCGCGCCGTGCGTGCGGTGAAGTCCAATGCCATCTTGCTGGCCAAGGACAATGCCACCGTGGGCGTGGGCATGGGCCAGGTCAACCGCGTTGACTCCGCCAAGCTGGCCGTCGAGCGCGCCAACACCTTGGCCGATGGTGCCAACCGCACCGAGGGTTCTTTCGCCGCGTCCGACGCCTTCTTCCCATTCGCCGATGGTTTGCAGGTGCTTCTCGACGCCGGCGTTAAGGCCGTTGTCCAGCCCGGCGGCTCCATCCGCGACGAAGAAGTCATCGCTGCCGCAAAGGAAGCCGGCGTTACCCTGTACCTGACCGGTACCCGCCACTTCGCGCACTAGCCTAAGCTAGACGCCATGACATTCCCTATCCGCCGGGCCCTGCGCCCGGCAGCCGCCCTTATCGCCTGCGCACTCACCCTGAGCGCCTGCGGCGACGAGGACGCGGCAGAAAATTCCCCTACCTTTGTCAACACCGAGGCCCGTGGCACAGCAGATCCCCTCTACGGAAAAGACACCACGTCCGCAGCACCCGCGGCCTCATCCGCAGCGCCGGCCGCCTCGTCTGCGCCTTCCTCCTCCACGGAGCCACCGGCCGCGGCCCCTTCCGGTGATGTCCAAGCCGTGCTTGACCGCATCGTGGCCGAACACGGCGATGTGGGCATCGCGGTCTCCGATGGCAGGACCACCGTCGAAGCGGGGCGCACCGCTCCCGAGGCCGCGTGGTCCACCTCCAAGGTGCCGGTGCTCATCGCGGCGAATCGCACGGGTGTGGCCGATAGCCAGCTGGTGTCCTCTGCAATCACCTACTCCGATAACGAGGCCGCCAAGGCCGCGTGGGCGGGGCTAGGGGCTGTCTCTTATACACATCTGACGCTGCCGACGA
>CALLKG010000148.1:0-25013 GCA_938008395.1 Corynebacterium tuberculostearicum
CCTGGTCCGCCACCCTGCCGGACCTCTTCGACCACGCTGTGGGCGCTAACTCCGTGGTGGAGTAAACCGCTCTTCATTCCTCGTCGCTCGAAGGCGCGGATACGCGAAAAGCCCAGCTTCGGCTGGG
The DNA here is from genome assembly GCA_938008395.1 of Corynebacterium tuberculostearicum. Lineage (GTDB taxonomy): Bacteria > Actinomycetota > Actinomycetes > Mycobacteriales > Mycobacteriaceae > Corynebacterium > Corynebacterium tuberculostearicum_L. The sequence continues at coordinate 128 of CALLKG010000148.1, forward strand.
GTTTTTCTTGTTTTGTTCCATTAATCCACCGCTGCAACCGCAGCGTTCGTCGAGCGTTACGTAACGAGGCCCTTGAAGGCCTCTGCCTATGCCCGTACACTTACGGTATCGTAAGTTATCCGTTGCGGGTCAGTGGAAGGGACGTACCGCCGTGGCACAGATTCATGCGAATAGCGCGCCGGGGCCGGGCCTTGTCCAGCGCACTTATTGGATGGCCGATCGAGGGCCAAGGCCGCTAAGCCGTGGCTGGGGACATGCGATTGCAGCATTGCTGTCGGTGATTGCCTCCACCGTGCTCATTACCTATGCGTGGATGACGCTGCAGTGGTGGCAGGGGCTTGGTGTAACTGTTTACGGAGTGGGGCTGGTCGGGCTTTTCGGCGTCTCGGCGCTCTACCACCGCTACCCCTGGGCTAGTGCGCGTGCCGTGCAGTGGTGGCGGCGAGCGGACCACGCGACCATCTCGGTGTTTATTGCCGCGACATATACGCCGCTGTGCCTCATCGTGTTATCGCCGGTACAGGCGGCATGGATGCTAGGCGTTGCCTGGGGTGGGGCCATTTTGGGTGCGGTGCTCAACTTGGTGTGGATTAACCACCCGCGCTGGTTGGACGTGATGGTCTACCTAGCGCTGGGCTGGCTGGTGCTGCCGCTTCTCCCCACGCTGTGGACGCAGGCGGGGGCCGCTGTGGTCTGGCTGCTCTTTGCCGGCGGCGTGGTGTACTCGCTAGGCGCGCTGGTCTATGGCTTTAAGTGGCCAGGGCGCAACGCGCGTTACTACGGCTACCACGAGCACTTCCACACCGCGACCATCGCGGCTGCGGTGGTACACCTCGTGGCGGTGTGGATGGTCGTCGTCTAGGGGTAGGGCGACATTAGCAGGTCTATCTCCTCCACCCAGGAATTGCCGGACTGTCTGTAAACTCCTTTTTAAGTGTAAGGGGGTACACATGCTGACGCCGCTACGGTGGGTATTCACCTAGGAGTCATGAGACTCGAAAACTCAACGTGCTTTTGCCCAGCCGATCACGGCTGCGCCGATAGTAGCCCACATGACGTGGACAAGAAGTAGCACTAGAAGCGCGGCGCTGATGGTATCCATCCAGCCCATTCCCAACGTCAGTGCTGCAGGTTGGGTGGACAAAGTATGAGTGCCAAGACAGCAGGTACCTACGGGAAATGTGCTAGCCCACCACGTGGGGTTATAAGACATGGGGGTGCTTCCTAGGGCCGCTCCCCAGTGCTTGCTGATGGCGTAAATGGCCAGCGGGATGCCAAGTCCGAGCATCGCTACACCGTAGACCATTGCGCGGAAGTGCCATTGTTCACCTGCAAGCAATTGTGCTCCCGCGGTAGATTGGCCTACCAGCCCGAGCGGGATCCAAGCAGTAGCAGCGAAGCTGGTAGGAACTTTCGGAATGGTACGCAGGTAAACGAAGGCGAATGTAGGCACTCCTGTAAGCCATGCCAATGCAAAACTGATTACGCCGATGCTGTGGACTATCGATCCCCACTCGCCGGCGTGCGGTGCCAACTGAGCTGAGGAGGTAGCCGCAACCATGGGGGCGACCAGCGGTAGTCCCCAGGTGAAAGCGGGGGCTGACGGGCGATCGCAGATGAGAAACATGAGAAAACGGATGCACGTCACCGCGCCGAGAACCGTTCCTATTGCCCAGCACAAGGTATGAACCGACCAGGCCTCATATATGAGGGAGTAGGCGCTACCCAAAGAAAGTATGCCCATAGATACCATGCCCCAAGCGGGCATGTCAGCGGCGTAAAATCCCGGATTGTGGTGCTTTAGAAACCCAAATGCGAGCGATACAGCAAGAATTGTTGCAGCCCCAAGCATGGCTTTCGAGGGGGCCGGGCCTAATAGGGGAGTTACGTGTACGTCGATAAGAGTAGAAGAGATTCCGAGGCCCATAACGGCCCCGGCCCAGCCTGGGCCGAGCGGGGGAAGGTCTATCTCGTTCTGAATTTTTAACATGCGCTTGAGGCTATGCTTTACGGCGAAATTACGGGAGGGCGTTCATTCTGGTCGGGGTTACAATGAAAATATGTACCCCTCGCGAATCGGTAGTAGTGATGACTTTTTACCAGTTCGGCGCGGATTTGTCCCCGATGCCCAGACAGTCGACGCTGTACTTGCTGTGGCACGGTATGGGGGTATGAATCAGGCCGCCATACACCTGAATGTCTCCCAACAGTCGGTGAGTAATCGCATTGCCAATTTTGAAAGGCATCTAAATCAACGCATTTTTTGGCGTGGAGCTGCGGGTAGTTTTACTACGGAAGTCGGCTCCCAGGTTGTCCGGGTACTCGAGGTGCTAGAGGGGGCCTTGAACGACTGCGCGCGTGGTCTTGAGAGAGCCATCGGTGAAGGCGTCACCGAGGAAATTAAATTGGTGGTCTCGCATACAGCCGCCGAGGTAGATTACCCGCGCTGGGCTGCGGCGTTTCAACGTGCTCACCCGAAAACATTTCTGCGTATGCGCCAGCTCAATAGCCGGGAGGCCCAGCGCCATGTAGTACAGGGATTGGCGGAATTGGCCATTGTGGAAGGCAACTGGGTATCCCATGAACTGCACCAGCGTGTAGCCGGACACGATGAACTCGTTGTTGTCGTCCCCGCAGGCCATCACTGGGCTCGGGTGGATAACCGAGATGAAGCTGAGGCTTCTACAGTTTCAGCACCATTGAAGGGGATGACTGCAATAACTAAAGAGGAGCTGCAGACTACTCCTTTGGTTCTGCGTGAGCAGGGAAGCGGCACGCGGGAGGTAGTAGAGGACATTCTGGGGTCACTCGCTCCTCCTGCAGGAGAATTTGGATCTCTGGGGGCGCAACGCGCTGCTATAGGTGCCTTAGGCGCTCCAGGGGTTATAGCCAGGCGAGCAGTGGAGTCGCAGTTGTCTACCGGCGAGTATGTAGAGGTCCCGGTAGCTGGGATCAAGTTTGACCGGCCCCTACGTGTGGTGTGGAGCTCGCAGAACCGACTCCCAGAGCCGGCTCACCGGTTTCTTCGCTTCCTGGCGGACTATGCGCACGGAGACGAGGTCGAAACTAAGCGTGGCTGATGAAAACTCGTTCATTAATGTTGTGTCTCCACCAGCCGGTACTCTAAGGCGAGTGTTTATTCAGCGTGAGCGAAGAGATCTTCAGCATCGGTGCCGGTCGTAATCGCGGCGGCTAGCAGCATACGTGCTTGGGGAGCGCGCAAGGTGCCGGAGGAGATAACGCCGGCGTCGGCAAGCGTGGCACCGCCACCGGCCCCGCCGTAGATACCCTCCACCGGGCCGTGATCCACGCGGGTGGTGAGCACAACCGGAACCTTCTTGGCCGCGGCCTGAGCGGCCTGTGCTAGCTCGTCGCCGATATTGCCGGCGCCCATTCCCTCAATCACGATGCCTTCGGCGCCGCTGTCCAAGGAGCGCTGGATAAGGTCGGCCGGCGCGCCGGGGTACGCGGCAATGATATCGACGCGGGTATTACCCAGCGGCTCATACTTCAGAGCCTTCGGGCGCTGAGGCTGCTTTTTACCATTGTTATTGGCAAAGCCATCGGCCTTGGAGGTATCGGACTTGAAAGCGCCGCGGGCAGGGATGACGCGATCTGCGAAGGCAATGAAGGTGCCGCGGCCCTCGTTCGCGGGATCGGTGACGGTCTTTACCGCGAGTGCCAAGTTATCCGGGCCATCTGGATCCGGATCGTCGAAGGGGCGCATTGCGCCGGTTAAGGCCACGGGCTTCTCACTGTCTTGGAAGGTATCGACGGCGATGGCGGTCTCTTCCATGGAATCGGTGCCGTGGGTGACCACTACGCCATCGACATCATCGCGCTGTAGTTCCTTATTTACGGCCGTGATGATGGTGTCGGTATCGTCCAAGGTCATCGCGGAAGAATCCAGCTTGGCAATGTCTTTGACCTCTAATGTGAGCTTGTCCTTGTCAAAGGCGCCGGAAAGAGGCTCCACTAGCTTGGAGCCGGTAACGGTGGGAACCACCGCACCTGTCTTATCGTGCGTGCTGGCGATGGTGCCGCCGGTAGAAAGGACCACCACGTGGCCCTCGGCGGTGGCGCGCGGACCCTCGCTTTCCGTGGCGGAGGTTTCGGTTGCCTCTGCGGTTGTGGGCTCAGAACTGGTGGGGCTGTGCGAGGCGGAAGCCTCGGGCGTTGTGGCCGAAGTTTCTTCCGCTGGGCGGTTATCCGGATTCTGGCAGGACGCCAAGAGACAAGCGGAAGCGGCTAGGGCGAGGCCGGCGCGGGCCGAGCGGCGCAACGTTGGGGTGTGCATATTCCCTCGTTTCTGTGTGGATATAAGCGCAGACGGCAGGAAACGTCGTCCGCGTATAAATCCATCTAAAGCAGAAAGACGGGTCGGCCGCTGCCACTATGGACTTGCTAACACCGAAACGAGGGGAGAGCAGTTAATCGATGTGCTGATTTGTCGGCGCTACCACCAAAGGCTTTGGCGAGTACTTGGCACGCAGCTCGCGCAGCACGGTGGCGTGCTCGGCCAGGCGCTTGTCTTCCTCGGTATGCGGGTGGAAGGGGCGGGCCACCTGCGGCTGTCCATCGTGGTCCAGGGCGATATAGGCTACGGTGGCATGAATGGCGGTCTGCAGGTTATCGCGGCCGCCGCGGGGGTTGCCCGAGCGGACGTGGATGGACATCTGCATGGAGCGGGTATCGGTGCGCATCATGCGGGCGTCGACCTCAATGAGGTCACCGATGGAAATCGGGCGGTAGAAGCGGATGCCGCCGGCATAGACGGCTACGGTGCGCTCCGCGGACCACTCCATGGTGCAAGCTGCACCGGCCTCATCGATCCACTGCATAGCCGTGCCGCCGTGGACCTTGCCGCCCCAGTTGACGTCGGTGGGCTTGGCCAGGAAGCGGTTGACCATGCGCGGGGCGTCGGAAGGCCCGTTGTAGGTTTGCTTTTCCATCTCCGCCTCGATGGCCTGGCGCAGCTCAATGCGGGACTTGGCGGCCTCCTCGACGCGGCGCTGCTCATCGGTCTCCGGAACGAAGGGCGGCACCGGGGTGGACTTGCCGGTGGCAGGGTCCTTGGCTACGAAGATGACCAGGCAATCGCAGGCGCGGGTAAAAATGCCTTCGCGCGGGTCGGCAGAGAGCACTTCGTTGACGATGTGCATGGAGGAACGGCCGGTCATGGCGATGCGGGAGCGCACCTCCACGATGTGCCCGGAAGGGATCGGCCGGGTGAAGTGGATATGGCCCACGTATGCGGTCACGCAGTACTGGCCGGACCACTGCACGGCGCAGGCATAGGCCGCCTTGTCAATCCATTCCAGAACGCGGCCACCGCTGATGCCGGTGGCGCCGGCCATGGTGACGTCGGTTGGCGATGCCATAAAGCGCAGCGTCAGCGCCGGCGATTTCTGATTTTCCGCAACGGAAGGCGTAGGTGACATAAACAACAAGATAACAGTAGTTATGATGTAGCTATGAAAAAGCCCGTCGATCCCGCTGTCACCCGCGCGGCCGTCATGGCCATCAAAGACTGGATTGCCGCCCCGGCGGAGCATGATAAGCCAGGTAGAGCCCTGCTTGCCGACGCCGTCCGTCGCACCGCCCGGACCCTCGAGGCCGACGCGCCGGGCCATTCCGTGGAGCTGCGCGTACCCCCATTTGTTGCGGTGCAATGCATTGAAGGGCCCCGCCATACCCGCGGCACCCCACCCAATGTGGTGGAGACTGATCCGGAAACCTGGCTGCGCCTTGCCACCGGATTGGCGGACTGGGAGGAGGCCGTAAACACTGGTCGCGTGGATGCTTCTGGCTCCCGCGCGGGCGAAATCGCGCAGTGGTTGCCGCTCATTCCGTTAGTTTCCGGCGGCGCGACAGGCTAAACTCAACGCCGTGGTAGAAGTACATACTCCTAGTATCACCAATCTTGACGATCAGAATGAGCAGGAGCCCCGCGAAGAATGCGGCGTCTATGGCGTTTGGGCTCCCGGGGAGGAAGTCTCCAAGCTGACCTATTTTGGTCTCTTCGCCCTGCAGCACCGTGGCCAGGAGGCTGCCGGCATTGCGGTGGGCGATGATGACCGCATCGTCGTCTTCAAGGATATGGGCCTGGTGGCCAATATCTTTGATGAGTCCACCCTGTCCGCCCTCCAAGGAAACGTAGCGGTGGGCCACACGCGCTATTCCACCGCCGGCGGCAAGGAATGGTCCAATGTCCAGCCGATGTTTTCTACCTCCTCCACTGGGGTAGACATCGCCCTTGGACACAACGGCAACCTGATCAACTACCTGGAGCTGCGCGAAGAAGCCGTGCAGCGCGGCTTGATTAAGCCCCATGAGGAGTCCGTATCTGACTCCATGTGCTTGTCTATGCTGCTTGCTGACGGCGTGGATGAAGACACCTCCGTCTTCGACTCCGCCCGTGACTTCCTCCCGCGCGTGAAGGGCGCATTCTGCCTAACCTTTACCGATGGTCACACCATGTACGCCGCGCGCGACCCGCACGGCGTGCGCCCGCTGGTCCTCGGCCGCTTGGCCAAAGGCTGGGTGGTGGCCTCCGAGACCTGTGCGCTCGATATCTGCGGCGCTCAGTTCATCCGCGAGATTGAACCCGGCGAGCTCGTCGCCATCGATGAGGCCGGCATCCGTTCCGTGAACTTCGCGCCGGCCAAGCGCCACGGCTGTGTCTTCGAGTACGTCTACTTGGCCCGCCCGGATAGCGATATCAAAGGCCGTTCCGTCAACGCCTCCCGCGTGGACATCGGCCGCCGCTTGGCCCGTGAGTACCCGGCCGAGGGCGCGGACCTGGTCATCCCGGTTCCCGAATCCGGCAATCCGGCCGCCGTGGGCTATGCCCGCGAATCCGGCATCACCTTCGCCCACGGCTTGGTCAAGAACGCTTATGTGGGCCGCACCTTCATCCAGCCCACCCAAACCCTGCGCCAGCTGGGCATCCGCTTGAAGCTCAACCCGCTGCGTGAAGTCATCAACGGCAAGAAGCTCGTCGTGGTGGATGATTCCATCGTCCGCGGCAATACCCAGCGCGCGCTCATCCGCATGCTGCGCGAGGCCGGCGCCGCCGAGGTGCACGTGCGCATCGCCTCCCCGCCAGTGAAGTGGCCGTGCTTCTACGGCATCGACTTCGCCTCCCCGGGCGAGCTGATCGCTAACGCCAGCCCCTCCGACGATCCGGAAACCGTCTGCGCCACTATTTGTGACACCATCGGCGCCGATTCCCTGGGCTTTGTCTCCATCGAGGAGATGGTGGCCGCCACCGAACAGCCCCGTTCCGAGCTGTGCACCGCCTGCTTCTCGGGCGAGTACCCGCTTGGCCTGCCCGCCGGAAACTCCAATGCAGACGCCGTGCGCACCCTGCTCGGCACCGAATAACAAAGGACACCTGAAACCATGAGTGACAATACTTACGCAGCAGCCGGCGTCAGCATCGAAGAGGGTGACCGCGCCGTAGAACTTTTCGCCCCGCACGCTAAGCGCGCCACCCGCCCTGAGGTTCTGGGCGGTCTTGGCGGCTTTGCTGGCCTGTTCAAGCTCGGCGATTACAAGGAGCCCATCTTGGCCGCCGGTTCCGACGGCGTCGGCACCAAGCTGGCCGTGGCCCAGGCCATGGACAAGCACGACACCATCGGCATCGACCTCGTCGCCATGTGCGTGGACGACCTGGTTGTCTGCGGCGCGGAGCCACTCTTCCTGCAGGACTACATCGCCGTGGGCAAGGTCGTGCCGGAAAAGGTAGCCGAGGTAGTCAAGGGCATCGCCGAGGGCTGTCTGCAGGCCGGTGCCGCGCTGCTGGGCGGCGAGACCGCCGAGCACCCCGGCATGATGGAAGAAAACGAATACGATGTTTCCGCCACCGCGGTCGGCGTCGTTGAGGCCGATGGCGTACTTGGCCCAGACAAGGTTCGCGATGGCGACGTGCTCATCGCCATGGGCTCTTCCGGCCTACACTCCAATGGTTACTCCCTGGCCCGCCACGTCCTGCTGGAGCAGGCCGGCATGCCTCTCGACGGCCACGTGGAGGAGCTTGGCCGCCCCCTCGGTGAGGAGCTGCTGGAGCCTACCCGCATTTACGCCAAGGACTGCCTGGCTTTGGCCAGCGAGTGCTCCGTATCCACCTTCTGCCACGTCACCGGTGGTGGATTGGCTGGCAATCTCGAGCGCGTCATTCCAGAAGGCCTAGCGGCCGATATTAACCGCGCCACCTGGACCCCAGGCCAGATCTTCAAGCTCATCTCCTCGGTGGGCAAGGTGGAGCTGGCAGAAATGGAGAAGACCTTCAACATGGGTGTCGGCATGATTGCCGTAGTCAATCCCGAAGACCGTGACCGTGCCCTGGCAATGCTTACCGCACGCCACATCGATGCGTGGGAGCTGGGCACCGTCCGCTCCGCCTCCGGCGAGGAGCCGCGCGTGGTCATGCACGGCGAGCACCCCAACTTCTAGCAGGGCCCTGCCCCTGCCAGGGGGGAGGGTATGAGGAAGGGCCCTAGGAGATTTCCTAGGGCCCTTGAGCTATCCGGCGGCGAGCGGAAGATTAGCGTTCGTCGCGGTCGTCATCATCCCATTCGTCGACATAGTCGGCGTATGGGTCATCCTCTTCATAATCGCGGGAGTCACCCTCTTGCTGTGCGGCGAGTTCCCGTTGCAGGGACTCGATATCCATCTCGGGTGAGTTGTACTTGAGCTGGCGTGCAACTTTGGTCTGCTTTGCCTTTGCGCGTCCGCGTCCCATGTGCATGACCCCCTTGGGTTAGTAGGGCGCGCCAGGGATTCTTGGGCGCCCCATCGACTTGTCTATTGAGTATCTTCCTGTAAGACACAATAGCCTGTGTGACGAAAAAATTCCGCACCGCCCCCTAGCTAGTGGGAGATCTAACGCCCGCGCAGCCGGTTTACTGCCTCGCGCCCAGCCTTGGGGCCCTCATCCTCGGGGATGGAGGAAGGATCGATAGACGCCGCGGTATCGCCCACTTCTAGGGTGCCGGCGTCCAGCGCAGAGCGCTTCACTAGGCCGAGGGCGATGGGGCCGAAATCGCAGTCATCCACAATCGTGCCGATGCGGCCTACCTTACGTCCATTGAAAGTAATGTCATCGCCCACATTTGGACGTTGTGGCGCGGAGCCGTCGAGGTGCAGCTGCGCCAATAGGCGAGGGGAGCGGCCCAGATTTTCTACGCGCGCCACCGTTTCCTGGCCGCGGTAGCAGCCCTTATTGAGGTGAACGTGGGCCGGATTAGCGGCGCTGCGGCTGATCCACTGCGGCACCTCGTGGGGGATGGATTTATTATCTAGATCCGCTGCCAGCTCCGGCTCACGGGCCCGCACGCGCTCGGCGGTAAACGCCATAAGCCCGGCCAGTCGCGCGCCGGATTCCTCCAAGAACTTCGTTGCCTCAACCAAGGATTCGCGCGGAACTCCCAGGTCAACGCGATTGATTCCGGTCCACTGAACCTGGCGGGAAAACTCCACCATGGGTGGGGGCGCAATATCGGTCTCACCCAGGAGAGTGAGGATGGCGATATCGGCTTCCTCTACGGTGACCTCGGACCAAAAGACCATCATGGTGAGGAACTTGAAAAGGGAGTCGAATTGGGCCGCAGGGACGTCGATAAGAAAGGCGTCTTCGGTGCGGACGATATCCATGTGGTGGAGGATATGTCCTTGGATGTCTAGGTCAAGGGCACCGGCGCTAAAGCCCACGGGGGCGGTATCCAGCTTTTGCGAAAGCAAATTATTAAGAAACTCGGCGGCGTCCTTGCCGCTGACACGGATGACGCGGCGTTGGGAGCGGTCGATGACTATGGTGCCGCCATCGGCAGCCCGTTGCTCACCCAGTGGATTGCCATAGTGCCAGGCCACGCCTTGGGCATCGAGTACGGTTGCGTCCTGGTGCTCCGCGGCACCGGTGCGTTGCAGAAGAAGCGAAGAATAACTCACAACTACCGATGGTAGGGCATAATCAAAGGTATGAAGTTCTCGCCGCGAAAAGAGCCGGTCATCTACGTTGTGGAGCCCTTTGGAGGGTCGGTACGCAGGCACATGCCCGCGCTGCCTCTTATCTACGCCGACGATGCCGCGGTCACCCGCGGCGACGGCATCTTTGAATCCCTGCTCGTGCGCGGAGGCAAAGCCGCTAACCTGCAGCGCCACGCGCAGCGCTTCTGCGATTCAGCTCGCACGATGAACCTGCCGGAGCCGCCCATGGACAAGTGGGAAGAAGCCACCCGGCTCGCCATCGCGGACTTCTGCGGGGACGAGCAAGGCGATGCTAAATGCACGTGGACCTATACCCGCGGGCGCGCTTCTACGGGGCGGCCGAGCGCGTGGGTTGTGGTGCAGCCGATTGAGGAGAAGGTGCTAGAGCAGCGCGCGCACGGCGTCGCCGTCATGACAAGCCCCCGCCTGTGGCACGTAGCGGAGGAATTGCCCGCCAAGACGCTCAATTACGCGGCCACCATGGCGATGCTGCGCATGGCGCGGGAGAAGGGCTTTGAGGATCTCATCCTCACCGATCCGGACACCGGAGAAATTCTCGAGGGCGCCACCTCTACCGTGGTGGCCGTCAAGGGCGAGAAACTGCGCACCGCGGCCGGGCGCGGGATCCTGCCCGGCACCACGCAAGCGGCGCTCTTCGCCCATGCCAAAGAGAAAGGCTATCGCTGCAAGGCCAAGCCGCTGACCGTGGAATATCTGGAAAAGGCGGACTCGGTGTGGTTGGTGTCCTCGGTGCGCGTTGCCGCGCGCGTAACTAGGCTCAATGACAAAAAATTAAAGGCCCCGGACAACGTGGACGTCATCCGAGACCTTATTGATGCAGCGCTTGGAGTTTAGCCTGCGATGCGGGTGAGCTCCGCCGACATGTAGGGACGCATCTCGCCATCAACCATGCGCTCGTCTACCCAGCCCAGGTTGTTATTGGGCATGAGGCCGTACATGCGCTTGCCTGGGCCTAGGTTCTTCGGGCCGGTTTCCGTAACCATGGTGGAGGCGGATTCCAGCTGCCATGCGCGGTCATTGAAGGGTTCGCCATAGAAGATTTCCACGATGCCGGTAGAAGAGGTGTAGGTGACCTCGATTTCATCCTTTTCCGAGATACGCCAGAAGCCGGTCTCGCGCACAGACGGTCCTTCCGGCTTGCCCTCGGTATCGATCTTCCAGGTGCGGGAGCTAAAGGTCAGGTAATTCTCGCCGTCGTGGGCGATGACCAGCTGCTGGCCAAAGGTGTACTCCTGGCCCTTCGTATCGTGGGCCTGGCCCTCGCCCTGCCAGACGCCCACAAGGGGGAGTAGTCCCAGCAGGCCGTCGTGCAGCGATGGGCCCTGGCGCAGGTTCGCGGTATCGTCCGGTACCGGGGTATCGCCCAGCTCGAGAGCGGGGATATTGCGGCTAGCGGCGTCCTTCCACTGCTCGGCAGCCTGGTTCACGGCATCGTTGCCATTGAGTTTTCCTGGATCGTTTTCCGGGTGGGAGGCCGCGGTGGTCTCGATGTTTTCAGGGGTGGTTTCATTATTATTTTCGCTCATGGGCGTCCAGCCTAGTCGTGCACCCGCCTTTTTAACTACTAGACTTGGACCTCGTGCACGCATTGATGATCTCGAATCCAAACTCGACCTCACAAACCAACGCCCTTTTCCGCCAAATCGTTCCCTGCCTACAAGCGGTAGAGGGCCTGCACCTCAAGGTGAAATTTACGCATTACTCTGGCCACGCCGAAGAGATGGTCAAGGGAATGACCAGGGATGACTACGACGTCATCATTGCTGTGGGCGGAGATGGAACCGTCAACGAGGTAGTCAACGGGCTCCTCGGCCCGGCGGATGAGCAGCGTCCCGATCCGCAGTCCATCCCGGCGCTGGCCGTAATTCCTACCGGCTCCGCCAATGTCTTTGTGCGCGCTCTAGGGTTCCCCAACACCCCAATGGAGGCCACCCATGTGCTGGCACGCATGCTCGACCGGGATCTGCGCCGCACCATTTACCTAGGAACGTGGAACGAGCGGTGGTTTGCCGTCAATGCCGGCTTCGGTTTGGACGCGGATGTCCTGGCCCGCGTGGATCGCGCTCGTGAGCAGGGATTTTCGGCAACTCCGCTGCGCTACCTCAACGTCGCCATTCGGGCCTGGAGCCGTGCGCGGAAGAACCCACCGCATATCGCGGTAACGGCCGAATCCAGCAGCGGCGATCAGCTGCACAAGGACGATGTGCCACTGCTGTTTACCTCCAATACCAACCCGTGGACCTTCCTAGGCCCGCTGCCGGTAGTAACTAATCCGCGCAATTCCTTTGACGAGGGCCTTGCCCTCTTTGGGCTGGAGGAATTTAGCGGTCTCGGCGGCGTTGTCGGCCTGCTGCACCTCTTCGGTGCCGATAAGCGCGGATGGCTCAATAAGCTCACCAAGGAAAAGACGGTGGCCTTCGACGACGCCATGCGGGTAGAGCTCGTCTGCCGCGAACCGCAGCGTTTCCAAGCCGATGGAGAATCGGAGGGGCGCTTTGACGCGGTTACCTTGGCCTCCGTGAAGGATGCCATTGAGGTATTCGCCCCGCAGGATAGGCGGGAGGCCCATCAGCGCACGATGAAGGAAGTTCTCCGGGACTTTATTCGCCTGCGCTAGTCTGCGGCGCGGGGCCGACCCGGTGCTTGGTATCGGCGGCCTTCTTTTCCGCCTCTTCCACGGCCTTTTGCTCCGAGCCTTCAATCTCTAGCGGGGAGAGCTGGGCCAGCTGCACCTTGATATTGCGGCGCTGTACCTCGAAGGAAATGGTTCCTCCCTGCATCTTTACCGCGGTCGCTTGCGCCGGAAGCGGCAGCTGGCGGGTGTCGAAGTTGAGGGAAAAGGCCTTTTGTAGGCGCTCATCGTCCGTGTCATAGACCTGCATGCGAAACTCCGGACCAACCAGGCGGAGGGTGACCTTGGCGGTGGACTTGTGGGCGTCGCCAGGCAGGGTGCCCGTTAGCTCTGCTTCTGCAGAGGTGCCACCGGAGGGGGAAATATCGTCCGGGTTAGCAATCGAGAGATCGGTAATTCCCAACAGGCGGCCCAGGGCCACACCATCCAAGGAAATGCCGCGCGAATAGGTGGAGACGGGCGCGCCCTCAATATCTCCGTTCATGACCTGCTCTGGGGTGACGGTGATATCGCGCAGTACGGTCGAAGCGTTGACCATGCCCAGCTTGGGCACCTCCACGTCCAGCGCCTTGACCTCGAGATAAGGGATTTCCTTCGAAGCCGCCGCCCACACGTAGGGGGTGCCGCCGATGAAGACATCCGGCGTATTATCCAGCCGCGAATTGGCTTTCACGGCTTGAGCCACCTTGTGTTCCGTGTGCATAGCCACGCAGGCATCCGCCACCCAGGCCGCAATCAGCACGCACACCACGAGGAGGACGTGCACGATGCGCCGGTCAATCTTTAGAACACTCACCCTTTCATTCTTACCCTACGTATTCTGGGGCCTATGACTAGCAATGCCTTTAAGATTACGGAAGAAAAACTGCCGGACGCCCCGGAGCTGGCTCGCCGCGTAAAAGCGCTGGCTGAGCAGGCCGAACGCCAGGATGGGATGGCGCCGCTGTCGGAGCAATTCCTCAACGGTCTTAGCGATTCCCGCTTGCAGCACCGCCACCTGGTGGCCTGGGCAGGGGAGGAGCCATGCGGCGTAGCCAGTCTGGAGGGCTCTACCGCCGAGCTATTCATTGCCCCTGATCACCGCGGGCAGGGCTTTGGTGCCGCGCTTTACGACGCCGCCGCTAAGACCCCCAACCTCCAAGCCTGGGCCCACGGGAACCTACCGGCGGCACAGGCGCTGGCGCACTCCCGCGACCTGCAGGTCACCCGCAAGCTGGTGGTCATGGGTATCGGGGGAGAAGAGCTCGCAGCGGCCGCCCGCCCCGAAGGCTTGCCACTGACCGCCCTGAATTACACCGAGGCGGTGGATAAGTGGGGCAAGGACTTTGTGGAAGAGCAGTGGCTCAAGGTCAATAACGAGGCCTTTTCCTGGCATCCCGAGCAGGGCGGCTGGGATCTCGATCGCCTGCACCGCGGCATGGAGGCAGACTGGTTCGACCCCGCAGACCTGCTTTTCTTGTGGGATACGGCAGATGAGCCGGTGCTGGCCGGCTTCCACTGGACCAAGTGGCATGCGGAGGAAACTCCGGGCTTCGGTGAGGTCTACGTGGTGGGCTTGGCGGAAGATTACCGCGGCAAGAAGTTGGGCGGTCCGCTGCTGCAAATTGGCCTGCGCCGCATGGTGGAAAAGGGAGCTCAGCGGGTAATTCTTTATGTAGAAGCTGATAATGATCCGGCGCTGAAGGCGTACGAGCGCCTAGGCTTTGAGGTTGATGAAGAACACGTCGTATGGGGCGTTTGTGACTAAGGTCATGGGATGCTCGACGTTTGTTCACCCAGTGTTCACCTCTTGGCACCCTTTTGGTCAGATCCTGCGGATAGCTTTACACCCTGTGAGTTAACCGCACCTGTGCGCCTGCATCTCGCCCCAGAAGGCGGAGCGGGATGCAGGAAGTATCTCTCTAGGAGATGCGGTTTCCTCGGACAATCAATCTCTGATCTGCACCGGAAAGGGTTTTCCCGTGATTCGCAACTTCAAGCGCACTGCCGCAATCTTCGGCATCGTAGCCGCAACCTCCACCGCTCTCGTAGCTTGCTCTGAGGAGTCTGGCTCCTCCTCCGATTCCGCTGGCGGCGAGGACGTCTCCGGCGAGCTCGTCGGTGACGGCGCATCCTCCCAGCAGAACGCAATGTCCTACTTCCAGACCGCGTTCTCCGAGGATCACCCAGACGCTTCCCTGTCCTACAACGCTTCCGGTTCCGGCGCCGGCGTTGAGGCCTTCACCAATGGCCAGGCTGACTTCGCTGGTTCTGACTCCGCTCTGAAGGAAGACGAGGGTGAGGTCGAGGCTGCTGCTAAGCGTTGCGATGGCAACGAGGCATGGCACCTGCCAACCACCATCGGTCCGGTTGCAATCGCCTACAACCTGGGTGACACCGAGATTAACCTCTCCACCAAGACCCTGGGCAAGATCTTCAAGGGCGAAATCAAGAAGTGGAACGACAAGGCCATCGCTGCTGATAACGAGGGCACTGACCTGCCGGACAAGGACATCACCGTCATCTTCCGTTCTGACGAGTCCGGTACCTCCGCAAACTTCCAGAAGTTCCTGAAGGCCGCTACCGGTGACTGGGACTCCGAGGGCAAGCAGTTCCCAGACTCTGTTGGTGAGGGTGCTAACGGCTCCTCCGGCGTTGCTGACCAGGTTGCAAGCATCGATGGTGCTATCACCTACGTCGAGGCTGGCTTCGCAGACCAGAAGGAAGGCGAGGGCGTCAAGAAGGCCAAGATCGACTTCGGCCACGGCCCGGTTGAGCTGTCCACCGAGTCCGTCAACAAGGCTCTGGAGAACCTGGAGTTCAAGAAGACCGACTCCGAGCACAACATGGTTGTTGACTCCGAGGCACTGTTCTCCTCCGACAACGAGGGTGCATACCCGCTCATTCTGACCACCTACAACATCGTCTGCTCCAAGGGCTACGATGAGGAGACCTCCAAGCTGGTCAAGTCCTTCTTCACCACCGTCCTGGATCACCAGGATGACCAGCTGGCTGAGCAGGGATTCATCCCGGTTGAGGGTGCACACCTGGACAAGCTGAAGGCTGCTGTTGACGCTCTGCAGTAAGCGCTAAAGCTGCAATAGCTTAATACCTCCCCGCCCCCACTGCCGCACACGATTCGCGCTTTGGGGGCGCAGGTATGTAACGATATTTTCCATTCTTAACGCTGAAAAGGATTAACAGTCTCATGGCAGACAATAATCTCACCACGGCTCCAGAGCAGACGGATGCAAACGCCACCTCTGCCGAGCGAGTCTCCAACAGCGGACACGACGAGGTAGCTACCACCAGCTCCAATAGCGGCGTTAAGCGCCCAGGCGACCGTGTCTTTGAATTCCTGTCCACTGCTTCGGCAACCCTCATCACCGTTATGATTGCCGCCATTGCCGCCTTCCTGCTGTGGCGTGCGGTTCCCGCCCTAGGCGTTAACGACGGCGGCATCATGGGCTTCTTCACCTATGGCGGACGATGGGAGACCACCGATACCTCTGCGATGAAGTTCGGTATTCCGACCATGTTCGGTACCACCGTTCTCATCTCCGTCTTCGCCCTTCTGCTGGCTATGCCGGTGGCCCTAGCCATCGCCATCTTCCTGTCCAACTACGCGCCTGCCCGCTTGGTTAAGCCGCTCGGCTTCCTCGTGGACATGCTCGCTGCAGTTCCGTCCATCGTCTACGGCCTGTGGGGTTGGCAGGTTCTTGGCCCGGCACTGTCCGGTTTCTACTCCTGGATGGAATCCTGGGCGGGTGGATTCTTCCTGTTCCACGTCTTCGACAACTCGCCGTCCTTTGCAACCGGCCGCAACCTGTTTACCGGTGGCATCGTGCTTGCCGTGATGATTCTGCCGATCATCGCCGCCACCGCGCGCGAGGTCTTCGTGCAGACCCCTCCGGGCCAGGTGGAATCCGCCCTGGCTCTGGGCGCTACCCGTTGGGAAGTTATCCGCATGACCGTTCTGCCGTTCGGTATGTCCGGCTACATCGCCGGCTCCATGCTCGGCCTGGGCCGTGCACTGGGTGAGACCATGGCGCTGTACATGGTTGTCTCCCCGTTGATCGACTTCCGCTTCTCGCTTTTCGACGGCGGCACGACCTTCGCCACGGCCATCGCCTTGGCATCTGCCGAGTTCGGTAACGAGATGCGCGCTGGTGCCTACATCGCCGCCGGCCTCATGCTGTTCTTGCTGACCTTCGTGGTCAACGCCATTGCCCGCGCCATCGTGAAGAATAAGTAAGGAGGGGAGGATCAATGACTACGACTACTAATGCCAAGCCTGCCTCCCAAGGCGGCGCGACCTTCCTGGACATCTCCAGCTCCCGCAAGATGACCAATAACATCGCCACCGCGGTGGTCTGGGGCGCAATGATTCTGGCCATGGTTCCGCTGGTGTGGGTTCTGTGGGAACTCATCGCCCGCGGCAGTGGCGTCATCCTCAACCCTGAGTGGTGGACCGCCTCCCAGCGCGGCATCATGAATAGCTCTTCCGGCGGCGGTGCCGCTCACGCCATCGTGGGTACCTTCGTCCAGACCATTCTGGCCTCCGTTATCTCTATCCCGATCGGCATCTTTACCGCTATCTACTTGGTGGAGTACTCCAAGGGCGGCTGGCTCGGCCGCATCACCACCTTCATGGTGGACATCCTGTCCGGTGTGCCTTCCATCGTTGCGGCCCTGTTCATCTTCGCCATGTGGATCACCCTGTTCGGCTTCGGCCGCTCCGGCTTCGCCGTGGCGCTGTCCCTGGTGCTGCTGATGATTCCGATTGTGGTGCGCAATACCGAAGAGATGCTGCGCGTGGTCCCCATGGACCTGCGTGAAGCGTCCTACGCACTCGGCGTTCCGAAGTGGAAGACCATCGCTCGCATCGTTCTGCCTACCGCACTGTCCGGCATCGTCACCGGTATCATGCTGGCGATTGCCCGCGTGATGGGTGAGTCCTCGCCGGTGCTGGTCTTGGTTGGTTCCTCTTCCGTCATCAACTGGGACGCTTTCAAGGGCTCGCAGTCTTCGCTCCCGCTGATGATGCTGGATATGTACAAGGCCGGCGCACAGCCAGCCGTACTGGACAAGCTCTGGGGAGCAGCGTTGACGCTGGTTATCCTCATCGCCGTCCTCAACATTGCGGCCCGCATCGTTTCCGCGAAGTTCTCGGTTAAGAAGTAAACGCCGTACCCACTCGATTCCGCCATACACTTGCTAGAGGAGAAACTCCCAAATGTCTAAGCTCGCGCTCAATGACGTGAACATTTATTACGGCGACTTCCACGCCGTGCAGAACGTGAATATGCAGATTCCGGCCCAGGCCGTGACCGCATTCATCGGCCCTTCCGGCTGCGGTAAGTCCACCGTGCTGCGCACCATCAACCGCATGCACGAGGTTATCCCCGGCGCCTCCGTGAAGGGCGAAATCCTGCTCGATGGCACCAATATCTACGGACCAAAGGTTGACCCGGTATCCGTACGCAACACCATCGGCATGGTCTTCCAGAAGGCTAACCCGTTTCCGACGATGTCCATCGAGGACAACGTGGTGGCAGGCCTGAAGCTGTCCGGTGAAAAGAACAAGAAGAAGCTCAAGGAAGTCGCGGAGAAGTCCCTGCGCGGCGCTAACTTGTGGGATGAGGTTAAGGACCGCCTGGATAAGCCAGGCGGCGGCCTCTCCGGTGGTCAGCAGCAGCGTCTGTGCATCGCCCGCGCTATCGCCGTGGAGCCAGAGGTGCTACTCATGGACGAGCCTTGCTCCGCACTGGACCCGATTTCGACCCTCGCCATGGAGGACCTCATCCACGAGCTGAAGGAAAACTTCACCATCGTCATCGTGACCCACAACATGCAGCAGGCAGCCCGCGTGTCCGATAAGACCGGCTTCTTCTCCCTAGAAGCAACCGGTAAGCCAGGCCACCTGGTGGAGTTCGACGACACCACCAAGATCTTCGAGAATCCTTCTCAGAAGGAGACCGAGGATTACATTTCTGGCCGCTTTGGCTAAAGAGTAAGAGAGATTGTCCGAGAGAAGGGGGCCGGTTCGAAAGAACCGGCCCCCTTCTTTGGTGCTTAAATCCGTCTAACGGCGGAACTGACGCTCGAGGTCCGCCATCCGTGCCTCAAATTCGGCGTCCTTTTTGTCCTCTTCTAGTTTCTTGGCATAGTCATTGGGCAAAAGACCCGTGGTCAGATAGATGATGTGGCCGGCCACGGAGACGCAGTGGTCTGCATAGCGCTCGTAGTAACGCGTAATCTGTGAGGTCTCAACGGCTTCGCGCACGCTGCCTTCCCATTCTCGCTGAGTCAGGATACGCAGGATATGGGAGTTGATATCATCCACTGCATCATCGTCGGCGCGGAGGTTGACGGACAAATCCGCATCGGGGGTGACGAGGATATCGTGCAGCACCGACCCCATTTCTTCAGTGAGGCGGTACATCTCCTCGAAATAGCCGATGTAATTCGCCGGTACCACGGTGTCAGGGTGGCGACGTCGCGCGGAGTCCGCGATGTGCTGAGCCAGTCTGCCCATCCGGTAGAGATCCTCCACGATATAGATGGAGGAGACAACCTGGCGGAGATCCTGAGCCATGGGGTTTTCCAGGGCCAAGAGTTTTACAGCACGCTCAGAGCACCGAGCGCGGATCTCATCTAGCTCCTCAGCCATGGTGAGGGCATCTTCCGCGGAGTCCAAGGCGCCTTGCAGCAGCGCCAAGGAGGCCTTATCCATGATGTCGCGAACGGTATCGCACATCACGATGAGGTCGTGGGAGAAATTGTCTAGGTGTTCCCTGTAAGCGGCACGCATGCCAAAGATAATAGCGAAAAATTTCGGGGCTTGCGCAACTTAAGTGGAGCATAAATGCAAGCTTCCTGTGTGCCCCTAGCTGCTCTTATACCTTTGTTAGGTTATCCGCCGGAGTTCATAATGTCAGCGGCAACCGGAACGCAGTCGTCTTCTGGATCGTCGAGCCAACCATCCGGCAAAGCCACCTTGGAAGGCGAGCCCTGGCGGCCGCGGGCTCCGTCGGCGTCGGCAGCCAGGGCATCGGAGTCTGCCCAAGGTGCAAGGAGCTCACGCAAGGCATCGAGGGAATTGACCTTGGCTAAGCCCGCTCGGACCTGGCCACCGACCGGGAAACCGCGCAGGTACCAACCGATGTGCTTGCGGATATCGCGGGAAGCATTGTCCTCACCATCGTGCTCGGCCAGCAGCTCCGCGTGGCGGAGGATTACCTGGGTGACCTCGCCCAGGGTGGGCTCTGCCGGGATGGATTCGCCGCGCAGTGCGGCGCCGAGCTCAGCAAAAAGCCACGGGCGGCCAAGGCAGCCGCGGCCTACCTGCACGCCGTCGCAGCCGGTTTGTTCCATCATGCGGCGGGCATCCTCGGCGCGGAAGATATCGCCATTGCCCAGCACTGGCACGCCGGTATCTGCCAGATGCTCTTTGAGGCGGGCGATTTCGTCCCATCGTGCCTCGCCGGAGTAGCGCTGAGCGGCGGTGCGGCCGTGCAGGGTAACGGCGGCGGCACCGGACTCGACGGCGATGCGCCCGGCGTCGAGATGCGTATGGTGCTCGTCGTCAATGCCCACGCGCATTTTTACCGTGACCGGGATATTGGTGCCCTCTGTGGCCTTGACCGCGGCGGAGACGATATTGCCAAAGAGGCGTCGTTTATAAGGCAGCGCGGAACCGCCGCCGCGGCGGGTCACCTTGGGAACCGGGCAACCAAAGTTCATATCGATGTGGTCCGCCAGGTTTTCGTCGACGATCATCTTTGCGGCTTTATACGTATATTCCGGATCCACCGTATAGATCTGTAAGGAACGGGGATCCTCCTGCGGCGCAAAGGTGGTCATGTGCAGCGTCTTTTCATTGCGCTCTACCAGTGCACGGGCGGTGACCATCTCGCAGACATAGAGGCCCGACACCGTGCCGGTGCGTTGCAGCTCCTGCTCTCGGCACAACGTGCGGAAGGCAACGTTGGTTACCCCCGCCATCGGGGCGAGGATGACGGGGGAGGAGAGATCGTAGTGTCCAATGCGCAAATTCACGCCCCAATTGTGCTAGTTAACGGGGGAAAATAGCAACCGGGCCCACAGTGGCGACGTACCCTATTTTTGCTTTATGGGGTAGGGGTCACACAAAAGTGGTGGAAATCTTGCAAAGATTCGCTAATGTGGGCTGTGTAACTAATTAGAACGGCCGTTATTTTGGCTGGCCCCTTAATGAAGGAGGATTACCCTTGTCCGAGAGAATCGCGTACGCCCCATTCGAGAAGCTCGTAGTTTCCGCAGAAGAGGCTGCTCAGCACGTCAACCACGGTGATCGCGTGGGAATTTCCGGCTTCACCGGTGCTGGCTACCCCAAGGGTCTGCCCACCGCCATTGCAGAAAAGGCTAAGGCTCTCCATGAAAAGGGCGAGGAATTTAAGATCGATATCTTTTCCGGCGCTTCCACCGCCCCGGACTGCGATGGCGTTCTGGCGGAAGCCGAGGCGATTCGCTTCCGCTCTCCTTATAACTCCGATCCCACCCTGCGTAAGCAGTTCAATGATGGCACCGCGCTCTATCAGGATATCCACCTGTCTCACTCGGGCCAGCAGGTAGAAGAGGGCTTCTACGGTGACTTCCAGGTAGCCATTATTGAGGCCGTGCGCATTACCGAAGAAGGCCACGTGGTGCCGTCCTCCGCAGTGGGCAATAACCTCGAGTTTATCGAGGCTGCGGATAAGATCATCATCGAGATCAATGAGTGGCAGTCCATCAACCTCGAGGGCATGCACGATATCTACCGCATTGAAAAGCTGCCTAACCGCCAGCCAATCCCTATCACTAAGCCGGGCGACCGCATTGGTACCACCTACATGGAGGTGCCGGAGGACAAGGTTGTTGCAGTGGTAAAGACCGATGCCCCGGACCGCAACGCACCATTCAAGGAACCGGACGAGGTTTCCGAGAAGATCGCCGCCAACTTCATCGAGTTCCTCGAGGGGGAGGTCGCCGCTGGTCGCCTTGAGTATGACAAGTTCATCATGCAGTCCGGCGTGGGCAATGTCCCCAACGCCGTGATGGCCGGCCTGCTGGACTCCAAGTTTGAGAATATTCAGGCCTATACCGAGGTCATTCAGGACGGCATGCTCGATCTCATCGATGCGGGCAAGATGACCATGGCTTCCGCCACCTCCTTCGCGCTGTCCCCGGACTACGCGGAGAAGATGAATGAGGAGGCGGAGCGCTACCGCAAGCACATCATCCTCCGCCCGCAGCAGGTTTCCAATCACCCAGAGGTCATTCGCCGCGTCGGCCTGATTTCCTCCAATGGCATGATTGAGGCCGATATCTACGGCAATATCAACTCCACCAACGTATCCGGCTCCCGCATCACGAACGGCACCGGTGGCTCGGGTGACTTCACCCGCAATGCTTATATCTCCACCTTCGTTTCCCCGTCCGTGGCCAAGGACGGCGCAATTTCCGGGCTGGTTCCGTTTGTGTCCCACACGGACCACACCGAGCACGACACCATGGTCATCATTACCGAGTACGGCGTGGCTGACCTCCGCGGCCTGGCGCCGAAGGAACGCGTGGAGAAGGTCATCTCCGTCGCGCACCCGGATTACCGTCCGTTGCTCGAGGAGTACTTCAACCGTGCCAAGGAAAACAAGTTCCAGCACACCCCGCACGACCTGAAGACCGCCTTTGACTTCCAGGTCCGCTTCATGGAGAAGGGCGATATGCGCGGCTAATCTAGCCACGCCCCGGCAGGCGCTCAGCGGCGAGCTGGGCGCCTTTCGCTTGCCGACGCCCCCTAATTAGGACTTTGCAAATACCGCAAGCTAAAATGTAGCGACGTTGGGCCTTTAGCTCAGTTGGTAGAGCTACGGACTTTTAATCCGCAGGTCGTGGGTTCGATCCCCACAGGGCCCACAACTGGAGCCACCTTTTCGGGTGGCTCCTTTTAGTTTTTCACCATCTTCTTAATGGCGCGCATAGCCTCTTCTAGCTTCTCGGTGGCTACCTCGCCATCCTCGGCGGCGGCACCGGCCACACAGTGCTCAATATGGTCTTCTAGGAGCGCTAGCGAGACATTTTCCAGCGCCGACTTCACCGCCGAAATCTGGGTGATGATGTCGATGCAGTATTGGTCTTCCTCGACCATCCGGTGGATGCCGCGAGCCTGCCCCTCAATGCGCTTGAGCCTGGCGAGGTAGCGATCCTTGCTCTTAGAATCCGCGTTATATCCGTGCACGTGCGGCTCGTGGCAGGAGCACGTTTGATGCTGGTCAGACATGGTTCCTAATCTTTCTGGGGGAGCGATTTTGTAACTCGGTGAGGTCTCCAGTATATTTCTAGAAGTCGCCTTAGCGCGACGGGCCCCCATCGTCTAGCGGCCTAGGACACTGCCCTTTCACGGCAGCGGCACGGGTTCGAATCCCGTTGGGGGTACCAACACGAAAGTGTTGGTTCGAATTGAATATTCGATTGGCCTTGTGGCGCAGTTGGTTAGCGCGCCGCCCTGTCACGGCGGAGGTCGCGGGTTCAAGTCCCGTCAAGGTCGCAGAATGAGCAGCAATCGCTTCGGCGGTTGCTGCTTTTGGTTTTGTTAGGCTGGCGCCATGGAACCATACGTCGGAATCGCTGTCTTTGAGCTCGCCTCCGAAAGCTCGGAGCATTCTAACTTCTTCCGAGAGGACTTCTTTCTCATCTATGCAGATTCGGATGTGGAGGCGCACCGCAAGGCCGTTGAATGGACTCGCGAGCAGGAATATGAGGGCCTGAAGCTGCGCCACATTGTCGACGTCGCACCCGCCCTCTACGGCCATGTGGATCGAGATTGTGACCTCTATTCGCGGCACTTTTCCTCGCTGGAAGACTACAAACGATTCGAGATGAACTTGGGCGGAAACGATCCGCTTTCACCGCCTAAATAGCGTTCTGACGTGCAGATTTGGTGAGTCTTGGGAGTCTTCTGTAAAGTATCTATCCGTGCCCAAGAGCACACACATAATTAAAAATGGCCCTGTGGCGCAGTTGGTTAGCGCGCCGCCCTGTCACGGCGGAGGTCGCGGGTTCAAGTCCCGTCAGGGTCGCGGAAACCTTCGGGTTTCTGGCCAGATAGCTCAGTCGGTAGAGCACACGCCTGAAAAGTGTGGGGTCGCCAGTTCGATCCTGGCTCTGGCCACAATAATGGCTCCTCGTAAGAGGGGCCATTTTTGCTTTAGTATGGGCACATGGAACACGCTATTGCACACCAGCCCGATAAGTCCCGCTACGTTCTTACCGTGGACGGTGCCGAGGCGGGCACGTGCCATTACGTAGACGCCGGCACAACCCGCGAGTTCAACCACACGGTCATCAAGGATGCTTTCCGTGGTCAAGGATTGTCCGCGCCGCTGATTAAGGCAGCGCTTGACGACGCCCGGGGCGTCGGCAAGCAAGTCATTGCTTCCTGCTCCGCCGTGGCGCACTTTATCGAAAAGAATCCTGAATACCGCGATTTGCTGCGCGCAGAAGGCATATAAAAAGCGGTCCGCAGTTGCCTGGGAGCCGCTGGGAGAGAATTTAGATGTAGTAATCAGGGTCGACCAGTTTGATGCGCTCATTCGGGTTGCGCGGACGGTTCTTGGCCGGAATGCCCACCGCGATATTTTCGGCCGGAACGTCCTTCGTCACCACGGCATTGGCGCCAATGGCCGATCCTTCACCGATCGTAATGGGACCGAGCACCTTGGCGCCCGCACCGATGGTCACATTGTCTTCGATAGTGGGGTGGCGCTTGGTCTGGGTGAGCACCTGGCCGCCGAGGGTGACGCCATGGTAGAGCATGACGCCATCGCCAATCTCTGCGGTTTCACCAATGACGATGCCCATCCCATGGTCAATAAAGAACCGGCGGCCGATAGTGGCGCCAGGGTGGATCTCCACGCCGGTAAAGAAGCGGTTAATCTGCGCCAAGATGCGCGCAGGCCCGCGCAGCCCGTGCTTCCACATCCAGTGCGAAATGCGGTGAGACCACACCGCGTGGAGACCGGAGTAAACTACTGCATTTTCGATGTCGCCACGCGCGGCCGGATCGTGATCTCTTGCATTTGCTAAGTCTTCGCGGATGTAGTTCATAATGTTCATGCCCACATAGTACTGGCATGAAAAAGGCACCCGCCAAGGTTGGCGGGTGCTTTTATTCAAGCGAAGTAAGTTAAGCTTCGCGGATGTCCTCGAAGAGGATGGTGGAGACGTAGCGCTCACCGAAGTCCG
>CALLKG010000149.1:0-36110 GCA_938008395.1 Corynebacterium tuberculostearicum
TGGGTCCACTGACGAGCCGTGTGCCATGAAACCCCCAACTTTGGAGCTACTGCCTGGCACGCGGCTTGCATCGACATATTTTCCGCCAAGATACGGTCCTCTACAAGACGGACCACACGGTCCTTCGCATCCTGGTCAAATTTTCTTGGCATATTCCAGATTTTCCCATCTACTCAGACGGAACAAAACCTGGGACACTTCAATTAGTCCTGTGCAACACCAACGTTGACCTCGATGTTGCCGCGGGTGCTTTGGAGTAAGGGCACATCTGGTGGGCGGCGTCGGCAAGCTCTTGTGCCTTGTCGTCCCCAATGCTTGGATTGGTGACCTCGAGATTGACGCAGAGGTAGAAGCCCTCACTGCAGCTGCTTACGTCCTTTGGTTGGTCATAGTGAAATCTGGATCGGAATTCTTGACTATTACGCGCTCGCCTCGGTCTGCTCCGATGGAGAGTGTTTTGGCGGGAGCACTGCGGGTTCGTTGCCTAACAGGGGCGAAGGCCGCGCTTGGCGATGTCCCCGCCTCAATCGTCTCCTGTGCCGGAGCCACCGTTATGGCTGCCCTCGATACGGCCTGTCCCTCCATGGACTCGTTGAAGGAAAAGCGGGTCCTAGTCGTGGGCATAGGCATGCTCGGTCTCCTTGCAGTGGAGGCCGCTTTGCGCGCGGGCGCTGCCGTCACCGCGACGGATCCCAACTCTCATCGGCGCAGGTACGCTGCTCAGCTGGGTGCCTGCATCTCCGGTTTTAGTGACTTCGATCCCGCTTTAGATATTGTTGAGAACTTCGACGTCGCGCTGGAATTCTCCAGCTCGCCCAAGGTGTTATCACCTGTTTGAAGCCTCTCGACATTAATGGCGTGGCCGTACTCGCCGGTTCCGTTGCGGACAGCCCTGCTATCGACTTGGACCCCGAATGGATTGTCCGCGGCTGGCGCACTGTTACCGGCGTGCATAACTACGAGCCGCATCACCTTGAGCAGGCCGTCGACTTACTTGCCGGCTCCCGCATTGACTGGCAATCTGTCACCGATGGCCCTATCACCCTCTCCCAAGTTCCCGAGGCATTTCACCGTTCGGCAGGGGAGGGGATGCGGAGGGTGGTTGACCTTAGCGAGTCATAAATCGCAGGAGAGCAGCGCCTTAGCTTTGTAGGCAACGTATTTCTTCCGCGACGCTAGCTCCGCCGATTTCGTCCACTGTGCTTGGGAATCCGCCGCGAAGCGCGGCGTGGCACTCGCCCTCTATGCCACCTGAACCTGAATTGCCACGTTTCTCGCTGGGGAGAGTACTAGGAAGAATTAGCGGGGCTAAGATATGGACAGAGAAACCCTATTTATTAAAAATCGACGATTTTATAAAATAGCCATCCACTCTGGGGATTTTATTGCTAAAAACCCGCGTTTTTATCAATAAGGATCCGCAGCGGTGACTACAGGAGTGGAATGCACAGCAGCGCGAAGGGGCACGGCGTGTTGGGCACCAGGTGTTAAGGATTAGATGTACTACGACTGCTAGGTTGGCCCCTTTCTCATTATCAGCATTGAGAACTCGACAAGAAGGGCAGTATCTCTCACTACGAGTGTTGCTATTCAATGTCTAGAAACTCACGGGCTTCTTCCGTGAGTGCAAAAGAGAGCGGCTTGTGTGACCGCTCTTCCAAGAGCCCTTCCTTAACTAGACGTTTCGTATCGGCACGGACGGTTTGCTTACTTTTATCCAAGTAGGTCGCTAGAGTGTCGAGATCGAGTCCTAAGAGAGGGCCAAAAAGCGCGGCTTGTCCCATTATGAAGAGGATATTAAGTCGGCGATCCTCTTTGGAAGTTCCAGGCCCATTTCGCAGTTCTTGAATTCGGCCTTCGAGTTTCTCGAGGGCGAACTTTTTTCGCTCAAGTGAGTTTAATAGAGATTCTTGCGCCGAGCTCAACATCTCTAGGAGCGCAATGACAAAAAACGTTGCCTCGCCACGATTGAGAGGCTCTTCGGTGACCGTGAAGGACTTGTAGTATTTTTGCCGGTCTTTCGAGAGCTCTCGAGAAAGAGACATCGCGGTGGGTACAGAAAGTATTTCTCGCAGCTTCAAGCCCATGAGAAACCGGCCGAGACGGCCATTGCCATCATAAAATGGATGCGTGTGCTCGAACATAAAATGCCCTGCTAGGGCATTAATGAGGCCGTTTGAAGTAGACGCTTGACACGCCAGGAACTGTTGGAGTCTGGTTCGAATATCTTGCTCGTTGTGAGCCTCGGACGTGAATTGGGTGCTGCCGCCAAAGATGTGGACAACGCCATTTCGAAACAGCTCACCGTCGATACCATTCTCAGCATCGATTTCTCCTTTGAGGAGAGAATCGTAGAGCGCGCGAATATCTTCAAGCTGAGTGGGAAAGCTGACCTCACTTCCATCGAGTCCGGTAAGCGAAGAATATAGCGCTGACATTTCCTCGAAGCGCTTGGTGGAAGTAGAATCCGCCTTGGATAAAGCTTCCGCGATTTCTTTCTTTGTGGAATGAACGCCTTCAATCTCGTTCGAAGATTGAATTTCTTCAATCAAGAGTTGAAAAATGTAGTGGCGCGTCGCAGCTTTAGGTAACAGGGACCATAACCGGGAAATAATAACTTCTCGGCGCCATACCTGTTCACACAAGGAGTGGAGCCGAGTGGTAACAACAACAAAGAGGTCTTTTCCGCGCACCTGATAGTCCCAACAGATTGTACTCGGACTCTGCAGCCTAAGAGCGTGAGCCTCGTCGACGGAGGATTGTCCGTGTGAAGACTGATGGAAAATAGACTTTAAAGAGTGATAAGAGTGTGCCATCGAGGTTCCTTCTATTTGTTAAAAACGCGCCTTTTTATAATTTAGCTCCACCCTACGGCGGGCTTATTGATGAAACGGCGCGTTTTTATCAATAAAGTTCTGGACTGGCCGCCGCGCCGAGCCGTCTTCCAGAGCAGAAGACCAATCTGAGAGGTCGCGTAAGGCATAAAAAGACCCACGCGGCGCTGAAAGTAGCGCGGCGTGGGCTGGGGGAGAGGACTAGGAATTAGTCCTGTGCAACACCAACGTTGACTTCGATGTTGCCGCGGGTGGCCTTGGAGTAAGGGCACATCTGGTGGGCGGCGTCGGCAAGCTCCTGTGCCTTGTCGTCCTCAACGCCTGGGATGGTGACCTCGAGGTCCACGCCGAGGTAGAAGCCCTCGTCGTTCTTGCCCAGGGAAACGCGGGCACCGACGGTGGAGTTCTCCACGTCAACGCCCTTGTCCTTGGCCACTGCCTTCAGCGCGGAGTGGTAGCAAGCGGCGTAACCGGCAGCGAAGAGCTGCTCCGGGTTAGCGCCCTCACCGCTGCCGCCCATCTCCTTCGGGGCGGTCATGGTGAAATCCAGATCGGAATCCTTGACTACAGAGCGGCCGTCGCGGCCCGCGCCGGTGGAGAGTGCTTCGGTGGTGTAAACGGCGTCCATGATGACTCCTTTTCTATTGGGTCTTTGTACGTCCGCCGATTGTACGCAAGAACGCTAGTCTTCGACGACGCTGACGGTGACCTCGATATTGCCGCGGGTGGCGTTGGAGTAGGGGCAGACTTGGTGGGCGGCGTCGGCAAGCTGCTGCGCAGTGGCGCGGTCCTGGGCGGGGATGGATACCTCCAGCTCTACTGCGAGCTGGAAGCCTTGGCCCTGCTTATCGATGCCCACTCGTGCCCCCACGGCCGAGTCTCCCAGCTCGACCTTCTGGCTGCGCGCCACGGCCTGCAGTGCGGAGTGGAAGCAGGCGGCGTAGCCGGCGGCAAAGAGCTGCTCTGGGTTAGCACCCTCGCCGCTGCCGCCCATCTCCTTGGGGATGGCCAGGGCAAAGTCCAGGTCCGAGCCCTTGATGGCGGCGTGGCCGTTGCGGCCTGCTCCGGTGGCGAGGGCCTCGGCGGTGTACATGGCGTCCATGATTGCTCCTTTCAGTGGGTGCTCGAAACGGTTTTGATTGTACACAATTAAATCGGATGCAATGTTTTGCTGACGTCTATACTTTTTGCCATGAATGACGCGCCCACTGATCGCCTCGTCCTGGATAGTCAGCTGTGCTTTGCGCTCTACCGCGCCAATAGGGCAGTGGTGCGCTCCTACCGCCCGCTTTTGGAGGACCTTGGCCTGACCTATCCGCAATACCTGGTCATGCTGGTGCTGTGGGAGGCAGATGAGGCGGTGCCGCTGAAATTCATCGATTCCCGCCTGGGCCTGGATAGTGGCACGCTCACGCCGCTGCTCAAGCGCCTGGAAAAGCAGGGCTATGTGGAGCGCTGGCGCGACCCCGATGATGAGCGTCGCACCCTCGCTGCCCTGACTGCCGACGGCGCCTCCCTCCGCACCCGTGCCGAATGCATCCCCGAAGCCATGGCCGCGGCCTATAAGGAGGTAGGCCTCGACCTTGCCGAGTTCAAGAAATCGCTGGACATCCTGGCCGGCGTGCCTGTGGACGTGGAGCTGCCGTGGCCATCTGGGGATGACTTTGTGGGTTAAAGTGTGGCCTTCATATAGCAGATGAGGGCGGCTATACTGGCTTAAGAATTTTGGCTCTTTACACGTAAAAATTGTTTCGCACTATGAGAGGAGGGGTCATGGCTACAGCAGTAGACGTCGCGCAGGTTATCTACAACAAACTGGGGTGGGTCGATGCGTGGAAGCTGGAGAAGCTTACGTATTACTGCCAAGCATGGAGCTTGGGCTGGTACGGGCGACCTCTTGTCTCGAATGAATTTCAGGCGTGGAAGGACGGTCCGGTTGAACCCGACCTCTATCGCGAGAATAAATATCAACGCTCCGAGAAATCCTCCACGGTGTTACCGGGAGCTGATGTAGAGGCTATAGGGGAGGAAGCCGAAAAGATCATCGATGCTGTGATTGCCTTTTATGGTGATAAGACATCCAACGAACTGATTGAACTTACGCACTCGGAACGTCCATGGATTGTCGCTCGTGGTCAGATGGGCCCCGAGGCGAATGCTAACGAGCCGATTTCGCAGCTGGAAATGAAAAAATACTATGCCTTGCAGGAAGCACGTGGAGCTGAGGGGCCGACGCGTCCTATGCTTTCGGTGCAGCATCTTTCCGGCAGTGACCTCCAGCAGCGCTTGCAAGCTTCAGTAGAACGCTGGAAGGGCGCTCTTGAGATTCTTGCAACCCGATGAATGAGTACTGCCTTCCGGTGGAAGACGTGGTTCGACTGAACCGTCAACTTATCGGTCGGGATGGCAACCTCCTCGATCGCTCGAAACTTGAGTCAGCGTTGGCCACCCCTTTACAAACCTTCGGCGGAGAGTACTTGCACCCATCTGCACTGGATAGGGCTGCAGCGTTGTTGCACTATCTGGCAAAAGCGCATGCATTCGTTGACGGCAATAAGCGAATCGCCTGGGTATGTGCCTCCACCTACCTAGAAATCGAAGGCTTTGGGCTGGGGCCAATCCCCGATGAAGAAATTGTGGAGCTCGTTGAAACCGTGGCCGCTGCGCGCGATAAGAAGGAAGGCTTCATTGCAGAATGGTTTGCTGAACGGTTGATCTAGTTCGGTCTGGTTAGTTTCTTGGCTAGCGGTTAGTTCGTGGTGGCCACGCGCTTGGTCCACACGCTCCTATCCGCGGTTTCAAACGAGGCACTCACCGTTCTATCGCCGGGCTTTTCGCAGGTGAGCACACGCTGGTCGCTGCCCATGCGGCAATCCAGGTTATAGGACTGCTTGGTCACCGGGCTGCTGGCGGTGATATCTGCGTGGTATACCGCCGTCACCGTGGGATCTTTCGAACGCATGGTGTAGCTAGCCTGCATCGCGGCGTCGAAGACCGCGGCGGCGAATTCGCATGAGGTCAGATCGCCGGCGTCGATGGAATCGCCCGATGACGATGTGCCGCAGTAGCCGCCAATCTGGCCCGCGTTGATGTTGTGGTTGCCGCCGGCCGGCGGTGCGGGCTGCTCCGGTTCGGCCTGTTTGGTGACCGTCTCGGTGCGGGGTTGCTTTGTGTCCTTCGCCGGGCCGGATTCTTCTTCGGCTTCGTCCGCGGCGGAGCTATTGTCCTGTGCGGTGGAAAAGGCCGGCTCATTCGCCGGCGCGGAGTTGCTATCGGAATCGGAGCCGGAGCCGCAGGCGCTTACGGTGAGGCCAGCGGCGAGAAGGATGGACGCTACGGGAAATAAGGAAGGGCGCTGCATAGGGGATACTGTAGCGCCCTTTGGGGAGTGGTGCGGGGTTACTGCTCGATGCGGGCCGGTGGAACCGGCGCGCCCTCAGGTGGTAGCACCTTGGGATACTTCTTGGCGGTGCCGGAAGAAGTGGCAGCCGCGGTTGCGCCCTCGGTGGTACCGGCGGTGCTGGTAGGGGAAGGGCGGTGAGGGGAGGGGTCCCAGTGGGCGTCGACAAGCGTGCGCTGGCATACCCAGCCCAAGGCCAAGATGGCCAGCGCGATAAGGGCAATGAAGAAAAGCCCCAGAGCGCCATCGGCGTGGATGGACCAGCCCAACAGCAGGCCGAGCCAGCCAAAGTCGGCATCGCCGAAGGTGGTATTCGCGGAGCCGAAGGAACCCAGGGCACCGAGGAGGAATGCCGGCAGGAAGGTAATGATGAGGCCGTTGACAAATGCGCCGAGTGCCGCGCCGCGGCGACCACCGGTGGCATTGCCGTAAACGCCGGCCGCGCCGCCGGTAAAGAAGTGTGGCACGAGGCCCGGCAGGATCAGGGCAACGCCAAAGGCCGGGTTGAGCCAGGTGGACAGCACGGCGAGGCCCACCAGGCCGCCCACGAAGGAAGAGATGAAGCCGATGAGGACTGCGTTCTGGGCATAAGGGAAGACGATGGGCGCATCCAGTGCGGGAATCGCGCCGGGCACGACCTTGGCCGCGATGCCCTGGAATGCGGGCACGAGCTCGCCCAAAATGGTGCGCACGCCAAAGAGGATAACGGCCACGGCCACGCCGAACTGGAGGCCTTGGGTGACGGACTGCATCAAGAAATTGCCCACATTGGTGGCGCCATCAGGGAAGGCGGTGAAGGCTTCCTCCGAACCGGCGCGGGCGATGAATAGCACGGCGAGCACCACGTACATCAACGCCATGGAGAGCGCGGTTGCCACCATAGAATCGCGCAGGAAACGCAGGCCTTCCGGAAGCTTCAGGTCTTCAGTAGAGGGCGACATCTTCTTTCCTTTGCCGCCCACCAGCTTGCCGACGCCGCCCGCAGCCAAGTACCCCACAGTGCCGAAATGTCCGATGGCAACGGAGTCATCGCCGGTAATCCGGCGGGTAAACGGGTGTGCGATAGCCGGCAGCGAGACCATGAGGATGCCGAGTAGAGCCGCGCCAAAGGCAATGACGACCCAAGACGAGTACCCGGCGGGGGCGAGCACCATGGTGAGAAGCGTGGCCATGAAAAGGACGTGGTGGCCGGTGAGGAACACGTAACTCATGGGTGTGAAGCGGGCGAGGAGCAGGGAGACCACAAAGCCGAGGATCATTATCCAGGCGACCTGGCTGCCGAACTGGTCTTGGGCAATGCCGACGATGGCCTCATTCGTTGGGACCACGCCTTGCGCGCCGGTAGCGCCCGTAATCATGGCGCCGAGCGGTTCCAGCGAATCGGTAACGAGACCGGCGCCGGCACCAATGAGCAAGAAGCCGAGCGTGGCCTTGATGGCGCCGCCAATGGTTTTGCCGGTGCCGCGTCCCATCGCGGCCAAGCCGACCGAGGTGATGATACCGATGAGGAATGCCGGGACGGAGAGGATCTCATTGACGAGGAAGTTTGCTATAGCAAGAAGAAAATCCATGAGGATGCTCCTTAGATGTCATAGAGCTCGCGCAGAGCCCCATCGATTTCAGACATAGAGGTGAAGTCTTGAATGACGTAGACGGGAACGCCGACGTCGCCAAGCGTTGCTGCGATTTCGCCGGAGGTGAGCAGGAAATCTGCCTCGCTCGCACGACCCTTGGCGGAGATGGTGTCCGTGGCTTCTACATTCAGGTACGGTCCCCAGCCCCATTCATCGAGGACCTGCTCTAGCGTGTTCTTAAGGAACAACGACGTTCCTAGGCCGTTGCCGCACACCGTGAGGATCTTTCCCTTGGACGCGACAGAATCTGCGGCCGTGTGCTTTGCCTCCTGGGACGCGGGCGCCGCTTTCGGCTCGGCTGCTGGCTGCTTCTTGCTCGAGGCCGACGAGGCGAGAATTGCGCGCAGTTCCTCTTCGGATTCCGCCCGATTGAGCTCGTCACGCTTGGTGGCAAGCAGCTTTGCCAGCTGCTTCATCGCTTGCAGGTGTTCGGAATCGCTGCGTGCGGCAAACGCTACGACCAGGTCGACGGGATCGTTAGAGTGATGGCCGAATTCCACTGGCCTATCCAGCCGCACCCACGACAGGGAGGTTTCCTTCACCGCCTCCGACGGCCGCGCGTGCGCGAATGCGAAGCCCGGGGCAACCACTATGTAGGGGCCCGTTTCTTCCACAGAATGCACCATCGCGTCCGTGTAGTCTGCGGTGATCGTGCCTGCTTCTTCCAGCAGCGAGCCCGCCAACCGGATGGCCTGCCTCCAGTTATCCGCGGCGCCGTGGAGCTCCACCGCGCCGGGCACCAAAAGGGAATCTAGTGTCGCCATATGTATCTCCCATCACAGAAATAGTGACATCGGGGTGAATGTCACTGATGATTCTATGCCGTGGAGAAACCGGAGGTAAAAGCAGGGGTAACGTTTGCACTGGTGGGAAAGTAGGGTGGCCTTATGGCGTCTGGTGTCCCGAGCGGTTTCGGACTTGTGGGGGGCAGCCCGTGCTGAGGGCGTGAAAGTGAAAAGCCCCGCTAACGCGGGGAGGGGTACAGCTCAAATGCTGCTTTGAGCACTGCAACAGGCTCATCCCGTTGGGTACGGGAAGGTGGTGTTAACACCTGCAAAAGAGTGTACGCTACTGGGGTTTCGATTTAGCGTAGAAAAATAATGAACGTTGCAGTGCTAAGCGTGCTAATGTCTTGGGTAGTGAACGGTTTAGTCGACTGAGGTCGAAGCTTCGGTGGCATGAGAGTCTTGCGGAGGAATGGAAAATGGAATTGCCGGCAGCCACGGTTGAATTCTGTAAGCGTGCCGAGGGTTGGGCGAAGCAAAGGAGACCGCAGACGCGCAGTTTGTGGGCGAAACCGGGGGATGGAGTTGATTTCCTTAATGTGCCGCAACACTTGGTGGATACGGCATGTGCTGCGTCGCTAATCTTTAACTCTTGGGTATCGCAGCCGATTAAAGATTTCCTGACCAGGGAATTGCAGACATCAGAACCCGAATTGGAAGGGCTGTACCTGTGGCTGGCGGGGTGTCATGACCTGGGGAAAGTTTTAAAAACTTTCCAGCGGCAAATTCTGACCCGGGAAGGGTTGGAACACCTTGTTAACGCCGTTGATGATGCCGGGCTGGCTACGGAGCTCAGCGTTGACGAAGCCAACTTTAGCAAGCTCCCTCACAGCATAGTCTCCGGAGAAATTCTGTCTCTGTGGTTAGAGGGGCAGGGGGTTCGACGGCCAAAAGCTAATGCGGTAGCTGGAGTAGTGAACGCGCATCATGGCATTGGGACTGGCCCTAATCCTTCAGTGCGCAATCTTGTGGAAGATTACCCGGCTGAATGGAAAGCCGTGCACCGAGAGCTGGTGGAAGCAATGGAGGAATTATGTGGGGTGGAAGGGGGCGTTGGCAAGCTGGTGGAATCCATGCCCAGAATGTCTGGACCTGCGGCGCAAACGCTGACTGGTCTGGTGGTGATGGCTGATTGGATTGCCTCTAATGAAAAAGCTTTTACTCTTCGCGTGCAGAGCGGCCAGTTGGAGCGAACTGCTGCTGCAGCCGAATTCATTGACCTCACTTCGCCCTGGGCCCCTGGGATTACCGGGTGGGCGGATATTGATGAGCATTTCCGTAAGTCATTCAATTGGCCTGCGGAATTTCAGGCGCGCCGGGTTCAGCGCGCGATGGTGGAAGCAGTTCAAGACTTGGATGAGCCTGCTTTGGTGGTCCTCGAAGCGGAGACCGGTGTGGGCAAGACTGAGGCGGCGCTCGCTGCCGCGGAGATTTTGGCAGCCCGCAATGGCGCGCAAGGAGTATTCTTTGCGGCCCCGACGATGGCTACCGCCAATGGCTTGCTAGAGCGGACAATCGAGTGGGCTGGAAATGTGGCAGGGAACTCGGTGCGGTCCATGTACCTCGCGCACTCGAAGAATGTTTTGTCCAAACCCTTTGCTGAGTTGAGATTCAACGGTATTAATGACCTGGAAGAATCTGGTGGTGAGGTAGTGGCCTCGCAATGGATGTCTGGGCGCCGATTGGGCATTCTCTCGAATTTCGTCGTGGGAACTGTGGACCAAGTGCTGATGATGGTGTTGCAGCAGAGGTATTCCATGCTGCGGCATGTGGGGCTAGCGGGGAAAGTGGTCATATTCGATGAAATTCATTCGTTCGATGTCTATACCTCTGACTATCTGCGCAGCACCATTGCCTGGTTGGGACATTATGGAGCCAGCGTCATTCTGATGTCCGCAACCTTGCCGCCGCACAAGCGTAAGGAGCTGGTGGAGGCTTATTCATGGGGAGATATGCCGGAAGGTGAGCAGGGCTATCCGCTCATCACCGTAGCTACGGCAGAGGAGATCCATGTGACCTCGGTAGAACCATCGCCTACCAACTTGGTGGGAGAGATTCAGATACTCGATGAAGAAGGACGCCCGCTTCCGGTATTGCTTGACGAGCTACTTGATGACGGCGGATGTGCCCTTGTTATTTGCAATACTATTGGCCGCGCTCAAGCTACGTACTCGCGCCTGTCGGAAATGTATGGCGAGTGTGTGGAGCTTCACCACGCGGGCTTTGTGGCCTGGGAAAGGGTGAAAAAGGAAGACTCGCTAAGGAAAGAGCTTGGCCCTGATTCTCACCGCGGAGCTGGTCGTCCGTGGCGCAAAATTGTGGTAGCCACCCAGGTTGCCGAGCAGAGTCTCGATATTGACGCAGATGTTCTCATCACGGATATCGCGCCTATAGACTTGCTCATCCAACGCATTGGTAGGCTGCACCGTCATGCGCGCCCCGAAACTGATAGACCTCGCCGTCTCCGGGAGCCGAAGATTTTCATTCGCGGTGTGCTGCAGAAAGATCCAGTTCCGGAGTTCGATTCTGGAGCGGAAGCAATCTATGGTCGAGCGATCCTGATGTCCACTCTGGCTGTGTTGCCAGAGGAGTTTCGACGACCAGATGATACTGCCAAGCTCGTCGCTGAGGCTTATAACCCGGATTTTAAACCCCCAGCACCGTGGCTGGAAGCGTGGACCGAAGCAGAAGATGAGAGGCGACATGGGGAAGCTACGGCTCATTTGAAGTCCGCAGATTATCGATTACCTGACCCTAGTCATGGTCTGCAATTTAAAGCGCTCTTTGAGCGACTGGTCGATGATTCTGAGCGCAGTGCTGGGGAAGGGGGAGCGGCACAGGTTCGTGATATTGAGCCGAGCGTGGAGGTCATCCCCATTATCGCTACCGATTATGGATATCGGCCTTGGGGTTGGGACAGCGAGGTTCTTGATGGGGGCGAAGTTTCATACGAGCTGGCCTTTCACTTGGCCTCGAGTACAGTTCGGTTACCCGGCAGGATGACTCGTTATGGAACAGACTTTGACGCGGTTGTAAGCCAGCTTGAGGAATCTACACCAGGTGAATGGGTAGATCATTATCTGCTCCGAGGACAACTAGCTCTTGTGCTTAACGAAAATAATGAAGCAACGGTTGGACGCTTTGAAATCCGCTATTCCTCCGAGCTTGGAATCGAAATAACGAGCGACGGTAGGGGTTAGCATGTCCAAGGCCAAAGCTACCCTGAGGGCACCTCCGTCCCAGGAGTATTTACTACACACCACCAACTCATCTTTACAGAAAGGAGGCGAAAGATAATGACTGAAAAACCAACATTTAATTTGCTCGATGAGCCGTGGATCTCGTGCATTGACAGCGCAGACGCCCCAGTCGCATTAAGTATCCGGGATATATTTTCGGGTCGCGGCGATGTTCAAAAAGTCTTGGGTGATTCACCCACCCAGGACTATGCGGTAATCCGTGTACTGCTTGCTATTTTTTGGCGGGCCCATGCTCTGGATATCGCTCGTGCCCATTCGCACAATTCTCGGCGGGCTCATTTTGATTGGGGAGAATGGTTCGCTGATCAGCGAGAAACCCTGATCAAGGAGCGACGTGATGAGGTTGTTCTGGATTATCTCGACGCCTTTGCTGATCGCTTTGATCTTCTCTCTGAAACCCAACCCTTTATGCAGGTAGCTACCCTGCATTCGAAGAAGGGGGACACTCGTCCCATCTCTTATATCGTTCCCGAGGCCGCGGAAGATTTCTTCACTATGCGCACTGGGGATGGCCGTCAAAGTTTGTCTTTAGCTGAGGCTGCTCGGTGGCTTATCCACCTGCAAGCCTATGACTATTCGGGTATTAAGACCGGCGCGGAGGGCGATCCACGCGTCAAGGGTGGTAAGGGCTATCCCATCGGTACCGGTTGGACCGGCCGAACGGGCGGAACACTCGTTCTTGGGACGGGTGGATTATTAGAGACGTTGCTGCTTAACACTTCCCAGTATGTTGTCACCACCAAGCAGGATTCAAACCCCATCGAAGGCGATAAGCCGGTGTGGGAGCGTGAACCCGATACGGCAGCGCAGCGCCCCGGATCCGACGATAAGCTCGGTGCATTTCCTCGCGGTGCTGCTGACTTGGCAACCTGGCAAGCGCGGCGAGTGCGTCTCGTTGTCGAAGGCGGACGGGTTACTCGAGTAGTAGTTTCCAACGGGGACCGTATTCCGGATGCAGGAAAGAACGTGCTGGCCGATCCAATGACGCCGTATCGTTATAGCCCGAATCAGTCAAAGAAAGGCGTGACAGCGTACTACGCTCGCCCCTACGACTCGACGCAAACCATGTGGCGTGGTCTTGATTCCTTGATCGCGCTTGAGGATGACCCCGGCTTTGATCAAAAGAAGGATAAGGCTCCGCTACGCCCCGCAAACCTGAGTAACCTGGCGGCTCTAGATGCCGATGGATACTTGGAAAAGCATGTCTTCGATGTCGCTCTAGTCTCCATGGAGTACGGGCCGCAAGAGTCTTCGGTGGCCAGTACGTTTAGCTCTACTATCGGGCTGCCTGTTGTGGTGCTTCGGGACGATGACGCAGGCCGCAAAGTGAGAAATGCTGTTCGAGCCTCCGCTAAACAGACCTATCAGGCAGCGATCAGCATGGGCTGGTTCGCTGGCCAATTGCGGGTAGCCGCGGGCAATGACTACGAGTTTGGAGTAGCTGCCAAAGAACGCTTCTATGCCCAGCTAGAACCGCAGTTTATCGAGTGGATGTCTACCGTTGCGGTGGATACTACCGATGAATCTCAAAAAATATGGCAAAAGCGTGCCAGAGGTGTAGCTCTGGCGCACGCTCGAGAATTGCTCCGAGGAGCTGGTCAAAAGGCGGTCATCGGTAGGGAAATTGATGCCGGAGAAGAAGGAAAGGGCCGAATCATTTCTGCAGGTTCTTTGTACCGGCAACTTCTTCGCCGCCTTGATAACGACCTGCCGCTTACCGCACCACCGGCTGAGAGCCGAAGTAACGATTCATCTCTGAAGGAGGGCAAGGCCCATGCATGAGAATCAAAACACCTCTAAGACAGGCTCGCAACGTAGCGGTGGTCCAAGGCTTCGCGCCTCGGTGGCTCGGACCGCAGATTCGCTGCAACGAGATCTTTTTCATTCGCCGAACCACGCTAAGCAGGCACACGCCCGAGCAGTGCTAGCAACATTGCGGAAGTACTCTGCAGTAAGACTGGAGAATCACCCCCTTGCCTTGGAGGAAGTTCTGCTTCTACTGGAACCACCCTTGAGCGAGTTGGAGTTGGGCCGAGGAGATAAACCATCGGCCTCAGAACTGGCAGCATTTCAAGCCCTCACAATGTTGGGTGTGCATATGCAAAGCGCTACTACTGATGCCCACATCGCTGGGCAAAGTTTTGCTAAAGCATGCGGGCGCTTTTATTCCCAGAGCCAATCCCAGTCCACCAAGCCTCGTTTCGACGCCATGATGGTGGCGCAAGACGAGGCCTCCAGGATGGTTCACATTCGCTCTTTGGTCACGCTGCTTCGACGCGCCAAGCTGGGGTTTGACTATGGGCAATTTGCCAATGACCTCCGCGTTTTAAGTGACCAGACAGTAACCCAGAAAGAACAAGCTCGCCGCCAAGGCGTCCTACTGCGGTGGGGCCGCGATTTCGCCACCGGCGTTTATGCCTTCACTCACAACGAGCCAGAATCCTAAACCCTTACTGTTTGAAAGGAAGTTGAAAACCATGTCTCTTATTATTGATATCCACGCTCTGCACACCCTTCCGCCATCGCTTATTAACCGTGACGATACCGGTGCACCAAAGTCCGCAGTGTATGGCGGTGTACCGCGCCAGCGTGTTTCTTCCCAGTCGTGGAAGCGCGCAATCCGTAAGTACTTTGAGACCCACGTTGATGCGGAATCCGTCGGAGATCGTTCGAAGCGCATTCCCGCAAAAATTGGCCGTAAGGTAGAGGACCACGAGGGGTGGGACGCTGAGCGCGCCCGGGCTGCAGTGGCCGGCCTTTTCAAGTCCGCCGGCATTACGACGGAAGTAGATTCCAAGAAGCTTAAGGCTCTCGAGGAGTCGGAAGAGACTACGGAGGAGGAGCTAAAGGCAGCACAGTACCCACAGACCAAGTACCTGCTTTTCTTGAGCCCCCACCAGATCGACCGCGCTGCAGAAGCCATCGTCGCGGCAGACGGCGAAAAAATCAGTAGAAAGGAAGCGCAAAAAATCCTCGATACCGAGCACTCGGTGGATATGGCGCTCTTCGGCCGTATGGTCGCCGATGATGCTGCTTTCAATATTGATGCCTCAGTGCAGGTGGCGCACGCCCTTGGCATTCATGCCAGTGCACCCGAGTTTGATTACTTCACCGCAGTAGATGATTTGGCAGAAGAAGGGGAGGAGACAGGCGCCGGAATGATCGGCACCGTGCAGATGATGTCTTCGACGCTCTACCGCTATGCCACAGTAAACCTTGATGGTCTGAGCGAAAACCTAGATTCTGAGGAAAATGCGAAGCAAGCCGCCGTTGACTTCGTGGATGCGTTCATCAAGTCCATGCCCACCGGCAAGATCAACACTTTTGCCAACCAGACCCTGCCAGAGCTGGTTTATATTGCAGTACGCGATACCCGTCCAGTAAGCCTTGTCACCGCCTTTGAAGAGCCGGTCGAGGCAACAGACGGAAAGAGCCTACGCGTCGCCGGTGCAGAAACCTTGGCCAGGGAAGAGTCGGAGTTTGAGAACAACTACGGCCTCAAGCCCCAAGCTTCGTTCGTTGTAGGCGTGAGCGAAGCCCGTAAAGCCTTTGCGGATCTTGCAGAAGAAGTAACTCTTCCTGAGCTCGCGGATCGATTGGCTGCCGCGCTAGAGAAGTAGGAAGGACGCCGACAATGACATACTCGTTGTTATTGCTCCTTAAAGGTCCGATGCAGTCGTGGGGAACCGAGTCTCGCTACGCCACGCGAGCCACATCTACCCTTCCTTCTAAGTCGGGTGTGCTGGGAATGCTCGCTGCAGCTGAAGGTAGGCGTCGCACCGATGGAGTAGAAGATCTGGCAGGACTGAGATTCGCAGTGCGCGTGGATCAATCTGGTAGTTTGCTCCGTGATTATCAGACTGCTCAAGATTGGCAGAATAACCCGAAGAGCCAAGCCAGGCTGATTACTCGATACTTCTTAACCGATGCTGCCTTTGTTGCTGCTATCGAAAGCGAAGATCAAGCTCTCTTATACGGTTTTGCCGAAAGCCTGAAACGGCCGGTCTATCCCATTTTCCTCGGACGTAGGTCATGCCCAGCTCCGCCGAATATCGTGCTCGGAGTGGTTAATAAGTCTGCGGTGGAAGCACTGCAGGACCACTCGACGTGGCATGCAACGAAGGACTATATGCGCACGTGTGGGCAGGAAGTAGAGTTGCCTATTTACCGTGACTCACTTGCCGGCGAAGTCGGTACGGCCTGCCAGGACGTGCCAGTTTCTTTCGACCCTGAGCATCGTAAGTATTCGTGGCGCACCGTTGTTCAAAAGGAATTCGCCACCGTGGAAAACCCGATTGAACCGGAAAACCGGCGTCCGGATCCCTTCCTGGAAGCGGTGATGAATGTATGAGTACGTTGACAAAGATTTTGATTAACCCGCGGCGTCGCCAAGGTCGGAAGCTTTTGACTAACCCGCAGGCTATGCATGCGGCTGTGGCAGCATCTTTCCCGCCCGACTTAGACCAGTCTTCTGGTCGCATATTGTGGCGCCTTGACGAAAGTGCTCACCACCATGCGCTCTATGTCGTTGGGCCAGAAAAGCCGACTGCCAGCGTGATAGCTGAGCAGGCAGGGTGGGATACAAGACCTGCGCAATCAGTCGAGTATGACCGCCTCTTGGGTTCTCTGGCTAAGGGGCAGAGGTGGCATTTTGAGCTCTTGGCCAACCCCACATACTCGCAGTCCAATGGTGGAAAGCGAGGAAAAGTTAAGGCGCACGTTTCAGTAGACCACCAATTGGGCTGGCTGTACCAACGCTCTGAACGAGCCGGATTCAAACTCGCCCCGCGCGCTCAGGATGAGGCTAGTAATGCCGAACGTGACCGCTGGTCCGTCCATGAGCAGACCACCATCGTGGAGCGAAAATCCTTGGATTTCCGTAAAGGCGATAGCCGCCGTCGCGTGCACATCGCTACTGCACGCTACCGCGGAACCTTGGAGGTCAGTGATCCAGACGCACTGCGCGCGACTTTAGTCAATGGCATTGGTAGGGCTCGCGGTTATGGCTGTGGTCTATTGACCTTGGCCCGACCTACGGGTGCATAATGTCCACACCGATTGAAGTCCCCATCACGCGCCAGGCACTAGCGCGGATGTCGGACCGGATAAGCTTCCTTTACGCTGAGCGGTGCGTGGTCAATAGAGATGGAAATTCCCTTACTATTACCGATCAGCGTGGGGTGGCTTATGTACCGGCTACCCAGCAGGCTGCCTTATTGCTCGGTCCTGGCACGAAGATCACCTACGCTGCTATGGCTTTGCTTGGCGACGCCGGCGTGACCACCCTCTGGGTAGGTGAGCGCGGGGTTCGCTATTACGCCCACGGTCGCCCGCCGGCTAAGTCTTCCCGCATGGCTGAAATCCATGCGCAAGTTATATGTAACCAGCGCAAACGGTTGGATTGCGCTCGCCGCATGTATGCACTGCGGTTTCCTGGCGAAGATGTTTCTGGGTTGACGATGTCACAGTTGCGCGGTCGTGAGGGTGCGCGTATGAAGCGGATTTATGCCGCCGAAGCGGAGCGCACGGGTGTGTATTGGAATCGTCGATCTTATGACCCCAATGATTTCGATTCCTCGGACCCCATCAACCAGGCACTCACGGCAGGAAGCGCTGCTTTGTATGGCGTTGCACATGCCGTAATCGCAGCACTGGGTTTCGTCCCGGCGTTGGGCGTTGTACACACTGGCACCGATCGCTCCTTTGTCTATGATGTTGCCGACCTGTACAAAGCGGAGATTTCTATTCCAGCAGCATTCGATGCCGTGGCAGCACAGCAGGGAAGTCCCTCCATTGAGGTGCGCCGCCGGATTCGCGATCAGGTGGTATCTCATCGCTTGATGCCCCGGATGGTGCGCGACCTTAAAGCTCTTTTCGATGCCCCCGATGATGTCCTGGTCAGCGATGCCGAGCTAATGCTGTGGAGTGAGCTCGAGGTTATTGGCTCCGGGGTGAATTGGGCAGAAGAGGAGTCGTTGTCATGATGGTGCTGGTCGTTACGGCCTGCCCAGCAGGTCTGCGAGGCGATCTCAGCAAATGGCTCATTGAGCTGACCCCTGGAACATTTGTGGGACGCCCTGCCGCGCGCGTCCGGGAATTGCTCTGGGAGAGAACCGTGGATCTTTGTAAAGATGGTCGTGCCTTATTGGTGTATCCCGCCGCTAATGAGCAAGGCATGGAGTTTCGAACTCACCGGCATCACTGGGAACCCACCGATTTCGATGGCGTCACGTTAATGATGCGCCCACATAAACCAAAACAAATGAAGCGTCGGACGGGTTGGTCGAAAGCACGCCAAGCCCGCAAAATGTACAACCGACAGAAAAGAGGAGGTTAGCGTATTCGATTAAATGAGCTTTTGACCTCCTGCTTGAAGCCGTATGTAAAATAACCTTTAGGATCCTATCATTCCTGCTCAGCAAGTGTGCTCCCCGCGTAAGCGGGGATGAGCCCACTGGGGTTGGCCCAAACGTAATATCAAGCCTGTGCTCCCCGCGTAAGCGGGGATGAGCCCCCAACGCCCGATAAGGCGAAGCGCCGCAAGATGTGCTCCCCGCGTAAGCGGGGATGAGCCCACGTGGACGGTTAAGCGGGTCGAGGAGTACCTGTGCTCCCCGCGTAAGCGGGGATGAGCCGCAATAGCAGCTTTACGGTTGCTGGTCTCAGCCGTGCTCCCCGCGTAAGCGGGGATGAGCCCCGCGTATCAGCGGCCATAGTCGACGCCAGAATGTGCTCCCCGCGTAAGCGGGGATGAGCCCCCAACCTCAGCGCGTAGAAGTCACCAACCAAGGTGCTCCCCGCGTAAGCGGGGATGAGCCCAGGGCTTGCATTCGACGCCTGATAGGCCACACGTGCTCCCCGCGTAAGCGGGGATGAGCCGATCAGCCCGACTAGCAGGCAGGGGAGTGCAAGGTGCTCCCCGCGTAAGCGGGGATGAGCCCCACACGCCACCCACGCAGGTAACGCACGCCTGGTGCTCCCCGCGTAAGCGGGGATGAGCCGTCTCGGCAATGAGCCCACGGGCTACCTCCTCCGTGCTCCCCGCGTAAGCGGGGATGAGCCCGGCGCGGCTACCACGTGCCCGGCGTCTACACCGTGCTCCCCGCGTAAGCGGGGATGAGCCGGCAAGCGCGTGGTCTTATTCCCCGCCGCCTTCGTGCTCCCCGCGTAAGCGGGGATGAGCCCGGCCCCAACTGTGTCATGCAGTTGATGCCTTGGTGCTCCCCGCGTAAGCGGGGATGAGCCGATGGGCCTGGATAACGTCATTCAGGCTCGTTGGTGCTCCCCGCGTAAGCGGGGATGAGCCGCCGTATGGGCCGACCAAAATTATCGACGGCATGTGCTCCCCGCGTAAGCGGGGATGAGCCGAAGGCAAAGGGTCAGCATCCGCAAGCACCGCCGTGCTCCCCGCGTAAGCGGGGATGAGCCCCAATGGGCCGTAAAAATAAGATGAGTGACACGGTGCTCCCTGCGTAAGCGGGGATGAGCCTACGTCCCACGGGAAGTTCGCGCCCGGGTCGGTGTGTTCCCCGCGTAAGTGGGGA
Source organism: Corynebacterium tuberculostearicum (assembly GCA_938008395.1). Lineage (GTDB taxonomy): Bacteria > Actinomycetota > Actinomycetes > Mycobacteriales > Mycobacteriaceae > Corynebacterium > Corynebacterium tuberculostearicum_L. The sequence continues at coordinate 19,458 of CALLKG010000149.1, forward strand.
TGAGCCCGTGGAGATGGGCGGCGGTCGTGGTAACGGTCAGTGCTCCCCGCGTAAGCGGGGATGCGCCGTACGTAGGAACCAACAACTAGGAGGGCCAACACTGCTCCCCGCGCAAGCGGGATGAGCCCGACGTCAACAACATCAAGTGGGTCAGCAAGGAGTGCTCCCCGCGTAGTCGGGGATGAGCCGATTAAGTGGAATATGGCCGCTTATGACCAGATGTGCTCCCTGCGTAAGCGGGGATGAGCCGGCCATGTTAGCTATCGAGAGGGAAGAGCGACAGTGTTCCCCGCGTAAGCGGGGATGAGCCGGTTAGTGTGTACGCTAGGAGTCGAACCTGGCCGTGTTCCCCGCGTAAGCGGAGATGAGCCCTCTGTCAACGAGCTCAAGACTGGCTTCAGCGAGTGTTCCCCGCGTAAGCGGGGATGAGCCACAATCAAATCCCCATCTCGCTTCTCGCGCTCGGTGCTCCCCGCGTAAGCGGGGATGGCCCCTTGGACGGATTCAACCGGGATGTCTACCCACCGTGCTCCCCAGGTAAGCGGGGAATTTTCCCTGTGGGGCCACAGGCTCGGAGCCTCGCTTTTCGAACCAAGATACTAACCGAAGTTGAATGTTTGGCGTCCGATTTCGTCTTGGCTAAAGGCTCTAGAAGCAACGAGCTCCACCGGAGTGGTCAGGTCATCAAGTTCGTAAGCTACTGCACCAGGCACTGTCCCGCCCTCTTTGATCTGTTCTAGCTGCGTATCAGAAATTTCAGGGTCGAAGTATGCTCCGACGTTGAGTTCGTTCACCTTATTAGGATCATTGTCCTGGACGGCGGTGAAGTAGGAGACAAAGTCAGAGGCCGTTAAGTTTTCGTCCGTCTTGTTGGTGATGTTGTACTCAAAGACGAGAATAGGCTTTTCACTCGCTTCGTTGCCTGGTTCACCCGGTTTTAGTAGGCGGTGATTAGTAATCTCAATCTTGGCGGCTGGAACATCGAGGACTCCATCGCTAAAGGATTGGCTGAAGTCGGTGCTTTTTAGCTCATTTACAGTCGTTGGATCATCCTTTAGCTTCTTCATGTGAGTGGTAAATTCTTCGTCATCGATGGCAACCTTGAAAGTCAGGGAGCCGTCCTCAAATTTGAAGTCCTTTTTCTCTGCAGAGGTAGCCATCCACTCCGAGTCAGTGGCAACTACATCGCGATTAGAAGTAATAGTTTCACCGGCTGCCGCGCCTTGGGCATCAAAGGAACCAATCCAATAAATCATGCGATTGTCACCGTTATCTAAAACCCATTCCACGGTAATGACGTCATCGGTAATGCTGGCTTCCATCCAGCCATCCTCACTTGCGCTGTCGTCTTGCTTCCAAGTGCCGATGATGGAATTTGAATCATTTTGTGTATCGGATTGCGAGTCCTTCGACAGCGGTGTGCCGTCGCTGCTATCTGAGCATGCGGTGAGCGTAAGTGCAGAGATGAGAATGAGAGAAGAGAATACTTTGCGCATAAATCACTTTTTACCCTCTGGGGGTATGAAGCGAGCAAAAGTGCCAAGACTTGTGGGGGCAAATTGGTCTTTAGCCCCGCATTGGCTACTCTTTTGGGAGCGGATCTTCGCCCTAGTGGTGTGTGATCCGCGTGGGGCTATAGCTCAGTCGGTTAGAGCTACGGACTCATAATCCGTTGGTCGCGGGTTCGAGCCCCGCTGGCCCCACGGTTAAGGGAGGCGTCGGCAAGCAATGCCGGCGCCTTTTCTCGTGCCTGGCTGCGCATATGGGTGTGCTAATTGCGCAGTGGCGGGCGGTGAAGTCTAATAACCATATGGTTGAAGTGGATCCGCTCATTGAATCTCTCTACCGCTGGTCCGATATCAGCGGCGTGCTGCTGATGGGAATCATCGGCGGCACCATGGCGCGCAAGCGCGGCTACGACATCATCGGCTTTTTCTTCATCGCGATGTTTTCTTCCCTGGGCGGCGGCATGGTGCGCGACGTGCTCATTAACCGCGGCACCGTGGCGGCCATGAGCCAGCCGGAATACCTTTACCTGGCCTTTGCTGGTGCGCTCATTGCCCGCTTTGTCTACTTCAAGGGCAAGACCTGGGATTATCTGCAAGCGCATGGCGACGCCGTCGTGTCCGGCCTCTGGGCCGCCACCGGCGCCGTGAAGGCAATCACCTATGGGCTGCCGCTTATCCCGTGCATCATGATGGGTGTGTTTACCGCCACCGGCGGATCCATGATTCGTGACATCGTCATGGGGCGCGAGCCTAGCGTCTTTGGCGATAACCAGCCGACGGTCATCCCGGCCGTGGCCTGCGCGATCATCGTGTTGGTGGGCCACCACTATGACATGATGGCCGTGGGCATGATTATCGGGCCGCTGGTTTCCATCTTCTTGGCTCTGCTGGGCATTTGGGCCGGCTGGCGCGTGCCGGCGTATCAGGAATGGGCGCCGATTAATCACACCGCGGCGCAGGTGAAGGTGCTGGCGAAGAAGGCCGAGAATAAGAGCCGCGCGGTGGGCCGCCGCTTGGAGCCGCACCGCGTGCGCTCGTGGCGCCACCGTCAGATGGAGGCTGCACTGCAGCGCCGCATTGAAAAGGAAGTGCGCTCCGGCAAGCGTCGCAAGGAGGCCGCGGCGGAGGCCAGCGAGTTTATGCAGTCGTTTGAATCGGACGTCGATCAGCTCAGTGCCCAGACCGCGGAGTCCGAGAACACCGACTTTGGTATGGACCTTAGCGGTGACTCCTACGAGGCAGAAGAGCAGGCCTCCCATGAGGAATCGCAGCGCCTGCTGGATTCCATCTTGGAAGATGACAAGCTTACCGATGAGCTCATTGACCGCCTCATGAAGCGTTATAACTCCCGCGACTAGGGCTGTGGGTTCGGCGCGGTGGTTTAGCGCGGCGGCCTAGTTCGCGGAGGCTTCGCGGGAAACGGCCTAGCGCCCCACCGCGCCGCAGACCTGCGGATCCGTGATGTAGCCCTGCTCGCAGCCATGTTGGGTCTGGATTTCTCCGGAGCTTTTATTCCGGTTGCCATTGGCATCGTTGCCATAGCCGCACAGGTAGGCCGGGCAATCCGCGCTCGGGCCGCCGTTATTGGCTTGGCCCTGCTGCGGTGCCTGTTGCTGCGGCGCCGGCTGGACCGGCGGCTGATTATTGGATTCCTTGCACAGCCCGGCAAACTCCACCCAGGTGCCGTCCGCGCACTGGTATCCCGCGGTGTTGGCCTGCTGCTGGTTATTCGTCGCCGGCTCCGGAGTTTCCGTGCGTGGCTCGCGCTCCTGCGGAGTTTCTGTCGTGGTTTCTTCCGTGGTCGATTCCTCGGTGCTTGTTTCGGTGGTGCTGGTTTCGGAGGCGGTCTCCGTGACGGTTTCCTTCACCGTGGAGATGGTGGTGGCGGTGTCATCGCTGCCGCCGCAGCCGGTGGTAAAGAGGGCGAGGGAAAAGAAGGGGATAAGGAATGATTTCTTCATGCCCCACAGAGTAGCCAAGCCCGGCCGAGCTCGCAGGAGTTTGCGCAGGGCATAGGGGGTGCGCGCCGGCAGGGGCGAGGTTTGCACGGTTGCTGGCAGTCAACTGGCATCCAGTTTTCAGGCACGCGGCCTACTCTGGAGGCATGAATCTGAAGTATTACTTCTACGAGCTGTGGAGCCTCTTTGTTGACCACGGCTTGCCGCTTATCGCGCTATTGCTGATAGGCATTTTGATCCCGCGCATCGGCAGGCTGGCCATCCGCATTATGGAGCGCCGCCTCGATGAAGACGAAGAAGCCACCAAGGCGCGCCTGGCGCTGACCGGTGCGCTGGTCTACATCGTGCAGGCAGCAGCGTACTTCCTCATCATCTGGGCTGCGCTGACCAATCTCGGCGTGCCTGCGGTAGGTGCGGCGGTGCCGGCGACGATAGTCTCGGCCGCCGTGGGCTTTGGCGCCCAGTCCATCATTGCGGATTTCCTCTCTGGCTTCTTCATCCTTTCGGAAAAGCAATTTGGCGTGGGCGACTATGTCAGCTTCGATGGCGTGACTGACGTGGAAGGCACCGTGGTGATGCTGACCCTGCGCACTACCAAGGTGCGCACACCCACCGGCGAGCTGGTGACCGTGCCTAATAGCTCGGCCGGCGCGGTCACCAACTACTCCCAGGAGTGGTCGCGCGCCGTGGTCAACTTTGACGTGCCGGTGCAAGAAGGTGAGACCCTGCCGGAAATCACGCGCCGGGTGCGCACGATTTCCGAGCAAGCCATCCAGGAACCGTCCATCGCCGTGGACGTCAATGGCGAGCTCGAGGTGCTGCCGGCCACCCAGTTGGTTGCCCCGCAGGCGGCTGGACAGTCTTGGCACGTGACCTACCGCGTGTTGGTGACCGTAAACCCCGCCCGCCAGTGGGCGGTGGAGCGGGCCATTCGCTCCGCGCTACTTTCCGAGTTCTGGGATCACTACAACGTGACCGACTTGGACGAAATCCAGCGCCCGCTTCTTCCGGCAGGCGACAATCCAGCGGCACAAGAGTCCGTCAAGGATGCCTCCGCGGCAGGGGAGGGCTCGCGCCCAGACTCCCAGCCGGAGCACCAGTCACCTGAGACGGATGGCCCAGATAGCGACGGCCCCGGAAAGCCCGCGCTGCCGGATGACGAGGACCAAGAGCCCGAGCCCACCCAGGGTATCTGGCGCGCGCTGGAGACCAATACCAAGTTCCAGAAGATCGCCACCATTGGCGGCCGTGTCCGCGCCTCTACCACGGGCCTCATCCTGGCTCTGCTCGTCGTCGGCGCCCTGGCCCTGGCCTCAAGCAATCCCGAAAACGGCGATGCGGGCTGGCTTTCGCCCGAGCACTGGCGCGATAGCGGCGCGGCGGCCTCTTCCTCGCAGCTTTCCGACGCTCCCTCCACCAACCCCACCCCCGAATCCACCGAGACCGGCACGCAGTACGAACCGGCGGAGGACAGCTCTGCTCCCACGGAGACCGCCAACCCGCAAGGCTCTAATGGCACTGGCGCGACTGATACGCCTGCCGGCGGCGGGGGCCAGGGATCAGGCACTACTGGCAATGCCTCGCCCGCCCCGAGCGCCGCCAACGGCGCAGATAACGACGGTGCTGGCTCCGGCAACGCCTCTAATGCAGGCGGAAATGCCGGCGACGGCACCCAGGCTTCCGGAACCGCCGGCAGCACCGGCCAAGAGATCCCGGCAGAGCCGCGCTAGTAGGGCTGGCCTTCTACAGTAAGTCGGTCCGTCCAGCGCTCATTATTGGGCGAGGTAAAGCTGGCATACACGCTGGTGTCATTATCCTTTTGACAGTGGTGAAATAGTGCAGCCCGGCTGCGCGTTGCACTGGGCATGATTTCACTTTTCGAACCACTGGAACTTGGCCGATTCAAGCTAGATAACCGCGTCACCATGGCGGCACTGACCCGCCAGCGTGCAGGCGAAAGCGGTGTACCTACCGAGCTGCACCAGAAGTACTACTCGCAGCGTGCCACGGCCGGTCTGGTGGTTACGGAGGGAACCTTCCCGGCGTGGACCAACCGCGCATTCCCGGGCCAGGCGGGCATTGCGACCGACGAGCAGGCAGAAGGCTGGCGCGCCGTCGCAAACCGCGTGCACGAGGAAGGCGGCACCCTGTTCATGCAAATCATGCACGGCGGCCGCACCAGCCACCCAGACCTGATCGACGGTGCGAACCCGGAGGCGCCGAGCGCCTTTGACTGGGGCGGAACCGTGCGTGGCTTCGCTGGCAAGATGGATGCGCCGGTCCCGCGCGAGCTGAAGACGGAAGAGCTGCCGCGCATCGTGGACGAATTCCGCCAGGGCGCGCGCCGGGCTATTGATGCTGGTGTCGACGGCGTGGAGATCCACGGCGCCAACGGCTACCTGCTGCACGAGTTCATGGCGCCGTCTGCCAATAAGCGCGAAGATGAATTTGGCGGCAGCCCGGAAAATCGCTGGCGCCTGCCAGAGATGGTCATTCGCGCCGTGGCGGAGGAAATCGGTGCCGACCGCGTGGGCGTGCGTTTCTCCCCGGCACACAACGTGCAGGGCGTCATCGAAGACGATCAGGAAGATATGCTGGCCACCTACGGCGGCCTGCTCGATGCCCTGGCACCGCTGAACCTGGCTTATGTGTCCCTGCTACACAGTGAGCCGGAAAGCGAGCTCATCGCCACGCTGGCACAGAAGGCACGCGCAAACGGCGTGACCAAGGTGCTCATGAATGATGGCTTCCCCACGATGACCTCCAAGGAGGATGCCCAGCGCGAAATCGAGCTGGATTACGTGGATGCCGCAGTAGTAGGCCGCGAGCTCATCGCCAACCCGGACCTGGTGCGCCGCTGGCGCGAAGGCCTCGAGCTCAACGAGCCGGACCAGGATACGTTCTACCTAGGCGGCGAGCGCGGCTACATCGACTATGAGTATGCCGCGGACTAGGGAAGAATCCGCGGCACCAAAGGGGGCCCGAAAGGCGGGCGAGTGATAGGTAGTGAAATTCCCCAGAGAGGGTCTTTCACTATCTCTATCGAAGGTGTACTACTCGTTCGTTAACACCGAGTACCTGTCATGTGACAGAACTTACAACTATTTGCTGTAGCCCTCACCCGGGCGCCAGGTCATGGTCACGGCCTCGCGCACCGGGGACTTGGCGGTGAGCAGGTTATCTACGCGCAGCCAGTGCATTTCCGCCGAATCCGGGCGCACGGTGACAAAGCTGTAGCCGTGGTGGTCCAGATCCACGTGGCGGGTGTGCGGGTTGGCGCCCATCAAGTAGCGCTCGGCCAGCTTGGACAGCTCATTGCCTTCCGGCAGCTTCAGCTGCTCGTTCACGTTGGGTGCAGATACGGAGGCGCAGACCATCTCGGCGCCGAAGATGCGGCCATCCTTGCTGATATTGTGCGCCCACTCGGAGTGGATATCGCCGGTGACAAAGAGGGTGTGGGAGTCGTGCTTAGAGAGGGCGTCGATAAGCAAGCGGCGCTCCGCCGAGTAACCATCCCACTGGTCGCCGTTGACCGGAATGCCGGTGATATTGGAAGACAGCGAGGAAGAGACCGGCTTGGTCTTGTCATCTTGTTGCAGGGTAGCCAGGTTCATAGGGGAGAACATGACGGAATTGCCCAGCATATTCCACTTGGCAGAAGAGGTCTCGATCTTATTGAGCAGCCAGTTGTACTGCTCGGAGCCAAGCATCGTGCGGCCCTCTGCAGCCATCTTGCGCGGGCCAAAGCGCACCTGCTCATCGCGGTAGGTGCGCAGGTCCATCATGGTCAGCTCCACCAGATCGCCGAAGGTCAGACTGCGGTAGAGGTGGCCCTGCTCGGATGGGTTGGTCGCGCGCACCGGCATCCATTCGAAGTAGGCCTGCATCGCGGCCTTGCGGCGGTCCAGGAAGGCTCCTTCCTCGCCTTCGGTGTGGTTCTCGGCGCCCTCGCGCCAGTTATCGTTGGCTACCTCGTGGTCATCCCACACCACGACCCACGGCAGCGCGGCGTGTGCGGCCTGCAGGTTTTCATCGGTGCGGTAGCGGCCGAAGCGGATGCGGTAATCCTCCAGCGAGATAATCTCGTGCGCCGGGTGGTGCAGGCGCACCGGGCCATAGCCGGCGTATTCGCGCTGCGGATACTCGTAGATATAGTCGCCCAAGAAAATCATGTAATCCAGCTGGTCCGCGCGGCCGCGCTGGGCAATATCGCCATAGGCATTGAAGAAGCCGGACTCCCAGTTGGCGCAGCTAGCCACGCCAAAGGTGAGCTCCTCCGGGGAGGCGCTCAGCGCCGGGGCGGTCTTGGTGCGGCCGACGGGCGAGTACTTTTCCTGCGCCTTGAAGCGGAAGAAGTACACGGTCTCCGGCTCCAGGCCGTGCGGATCCACGTGTACGGTGTGATCCTGGCTGGCGTCGGTGGTCACTTCGCCCCGCTTAACGACGTCCCCGAACCCCTCATCCTTGGCAATTTCCCACTCAACCGGGGTGGCCTCGCCCAGTCCGGATCCCGGCATGGCATCGGCGTCCGGGGTCACGCGGGTCCACAAGATGACCGAATCCGGAATCGGATCGCCCGAGGCCACGCCGTGGAGGAAGGGTCGCTCGCCCAGCTTGGGCTCCACCATGTGCTGCTCCACGCGCGGCGAGAGGCTGCTTTGGGCGTTGGCGGCTGCACCGGACAAAGCGATGGCGGCACCGGCGGTACCGGTGGATTGCAGGAAGCGGCGGCGGTTAACTGCGCTGCCCGTGTTCTTAGAATTATTAGACATGGTTGAAAGTTTTCTCATGTCTAATGGGCGTGCAACCGTTTCCTGTCCGATTCCATAAAATGTTCTTGTTGTTTTAACCGATGGTTTACTTGGGCGGCCTCCTGGGGGACTGACGCGTCTGGCGGTTGGGCGGTTTCGAGGGGCTTTCGCCGGCTTCTGTGGCTTAGGTCCATTCTGATCGGGCTGATTTGAGGACTTTAGGGCTGAATTGAGGGGGCCATTCGCTCAGATCGGCCCGATCACCTTGGACCTAAGGTGTGCGGGCCCAGTAGGCCAAAGGGGTGACCGGCTCAAAGGCGCGCCCACAGCGGTCCAGTCCTTCCGAATGAGGCTCAGTAGGCTGGTGAGTATGAGTGAATTTAGCCAAATTAGCCAGTGGCCCGCGGATACGGTGGCCGGAGCCTTGCTGCACCGCGGCGAGGTGCAAGAAACGGTGGGGGATACCGCCCGCGAGTTTCCGGTGGCATCGGTAACCAAGCTGGTCGCGGCCTACGGCGTGATGCTGGCCGTGGAAGAAGGCGCCGTAGAGCTTGAGCAGCCCGCCGGCCCGGAGGGCTCCACGCTCGAGCACCTCCTTGCGCACGCCTCTGGCATTTCCTTTGATTCCCGGGAGCCACAGAAGCCGGTGGGCGAGCGCCGCATCTATTCCTCGGCCGGTTATGAGTGGGCCGCGGATACCGTGGCTGAAGCTACGGGCATGGACTTTGCCGAGTACCTGCGCGAAGGCATCTTGGCCCCGCTGGGCATGAATTCCACCCGGCTCGAAGGCTCGGCCGGCCACGGTTTGGTCTCCACAGTGGAGGACCTCGCGGCCTTTGCCGCGGAAGTCCAGAATCCACAAATCCTGCACCCCTCCACCGTGACCGATATGCGCCGCGTACACTTCGGCGGCCTGCGCGGCATCGTTCCGGGCTACGGCAGCTTCAAAGACTGCACCTGGGGCCTAGGCTTTGAAATCCACGGCGACAAAGATCACTGGATGGGCGCCCTGCCTGCCGACGCCGTCGGTCACTTCGGCATGTCCGGCACCTACCTCTGGGTCGCCGGCGACTATGCCATGGTCGCGCTCACAAACCGCGACTTTGGCGAATGGTGCAAGCCGCTCTGGCACGATACGAATACCGCCATCTGGAACTCTTTGTAATCTGCCCGCTTTGGTGGAGCGAGCGCCTTCCACTGGGGGAAGTGGTGCGGTGGAAGGCTCCCCCGCGGGGCGGGGAGAAGTCGGGGAATTTCGTGCGAGAAGGGGCCATCCGGCGCAGGAGACCGGCGCGAGCGCACGGGCGGCGGTTGCGTGAGATTCTAGTTGCGCGTTCTCGTGCGTGAGCAGGGCTTCTGTTTCCTTCCGTCAAGAAGGGGCAGAATTTTCTCAGCAAACTCCAAATTTCACATTTGTAACATTGGTTTCACCTGCAACTTTGGCCCCAGTCTGTACCTAGGGTTGAGGTTTAGCGAATGGGGGTTGAAGTGAAAGTTGAGGGTTGTAGGGAGGGGTGTGACGCAGGAAAATTGTGAGCAGACGCATCAGACAGTTCGTTGGGGAAGACGAAGCTCGTCTTGCATCGCGCCGGGCCGGCAGGCCTCGTGCGGTGGTGATCTATGTCGAGGGAGAATCGGCTATGAATACGTGCGTTAACCCTGCGCCGGTTGAACAGCCGGCCTCCACCTCCACGTGGCCCTCCGTCAACGGCGGCGCCACCGTGGTCACTGGTGTGCTTAAGATTTCCGGGATGCCGCGCAAGCTGCGCTCGGAGATTGAACACGCCATGGATCGGTGCATCCGTACCGAGTCGGAATTTATCATTCCGGGCGATGACCCACTGACCGCTCAGTGGTGCACTCGTTGGTTCCGGGATGGGCTTTCCGTAGCGGCGCTTGCCCAAGGCGGGAGCGCCTGCGCCAACGCGGGCAGCGGTATCGGCTGCCACCAGGTGCTTACCGGCACCCGCGAGGAGCTGGACGCGCTTGATTGCGTCGTGCGTTACCTCGCGCAGCGCCACGGCTTTACTGCTGCCGTGCGCCTGCCGTAGAAGGCACGAAAGGGGTTGGACCAGCTGTTGCTGGCCAACCCCTTTGCTTCTGCCGCCGGGTGGTGCGCTCGGCTATGGACTATTCCGCCTCTGCGAAAGGATCCAGGATCCTGTCTGGCAGCTCCGCCACGGATTTCAGCACGGCCGACGGGCGGTACGGGTAGCGAGAAATCTCGTGGTCATCGGAAATGCCGGAACGTACCAGTACCGTGCGCATACCGGCCTCAAGGCCCGCCTTCACATCGGTATCCATGCGGTCACCAATCATGATCGTCTCCTCCGAGTGGGCGCCGATATTATTCAGCGCCGAACGCATCATGACCGGGTTAGGCTTGCCCACGTAATAAGGCTCGCGGTTGGTGGCGGCGGTAATGAGCGCAGCCACGGCGCCGGTAGCTGGAAGTACGCCCGTGGGGGCGGGGCCGGTGACATCCGGGTTGGTGGCAATAAAACGCGCACCATCGCGGATGAGGTTGATGGCGGTGGTAATCGCCTCAAAGGAGTAAGTGCGGGTCTCACCAAGTACCACGAAGTCCGGATCATCGTTGGTGAGGATCCAGCCCGCCTCGTGCATGGCGGTGGTCAGGCCGGATTCGCCCACTACGTAGGCCTTGCTGGAGCTTACCTGGCTGGAAAGGAAGTTCGCGGTAGCGGTAGCGGAGGTCCAGATGCGCTCAGCAGGAATGTCCAGGCCGGTATTGCGCAGGCGGGCTGACAGGTCCCGTGGGGTAGACATGGAGTTATTGGTCAGCACCATGTACTCGATGTCATTGTCTTTGAGTGCCTGGATAAATTTATCGGCGCCAGGGATCATCTCACCTTCTTTGATGAGCACGCCGTCCATGTCTGATAGGTAAGAAATCATTGGTGATCCTCCACATACTCGGCGATATCGCCGATGGTTTCGCTGTTGAGCATCGTCTCCTCAGAAAAACGCACCTGGAAAGCCTCTTCCGCGCGAACGGTAAGCTCCACCAGATCGAGCGACTCCACGCCGATATCCTTCAGGCGGGTCTCGCGGCCCAAGTCTTCCTCGGTCCCGGTGACCTTGTGGATGAGCGCGATGAGCTGGCCGAGAGTATCGCGCTCCGGCTCCTTGTCCGGCGCACTCGCATTAAACTTTGCCTGCAATTGGGCACTGAGGTCGTTTGCCATGCCCACCAGTCTAGTATTGATCCCGTTATGGCATTGAGAAAACGTTCTTCCGTTGTGGCGCGTAGTTGGCTCAAGCGCCTGCGCCCCTCGCACCGCGCCGAGCTAGAAAAGCTCTATGGCGGGTTGCATGATCCCTCTACCGAGCCGGGGCTTACTCACATCAGCGCGTCTGGCACCGTGGACCACGATGGCTTAGACATCGCCTGGTACGAAGTGGGCCAGCAGGACGCCCCTGTGACGGTGGTCTTCATCCACGGCTATTGCCTGTCTTCAGAGGCCTATTATGACCAGGCCAATTACCTGCGCGGCCGCAACGCGCGCGCACTGTTGGTGGACCTGCGCGGGCATGGGCAGTCCAGCACGGTCGACCCAGAAGAGTGCACCGTTGACGCGGCTGCCGACGACGTCCTAGCCGTCATCCGCGAGCGCGCTCCCCACGGCAATCTGGTCATCGTGGGCCATTCCCTGGGCGGCATGGTTGCCTTGAACCTCATCCGCCGTGCGCCGGCCGAGGTGTATGAGCGCATCAAGGGCGCGTTGCTGATTTCTACCTCTATGCGTCGCTTTGCGGCCAAGGGCGTGGCCCAGATTTTGCAGTCCAAGTCCCTGCACGCGCTCTACCGCCTGTGCCTGCGCCTGCCCGGGCGCGTCGATAGTGCCCGCTTTGAAGTTGCCCGCTTTATCGCCCCGCTTTTTGCCGTGACCCTAGCCGGCTTTCCCCAGATGGAGAAGCTGCAGTTCCACGTTGCCATGCTTCTCGATACCCCCTTGGCCTCCTATTCCGGCTTCTTCGATGACCTTTTGGATCACGCCGAGTATGGTGCCGCAGAACGGCTGGCAAAACTCCACGGTGAAGTAGTGGTGGGCACCGCCGATATCGTCACCCCGCGTTCGCAATCCGAAGTGCTCTGTGAGAATTGGCCCGCCGCGAGCCTGCAAACGGTGGAAGGCTCCGGACACATGGTGATTCTTGAAGACCCTGAGGCTATCTCCGCGGCCCTCGGCCGCGTCCTCGACGCGATATAGGCAGGCCGCTCGATAGAGCCACTCTGGAGGCATGCAAAAGGCGCCGCGGCGGGAAGCCGGCGGCGCCTTACTTGTAACGCATTGGTGCGGTTCTAGCTCGCACCAATGCGGGGATTAGTCCTCGATGTGGGTGGTAGCGGTCGGATCATCCAGCTTGAGATCCTTGGCTGCCTTCTCCACAACGGAGCGCTCAATCTTGCCCTCGCGAGCCAAGCCATCGAGCACTGCGACGACGATGGACTCGGCGTCGATGTTGAAGTAGCGGCGTGCGCCCTCGCGAGTATCGGAGAAGCCGAAGCCATCCGCACCCAAGGTGATGTAGGTACCCGGGACGTACGGGCGGATCTGCTCCTGCAGCTCGGTGGTGAAGTCAGAGACACCAACGAACGGACCCTCGTAGCCCTTGAGCTGGGAGGTAGCAAATGCCTCGGTCGGCTCCTCGCCCTTGCGCAGGGCCTCCTTGTTGCGGCGGGCACCGTCGCGGGCCAGCTCGTTCCAGGAGGTGACGGAGAAGATGGAGGCCTTGACATCGAAGTCGTCGGCAAGCAGCTGCTGTGCACGCAGCGCCTCGTGCACGCCCACGCCGGAAGCCAAGATATTGGCAGCAATGGAGCCGCCCTCAGCGGTGTTGAAGTGGTAGATGCCCTTGTGCAGGCCCTCCACGTCCAAGTCCTCCGGCTCGGCAGGCTGGTGCACCGGCTCGTTGTAGACGGTGAGGTAGTACATGATGGCCTCGTTGTCCTTGCCGTACATGCGCTCAATGCCGCGGGTGACCAGGTGCGCAACCTCGTAGCCGAAGGCCGGGTCATAAGAAACCACGGCCGGGTTGGTAGCGGCCAAGACCGGGGAGTGGCCGTCCATGTGCTGCAGGCCCTCACCGGTCAGGGTGGTGCGGCCGGCGGTAGCGCCGATAATGAAGCCGCGGCCCATCTGGTCACCGGCCGCCCAGAAGGCATCGCCGGTGCGCTGGAAGCCGAACATCGAGTAGAAGATGTACAGCGGAATCATGGCCTCGCCCTGGGTGGCGTAGGACGTAGCTGCCGCGGTGAAGGAGGCAGCGGCGCCGGCCTCAGAAATGCCCTCGTGCATGATCTGGCCGTCGGTGGCCTCGCGGTAGGAGAGCATCAGGTCATGGTCAACCGGGACGTAGTTCTGGCCGCGCGGGTTCCAAATCTTCATGGTGGGGAACCAGGAGTCCATACCAAAGGTGCGGGCCTCGTCCGGAATGATCGGCACAACGCGCTTGCCCAGCTCCTTGTTGCGCATGATCTCCTTGAAGGTGCGCACCAGGGCCATGGTGGTGGCTACTTCCTGCTTGCCGGAGCCCTTGCGCACGGAGCGCAGCTTATCCAGCGCAGGTGCCTCAAGCGGGGTGAAGTCCTCACGGCGCTCCGGCAGGAAGCCGCCGAGCTCTTTACGACGCTCCAGCATGTACTTGATCTCCGGGGAATCCTTGCCCGGGTGGTAGTACGGCGGCAGGTACGGATCCTTTTCCAGCTCCGCATCGGAGAACGGAATCTCCTGCTTATCGCGGAAGCGCTTCAGATCATCCAGGGTCAGCTTCTTCATCTGGTGGGTAGCGTTGCGGCCCTCGAAGTTGTGGCCCAAGCCGTAGCCTTTAATGGTGTGCGCCAGGATGACGGTTGGCTTGCCGGTGCCCTTGTTCTCCAGCGCGCGGGCGTAGGCGGCGTAGACCTTGCGGTAATCGTGGCCGCCGCGGCGCAGTGCCCAAATCTCATCATCGGACATGTCTTCTACCAGCTTGGCCGTGCGCTCATCGCGGCCGAAGAAGTGCTCACGCACGTAGGCACCATCATTCGCCTTGAAGGTCTGGTAGTCACCATCGGAGGTGGTGTTCATGACGTTGACCAGGGCACCCTCGGTGTCCTTTTCCAGCAGCTTATCCCAGCCGCGGCCCCAAATAACCTTGATGACCTCCCAGCCGGCGCCGCGGAAGAAGGACTCCAGCTCCTGGATGATCTGGGTATTGCCGCGAACCGGGCCGTCGAGGCGCTGCAGGTTGCAGTTGACCACGAAGGTGAGGTTATCCAGCTCGTAGAGGGATGCGATCTGCAGCAGACCGCGGGACTCTGGCTCGTCCATCTCGCCATCGCCCAAGAATGCCCAGACGTGCTGGTTGGAGGTGTCCTTGATGCCGCGGGTTTCCAGGTACTTATTAAAGCGTGCCTGGTAGATAGCGTTAATCGGGCCCAAGCCCATGGACACGGTGGGGAATTCCCAGAACCATGGCATCAGGCGCGGGTGCGGGTAGGACGGCAGGCCCTCGCCCTCACCGCGGGAGACCTCTTGGCGGAAGCTATCCAGATCCTTTTCGGTCAGGCGGCCTTCCATGTATGCGCGTGCGTACATGCCTGGGGAAGCGTGGCCCTGGAAGAAGACCTGGTCGCCGCCAGAAGGATCGTCCTTACCCTTGAAGAAGTGGTTCAGGCCGACCTCATACAGCGGGGCGGCGCCTGCGTAGGTGGAGATGTGGCCGCCCACGCCAATGCCCGGGCGCTGTGCGCGGTGCACCATGATGGCTGCGTTCCAGCGGATCCAGCGGCGGTAGCGCTTTTCCAGCTCCTCATCACCTGGGAACTCCGGCTCCATGGTGGTGGGGATGGTGTTGACGAAGTCCGTAGACGTCAACGATGGCATCTCAACGCGCTTCGCAGTGGCGCGCTCGAGCAGGCGCAGCATCAGGTAGCGTGCGCGCTCCGGATCGGAGTGGTCCAGCAGACCATCGAGGGAGTCCATCCACTCGCGGGTCTCTTCTGGATCATTATCGTGAAGATACGATGCAACGCCGTCGCGGATGAGGGGGAAGTTGGAGTCGCCCTGGTGGGCGTCCTTCTCGGCCATTTAAACCTCCTATTTAAGGGTCTGCACAGTTTGCTTACTAGGATACGCGCTCACAGATCCTCAGTCGTTGTGAAGTCCGACTTAAGGGGACGTGCGGTACGTTACATCGCCATAACCAGTATCTTTGTAAACTTCGGTGGGGTAAAAGAGGGTAGTTTGCTAACTCTGTGGAGCCAGCTGCGCTGGCGGCAGGGCCTGCAAAATGGGGGAATTGCGGCCCTTAGGCGGGTAAAAGGGGCCGGTGGGCGTTAAAATACTTCTATTAAGCCGCGATTTACCCGCAGGATGCGGGCGATACGCGGACCAGACATTCACTAAATTAGGAAGGAAATGCATAGTGGCTGACGCTGCAGTCAAGCTCGGAATCAAGGAAGGGCAGATCGCCCTGGAGCTTGGTTGGGACGAGGATTGCGATACCGCAATCTCTGAATCGATCGAGGCCGTGCTCGGCGATGACTTCTTGGAAGAAGAAAATGACGAGCTGTGCGATGTAGTTCTTCTTTGGTGGCGCGAAGAAGATGGCGACCTTGTGGATGGACTGGTGGACGCGAGCCGCCCGCTGGCCGATAACGGTGCAGTCTGGCTGCTTACACCGGGCGCTGGCAAGCCGGGAACCGTCGAACCTGGGCTCATCTCTGAGTCCGCTCAGCTGGCAGGCCTAGTGCAGACCAAGGCGGAGCGCCTAGGCGAGTGGCAAGGCTCGTGCTTGGTGCAGCGTGGCTACACCAAGAAGTAGGTCTTTACCTGCCGATTTGTGTTGCTTTAGCAACCTGCGCTACTGTTTCTAACAGCGCAAGAGCGCATGCGGCTTTAGCTCAGCTGGAAGAGCAATTGGTTTACACCCAATAGGTCGGGGGTTCGATCCCCTCAGGCCGCACAAGGCAGACCGCCTTTCGGATTCGGTTCCGAGAGGCGGTCTTTTTCGTGTTGGTGGGCTTAGGCGGCTGCCAGAGTTGAGAGGGTACGGCCTCGAGAGCCAACTTGTGGCCACGTAACCCGTGAAGGGGAGAGGGCAGCACCCGTGAAGGGGAGAGGGCAGCGCCCGCTACCGTGGCTGTTCCTTGGGGCCTAGGCGGATGTTCAGGCAATAGCCTAGGCAGGCCGGGGCCCTAGTAGCGCTCGCGGCGGCGCTTGTTCAGCTTGGCGTAGTGATCCGGCCTGGAGTCGCCGTAGCGCGAGCGATTGCGGCGGCTGGCGGCATGCGAGGAGGACGCGGCGGGAACGGCTGTGGCGGTATCGGCGGCGTCATCAGTGGCCGTGTGGGCGTCGTGCCGGGAGGTTGCAGGGGACGGGGTCTGTCTCTTATACACATCTCCGAGCCCACGAGACCAGAGAGGATCTC
>CALLKG010000150.1:0-46435 GCA_938008395.1 Corynebacterium tuberculostearicum
CGACCACCCTGCCGACGGCGGGGCACCGCCGGCAGGCATTGAAGAGGCCGAGGATCCCACGTACCCGGTGGGCACCGAGGTCATCCTCACCGCTGACCACATGCCCGGCATGGACGGGGCCACAGCCACCATTTCCGGGGCGTTTGACACCACGACCTATTCGGTCAGCTACACCCCCACCGAGGGTGGGGCCCCGGTTACCGACCACCGCTGGGTCGTCCATGAGGAGCTCGTCGATCCGGGTCAGGCCCCCTGCCCGACGGGGCGAGCGTTGTCCTGGATGCCGAGCACATGTCCGGCATGAAGGGTGCTGAGGCCACCATCGATTACTCCACCGAGGAGACGGTCTACATGGTTGATCTCACCGTCGACGGGATGACGATGACCAACCACAAGTGGGTCACCGAGAGCGAGATCCAACCCGCCGAATAGTCCACCCACCCTGAACCGCGAGACCAGACAAGGCACCCGCTCCAGAGTCGGTCATCAATCGCTACCGACCATGCCGCAGCACACCAGCCACACACGGAACCTGCACGCCCACAAGGCCCACGCTGAGGTAGACCTTCTGTGTCACTGCTTCTCTTAGTCAGGGGAAATATGCCCTGGAATGACCCTGGTGACAGGAGTTCATTCCAGGGCTTTGTCTCTGCCCACCGGCCAGTTCCTGGCGGGTGGATGAGACCTATATCCGAGTCAGCGGCAGGTGGTGCTACCTCTATCCGGTGATCACCGCCGGTGACCAGACCCTGGACTTTTTACCTCTCTCCGAAGCAGAACGTGGCCGCAGCGAAGCGTTTCCTGGCCAAGGCCGTCAGATCCAATGCGTCAGCCGGGTATCCCAGAGTGATCAACACCGATAAAGCACCCTCCCTAGCCAGGGCAATCGCCGAGTTGAAGTCAGAGGGAATCTGCCCGCCAACAGTGGAACACCGGCAGGTGAAATACCTCAACAACATCCTGGAAGGCGACCATGGTCGGCTGAAGCGGATCCTCGGGCCGAAAGGCGCGTTTAAGAACCGGACATCTGCATATCGGACGTTGAAAGGGATGGAGGCGATGCACTCATTGCGGAAAGGGCAAGGCACGATGTTTGCCTACGGGCAACCGAACCCGGACGCGGTGATCGTCAACCGAGTCTTCCAGAATATCTAAGCAGGCTGGGCCATAATGCTGGCCAGGCGACGAAGAAAGGAGTGTTCGCGGTTCTCCACCCAACTTAGCAACAGCACCGTACAAGATGGTCACGTCGTACAAGATAAATGCGCCTGGCCCAAGACCTGCATGATGGGCCAACGCTTGGGTTTGTATCTCCCCGAACGATTCGGTGGCGAAGGAGGAAAGACGGCTCTGGATGGTGCGGTAGCTTGCGCTGGTGATGCCAACCTCGGCAAGAGTCTCGATGAAATCCAGCTTTGAGCTGGGATGGATGATCCGGGCACGCACCAGAACACGAAGCACCGGATCATCGCCACTTGCTGCAGCAAGGCCTAACTCGTTGAAAAACACATCAATACAGTCCAGCAAGTTTCCAGCCCGCTGACCGGCTACCGGCAGCGGGCTGGAAACGCTGCCGGTAGCCGGTGGTGTGTGTAACCTCGCCGAAGTCCATCGCGAGTTGGTCACCATCGACGATGCGTTGAGCCTCAGCCCGCAAAAGCGCAAGCTCAGACTCTGAATGCGCTGAGCCGATTGCTTCATCCTTTTCGCACTTTTGCGTTCAGAGAACACCACCTGCACCGCTATCTCCCCAGAGGCAGTCTTGACGGTGCGAATATAAGGACTCACCAAAATCAGACTACTGAACACCCCGGAACTACCCACTTAGTGCGGAAAAATCCCACCCCACAAACAAAACCACCAGGTAACAGTGTCAAGAGTGACGTTACTCACCTGCCCATGACCTAAGTCAGGTTAGACTAAGGGCTTATGGGATTAAAAGACGCCCTCGCCCGACTTACCGGCGCGCAGCCCCCGCGCTTAGCTCACCCCGATTTCACCGCCCCCACCGCACGGGTAGAAAAACTGGAAATCCACACCGCTGGCCCGCTTATCATTGTGGTCACTAATCAACCCGGCGCGGAGGTATTGCTGGAGGTAGCACGCTCCCGCGAGTCAGCCACTTTGGCCTCCCCCACCACGACGGTGCATTTTCCCGCCGTGAAAAAGGACGCCTTGCCCATCAAAGATCCCCGGCGCGGCTGGGTCATTCCGCTTACGCCCGCGCTTGCCGACGCCCTCGTAGACCACCTCCCCTACCCCGGCGACTATGAACTTTCCCCCGCCCTAGCCGTGGTGGTGGAATAGTTTCCTCGAAAGGACTGACATGCTGCTTTTGCCTTGTGTGGGAAAAAGCTGCGCATCCACCGCAGTGCGTGGATTGCGCCCAATGCCACCATCATTGGCGATGTAGAAATCGGCCCGGATTCCTCCGTGTTTTATGGCAGTGTCCTGCGCGGCGACGTGGGCGCAATTCGCATTGGCTCTAGGTGCAATATTCAGGACAATTGCGTCTTCCACGTAGAAGAGGACACGCCATGTGTACTAGAAGATGATGTCACGGTGGGACACATGGCAATGGTCCATGCCGCGCACGTGGAGGCAGGTTCCCTGGTGGGAATGTCCTCTTCGCTGCTCTCGCGCTGCACTATTGGCACCGGCTCGCTCATCGCGGCGGGCGCCGTGGTGTTGGAAGGAACCACTATTCCACCGCGCAGCCTTGCCGCCGGCGTGCCGGCCAAGGTGCGCCGTGAGCTCAGCCCGGAAGAGTCACAGGCCTTCATTGCGCATGCTGCCCGCTACGTGGACTGCGCGCGCAGCCAATCCGATGTGACGTTGAGCCTGGATGAGGTCACCTTTGGTTAAAGAGAAAGCACGCCCATGAGGATGAGGAAGACCGCCACGAGGTAGCCGCCGAAGAGCGCCACCTGAGTGCTATTGGCGCGCGCCGCGGCAAAAAGACGACCGGCGGCCGATTCGGGATGGGCGCGCACCACCGCAATGAAAAGGCCACAGATGGTGGGCAGGGATAGCGCCAAGCTGGCGTACCACACCAAGCCGCCGTACTGAGCGGCCGGAGCGACGTCTTCGGTAGCCAGGTGCATGAGCCCGTAATAAAACGGCACCGAGGTCAGCGATTGCACCACGCCCATGATGAAACCGATGATCGCGGTAAACAGCGATGGAGTACGCAACGGCTCGAGCAGTCGATTTACTAAGGCATTGGGCTGGCCTTGAGAGCGCCACGAGCCAAACCCCACCGCGATGCCCACTGCGACAAGTACCCAGCCGGCAACGGGCGAGCTCAAAATGGCCTCGATCTGATCTTTTACTCCCAGCAGCACAAACATCACCACGGCCGCTGCGGCGAGGACGCCAATCCAGTCTCCTACCACCACTAATGCGGCAATGCGCCGGTACTTGCCGCGGGGCAAGATGATGCCAATGGCCACGAGGATTCCGATGAGTAAGGCATTGACGGAATCCAGGAGGGCAAAACTAACGGCGTGGAGCATGCCGGTCAGTCTACCGCCCCATGCCGCCATCGCCGATACGCCCGAGGGCACAAGCCCCATCTTTCACGCGCAGCTTCCTATGGTCCACCGCACCGGTCTTTGCGCACGTTCTGCAATTTTGTCTACACTATGCAATGTTTCGCACGGGGTGAAAACTTCTCCCCGCGGATTCCATAGTCGCTGTTACCTGCGCGCAGAGCATTGCACGCATACTGCACAAGAAAGCACATTTTTATGTCTAAATTCCTCTACCGGCTAGGTAGCTGGTCCTACCGCAAGGTGTGGCCATTCCTAGCGTTTTGGCTCATCGTCTTGGTGGCCATGGCGGGACTTACCGCCGGCTTTGCCAAGGCCCCCAACCCTAATTTCTCCATGCCGGAAATGGACTCCACCACCACCCAAGACAAGATGATGGAGCGCTTCGGCCAAGACACCGATGCCATGAGCTCTCCCGAGGGCACCGTGGTCATCCAAGCGCCGGAGGGGAAAAACCTCACCGATAAGCAGGTGGCCAGCGAGGTAGATGACCTCCTTGGTGAGCTCAAGGACACTGGCGCGCTCAAGGACCAGGAAAAACTGGTCAGCCCAGTGATGGCTGCAGCCGGTATGGAGAAACAAATGGGCGAAAAGATGAAGGCCCAGCACATGCCAGACAAGCAGATTCACAAGAATCTGCAGCAGCTCTCCCCTCTGAGCGAGGATAAGTCCACCGGCACCGTCACCATCACCTTTGATGCGGAAACCGTCATGGACATCCCAGAAGAGGACATGACCAAGGTCACGGACGTACTCCACAAGTACGACGAGGGCGACCTCACGGTGAAGTACCAGGGCAATGCCTTTAGCTCCGCTGGCCAAGAGATGGGTGGCAGCGCCGAGATTATCGGCCTCATCGTCGCAGCGATCGTGCTGCTGATTACCTTCGGTTCCTTCGTGGCCGCTGGCATGCCGCTCATTTCCGCCGTCATCGGCGTGGGCATCGGCATCCTCGGCGTGCAGGTATCCACGGTCTTTACGGATACCGTCTCCGATATGACCCCGACATTGGCCTCCATGATTGGCCTGGCAGTCGGCATCGATTACGCGCTGTTTATTGTCAACCGCTTCCGCAACGAGCTCATCACCTCCTCTGGCCTCAACGATCTTTCGCCAAAGGAACTGGCCCAAGAGCTCAAGAAGATGGATAAGGCCACCCGTGCCCACGCCATGGGCATGGCGCTGGGCACCGCGGGCGGTTCCGTTGTCTTCGCCGGCACCACCGTGGTCATCGCCTTGGCCGCGCTGACCATTATCGGCATCCCGTTCCTGGGCACCATGGCCATCGCTGCTGCGGCTACGGTCATCATCGCCGTATTGGTTGCCAATACCTTCATCCCCGCCCTGCTTGGACTCTTGGGCACCAAGATCTTCGCTGGCCGCGTGCCTGGCCCCAAGGTTCCAGACCCAGAAGACGAAAAGCCCACCATGGGCCTGCGCTGGGTTCGCCGCGTGCGTGCCCACCCGTGGCTGCACCTTATCGCGGGTGTGGTCTTGCTGGGCATCCTGGCCGTACCATTTGCCCAGCTGCGCCTGGCCATGCCCACCGATGGCACCGCAAAGCCCGGCACCCCGCAGCGCGAGGCCTATGAGATCACGGCAGACGCCTTTGGCCCTGGCCGCAATGCCCCGATGATCGCGTTCGTTGATGCGGCCGACGTCCCTGAGCAGGACCGCATGCCGGCCTTCCAGGACCTCCTGCAGGAGATCAATGGCAACGACGGCGTAGAAAACGCCCAGATCGTGCAGACCACTGACAACGGTGATGCTGCCCAAATCATGATCACGCCTACCACCGGCGCAACTGATGAGGAGACCACCGAAACCCTTAACCACCTGCGCGATTACCAGGGTGAGTTTGAAAAGACCGGCGGTTCCTACGGCATTACCGGTATCACCCCGATCTTCGATGATATTTCTGAGCGCCTCAATAACGTGCTTATCCCATACGTAGCCATCGTGCTGGGCCTAGCCTTCATCGTCTTGATGCTGGTCTTCCGCTCCATCTGGGTGCCGCTCATCGCCGCGGCCGGCTTCGCTTTGTCGATGGCCGCAACCTTCGGCATCACCGTGGCCATTTGGCAAGAAGGCATGTTCGGCATCGTCGACGACCCGCAGCCGCTGCTTTCCTTCCTGCCCATCATGCTCATCGGTCTTACCTTCGGCCTAGCCATGGACTATCAGGTCTTCTTGGTGACCCGCATGCGTGAGGGATTTGTCAATGGCAAGACGGCCGGCAACGCCACCTCGAATGGCTTTAAGCACGGCGCCCGCGTGGTCACGGCCGCAGCACTGATTATGATTTCCGTCTTTGCCGCCTTCATCTTGATGGACGAGCCGTTCATTAAGACCATGGGCTTTGCCCTGGCTGCGGGCGTGCTTATCGACGCCTTCGTGGTCCGCATGATGATCATCCCAGCCACCATGTTTGTGCTGGACAAAAAGGCATGGTGGTTCCCGCACTGGTTGGATAAGATCACCCCTAACATGGACATCGAAGGCGAGGCCTTGCACTCTGACCGCGAGGAACTCCTGCGCGCCCAACGAGAGAAAGTAGGCGAGACACACCGTGACTAGTCTGCGCGAAGAAAAGAAGCGAGCTACGCGTCAGGCCATGGCCGATGCGGCAGCGCGCCTCGTCCTCGACGGCGGTGCCGAAGCCGCCACGATCTCCGGCATCACCGCGGCCGTCGGGGTTTCCCCGCGCACCTTTCACAACTACTTCTCCTCGGTGGCTGATGCGCTACTGTCCTTTAGCACCGATGTGCTTGCCAAGTTTTCCAAGGAAGTACCCACTGTTTTTCCTAATTCATCCATTTCTGAATTCCTCGAACAAGTAACGCTCGATGCCACCGAAAACGAGGGCAAAGAGCTACATTCTTTTACCTCTCTTTTCACCATTGGCGAGGCTTTAGAAAACTTGAGCCATACCTCGAAAGAGCGCCAACAATTCCAAGTCGTAGCTGACCAAGTTTTGGAAGCTTTCCACCAACGCGCCCCAGATAAGTCGCGCTTTGAAATCGCGGTCATTCTCCAAGCGTGTGCGGGTGCCAGTGCGATGAGCATGAAAGAAATCCACCGCCGCTCCCAGGCCGAAGAATCACTGGACGCTCACACAAAGCATGAGATAGTTCGCACAGCCTTTGCCACCGTGCGTGCCATCGACTAGCTAGCCTAATGGGCGCTTTAATCCGTATGCTCGGCAATAGTTATGGATAAGACAGCCCCTATATCGAGCACCGCGCAAGACGCCCGCTTCATTCAAGCGGGCGTTAATGCCGCATTTCAAGACCGCATCGGGGAGGCGACCGATGTGGAATTCAATTTCCTCGGCCCCTCGGCTGGCGATAGCGAAGGAAGCTATGCCACAGACCAACTCGTGGAGGTACGGGTAAGCTCCGCGCAGCACGTGGCGGATTTTCGCGGCGTGCGCCTGGCCGTCATCGCCGCAGGCACTTGGCACTGGACTACCGCCGCGACCGAGCACTTTGCTGACCTTCCGCAGTCAAGTACGGCCACCGCAGACATTGACCGAATGGTTGCTTATGCCTCCCTCATCGTG
The DNA here is from genome assembly GCA_938008395.1 of Corynebacterium tuberculostearicum. GTDB lineage: Bacteria > Actinomycetota > Actinomycetes > Mycobacteriales > Mycobacteriaceae > Corynebacterium > Corynebacterium tuberculostearicum_L. The sequence continues at coordinate 7,114 of CALLKG010000150.1, forward strand.
GGCACCATGCCGGTACTGCGCGCCCAGCAGGGCGAGCACGTGGCCATTGTTGCGGTAGATTTCCACCCTTACCTGGACTTTCGCCAGACCTTGCTGCACGGTCTCCAGCACAGCAGCGCGGAGATGGACGAGAAGGGGCCGGCCCTAGCACTCGCCCGCTACCTGGATATGGAGTCCACCGAGGAAGAGCCCTACCTGCATTTTTCTGATGGCACCACGGTGCGTTTTGAGCAGGCAAGCCCCGAGGTACACAAGATTTCCGGCATCACCCCGGGCTTGGCGGCCGCGCGCGTCCTAGAGGATGCTTTTTACTTAAGCACCGAAAACCAGATGTTTTTCCAAGGCAGCTTCCCAGATGCCACGGTAGAACTCGATGTGGATAAGGCCACCGCCACGGTGTCCTATCGTGGCGGGCAGATGACGGCCAATGCGGTGCTTATCGCGACCATTTCGGACGAGGAATTCACGTGGGCTTGGGCAGATCCGCAGCTCAAGGACACCACGGCGGCGCGGTTGGCAGGAAACCTAGCGCGCTTCGGCATCGACGAGGCCGTGCCTGAATTGGTGCGCCCGCACCTTCCGCTTCAGCTGGCGCGCGAGCACCAGCTACCGCACCTAGCTTTGCCCATTTTGGGGATCTGGACGCTGGCGGGCACTACGCTTGCCGACGCCCGCGTGGGCCTCGTCCTGCTCGACGCCCCACAGCTGCACCTTCCGGAGCCGACCCCAGCCGCCACCGACGCTACTTTGGCGGTTCCCCCTCCTTCATGGATCAACGCCGATCGCGCCCGCGCCGCTTATGGATCATTTCGCGGGGTGGAGGTGTAGGGCGCTGCGGAGGGCGTCCACGTCGACGTCGGCAAGCGCGGCAGGCTCAAATGCCGCATCGTTGGTTTTATCCACCAAGACCGCTCGCACGCCCTCGGCAAAGTCCCCACGCCGGTACATATAGGCGCCCAGGTTGGTCTCCATATCTAGCGCTTCGCGGATGCTGCTGCACTCCTGCTCGGCGCGGAATAGCTCCATGGCCGCCACGATGGAGGTCGGGCACGCCTGCGCGGTCAGCTTGTCTACCAGTTGCTTCAGTTCTGGGTACTTTTCCAGGGCCGCAGAAATGTCTTGCCAGGTGTTGTGGGAAAAGGTGTCCTCGATGGCGTCGATAAGCTCGGCCAAGGGGGCCTCGCCGCTAGGTGCGGTGGCGTGCTGGGCTAGCGCCGTGGCTAGGCCTTGCTCGATAACCGCGCTAGCAAAGGCCTCGCCGTCCGCCACATAGTGGGTGGCCAGCCCGCTCCACAGAAGGTCTGCGGCATACATGCGGTAGCCGGTAATCCCCCAGAACTTCGCCAACTCGGCCGAGGCCTTCCCGCGCGTTCCCACCGCCCGCTGGGCGGCATAGGCCATGCCTACGTCGGTGACATAGCCAATATTCATCTCTGGCATGGAGGCAAAGGTTTTCTCCGTAACCACACGGTGGGACCCGTGGGCGGAAATGCCCAGACCGCCGCCCATAGCGATGCCATCGATAAGCGCCACGATGGGCTTGGGATACTCCGCAATATCACCGTTCAACGTGTATTCGGTGGCGAAGAAAGCATCGACCTCATCCACCTTGCCCTCCTTGACCCCTTCGCGGGCGTAGCGAACATCGCCGCCGGCGCAATATGCCTTGGGACTAGTCGAGGTAAACAACACCTGTTCCACCTCATCGTTGTCGCGCCACTGCGCCAGCGACTCCGCAATGAGGTCGATCATTTCCGGGGTGAGGGAATTGAGAGCCTTGGGGCGGTTGAGCTCAATGACTCCGGTATGGTTACGGATTGAGGAAACGATAGGTGCAGTATTAGTCATAACCCCTAGTGTGACACAAAACGCATGCACCTATCCACCATCAGCCAATTCACAGATAGGTTCGGAATTTTGCTCCCACAGCTCATCGCCCTGGATATGGACGGCACCCTACTGGACGGCAACGGCCAGCTTCCACCAGATTTCGCCGCGATCAGCACCCGTGCCCACCAGCTCGGCGTCACCCTAGTACCCGCCTCGGGACGCCAGCTCGCCACCCTGCAAGAGATGTTTCCGCACGAAGACACCTTCATCGCCGAAAACGGATCCGTGGTCGTCCACGACAATCGCGTCATTAGCGCCACTACCCTGCCCAGCGCAGCCGTGCGCGCCGCCATGGCCGCACTCCAGTCTGTCGAGACCCCGCATACCGTAGTGCTATGCACGCCGGATACCGCCTATGTACACAAAGGCGCCGATGAACAGGCCCGTGCTGAGATTGCCAAGTACTACAGGTCAGTGGAATGGGTAGATGACCTCGATGCGTTACTGGATGCGGACATCATCAAAATCGCCGCTTACTGCGCCGACGGCAGCGAAAAGCACCTCCACCAGCCCCTTCTTGCGGCCGTACCGGAACACAATATCGCCATCTCTGGTGCCGTATGGCTCGATGTCATGGCCGCTGGCGTCAACAAGGGCGTAGCACTACAAACCATGGCCGAGCTCCTCTCGGTTCCCATGTCCCGCACCGCCGCTTTTGGCGATTTCCTCAATGACTACGAGCTCCTCCGCGAGGCGGGCACCGCTATCGCAATGGAAAATGCGCACCCAAAGTTGAAGGAAATCGCCGATCGCATTGCCCCACCCAATACCGAATATGGGGTCATGACAGTTCTGCGTCAGCTTTTTGACAGCGAAGAGTCTTAGACTCGAATTTTCGCCTCCGCCCCGCGCGCCGCACCTTAACTCCCCCGCATGGGGAGAAGTGCTGGTGCGCAGGCTAAAATAGTCCGTTTAGAAAATATACGTAGTGCTTTGGGAGTTTTTGTGAAGCAAATTTTGCGCTCACTGCTGGGGAAGAAGAAACCTGGGCGTTCGAACGAACCACGCACACCGGTCTATCAGCCAGTACAGCCCAAAGCTGGCTCTACCAGTGCGCCCCAGACCCCTAATAAAAAGGATTCTGCACCCCAGAAATCGGCCAACACCGAATCCACCACGGGTGCACAATCCACCGAGCCGAAGGGCAAGCCCCAGGACCGCACCGCTAAGGACAGCGAGTCCAAGAACCAGGCTAAGCAGGCACCCGCGCGCAAGCCCACCCCGGCGAAGGCTGCACAGGCTTCCGAATCCAAGCCTGCTACTGCGAAGCCTAAGGATGCGAAGCCTGCCGTCAAGCCCGCAGCTAAGGGCACCACTCGCCCCAGCACTGAAAAACCACAGGCAAGCAAGGCCACTCCTGCAAAGCCGCAGCAGCCTAAGTCCACCTCGCCATCGTCTGCAGCCAAGGCGCCGAAAGCCAAGCCTGCAGCCCAAGAATCTGCCGCTAAGCCAACCGCCGCACAACAAAACAAGGCAGAATCCTCCCCCAAAGCAGCTGTTAGAAAGCAACAAGACTCGCCCGCTCAAGACAAGAATCCGCAGCGCAAAGCGCACGAACCGGTTCAGCGACCGCGCCGCGGTGCAAGCTTTAGTACTACCCCGTCTAAGTCCTCCCCAAAGACTCCATCTACCCGCAGTAATTCCCCGAAGCCGGCCGCGAAGCCTGTCACCCAACCCTCTCAGAAAGGCGCGGTAAAGCCCGCACAGCAGGCTCAACCCACTACCCAGAAGCCGAAGCAGACACCCAAACCATCGTCTTCTTCCAGCGCGAAGAAGGCTTCCCCGCAACCGGCACAGCCGCAGAAATCCCAGCCGGCTGATTCGAAGCCGGACACAGGCCAGCAGCAAGCGCAGAAGCCTGACTCTCCCAAGCGCGTACCGGCAAACTCGGCAAAGAAGCAACCACAGCCGCAACCTGCGCCGAAGAAAAATGCGCAGCCGTCTAAGCCTTCACAACCGCAGAAGGGCCAGGGCTCAGCGCGTACTCCTGAAACTGCAAAGCAGGAGGCTGCCACACAGGCCTCGACGCCTAGCGCTACAAAGCCAAAGAAGGGCACAACTGCCCCCAAGCCGAAGGTAGCTTCGCCAAAGACTGCAGCCGATGCTTCTCAGCAGAAAGCTCGGTCGACGCAGAACAAGACTACCCAGGATGGAAACAAGGTAGTCCAGCCGAAATCGCAGCAAGACGCCCCCTCTAAGGGCAACCTGCCCAAGCAAGAGGCGAAGACGCAACAGCCGCAGCCGAAGGCAAAGGAAGCGACGCCTGAGAGTAAGGCCAAGAAGGCAACAAAGCGCCGCCCGCAGGTTAAGCCCTCCGATATCAGTCGCGGATTAGCCCGCAAATCGCAACAGGTGGGCACTCCTACCCCAGCGCAGCAAAAGCCGTCCCGAGCTACCCCAAAGCCCAAGGCAAAGCAGCAGACTGAACAGCCCCAGCCGAACAAGGCGGAGACTCAAGCTGCTCCAAAGACGCCGCCTGCGCAGAAGGGAAAGTCCGCTGCTACAGGCGCTGTAGCAGCCGGAGCGGGTTCAGCCGCTGCCGCTGCTGCCGCAGAGAAAAAGCGGGAGAAGGCACAGCCGTCGAAGGAGCAACATCCAGCCCCTGAAAAGCCACAGGAAAAGGCCGCACCGAGCCAGCCACAACAAGCTGCGCAGAAGCCAGCATCACAGAAGGCCTCGGCAACGCAGGTAGATACTAAGTCTAAGTATCCGCTACAAAAGCAGGCCAAGGACCCTGAAGCGCTGGCTACGCCGCCTGAGAGCAAGGTCGTTAAGAAGAAGCGCCACGCCCGCCTGCGCCAGGTCAAGGGGCTGGATGGACTGCGCGGCCTCGCGGTTATTGCCGTGGTGTTGTACCACTTCTTCCCTTCCCTGCTTCCCGGTGGTTACTTGGGCGTTGACCTCTTCTTCGTCCTTTCTGGATTCCTCATCACCTCGTTGCTGGTGCGCGAATTCCGCACCTCCGGCACAATCAGCCTGAAGGACTTCTGGGTGCGCCGATTCCGGCGCATCCTCCCGGCCGCAGTATCCGTCCTGGTCATGTGTACCGCTTTGGTGGCATGGATAGGCGGGGACCTAGCGGTCGGCTTGCGCCAGCAGTTCTTGGGAACTCTCTTCTTTGTCAATAACTGGACCCAGATCGCCACCTCCCAGTCCTACTTTGCGGACAATGAGATTCAGGTCTTTGCCCACTATTGGTCGTTGGCCGTGGAGGAGCAGTTCTATGTCATCTGGCCGCTTCTTATCACCGGCGTTTTCCTGATTTCTCGCCGCAAGCCGCGCCGGCTTCCTATCCTCGTAGCCGCAGTCTTAGCTATCGGTTCCGCCGTGGCCATGGCGCTTCTTTACGTGCCGGGTGAAGACCCGACGCGCGTCTACTACGGCACCGATACCCATGCTTTCGGCCTGCTCACTGGCGCCGTGCTGTCTTTGCTGATGACTTCTACCAAGTCCGATCCACAGGCGGACTCGTGGGCGGCGGCAGGCAAAGCCGAATCGCGCATCGCCGGAATCATCGGCACTTTGGCGCTCATCGGCTACGGTGCCCAGCTATTCCTCATGCCGGATGACGCGGAGATCACCTACCGGGGTGGGCTCTTCCTCACCAGCGTGCTTGGTGTCCTGATGGTGTGGGGCGTGGTTCGCGAATACGGCCCGATGACCCCGCTCTTTAGGACCAAGGTCATGCGCTGGTTTGGCCAGCGTTCCTTCTCGCTATACCTCTGGCACTGGCCGGTCATCATGATGCTCAAGGCGCTTTTCGAGGGCAACCAGAACTCCGATAGATCCTGGATTCTGGGCCTTGTAGCCGTGCCTATTTCGCTGCTTCTGTCCGAGATTTCCTATCAGTTCATTGAGAATCCTTTCCGCCGCGGCGGCTATAAGAAGACGTGGAAGACCTACTGGTCCTCCCGCCCAGGATTTAGCGAATTGCGCGATGGCTTTGGCAAGACCATGTGGCCGGTAGTCCCATTCCTGGTCATTGCCTCTATAGCCGGCGTAGTCTACGGCGTTGTGAACTCCAGCGATAAGACCGAGTTGGAGCAGCAGTTGGAGCAGCTCCAGCAGCAGAACCAGAGCAGCAATAATGCCCCGGCGCAGCCGAATGATGCTGCCCCACAGCTGCCTGCTGAGGACAACGACGATAAGGCTGACGCGAAGGATAAGAAGACCCGCCCGATGCCGCAGGGCAAAGACATCACCGCCATCGGCGACTCCGTGATGCTGGGTTCTAGTGGCGCCCTCAAGCAGCGCTTCCCGCAGATTTACGTCGATGCAGATGTATCCCGCCACTACACTGCGGGTATCCAGATTCTGCAGCAGCTCAAGGATTCCGGCCAGCTGCGCGATACCGTCTTCCTCGGGTTTGGTACTAACGGCCCTGCCTTCCCGGACCAGATCAAGGAAGCTCTAGACATCATCGGCGAAGACCACACCGTTGTCATGGCTGTCCCCTATGGTGACCGCGAATGGATGGCCCAGTCCCAACAGGATGTCCTCGACGCAGCCAAGGAATACGACAACGTATATGTCGCGGACTGGTGCGGACATGCACAGAGCGACCCCGCAATCCTCTATTCCGATGGTGTTCACCCGATTCCGGAACGCGCTGGCGAGTACTCGGATGCTTTCTACGATGCGCTAAAGCAGTACTCGAATGGCGACAAGACCGTGTCTTCGCAGTGCGTGCCGCAGTAGAGCAATGAAAGGCGCGAGGAGGGGCGTCGGAAAGCGCTTAGCTCCCTCCCCTCCCCTCCCTTCGCGCTCACCGGAAGGTGTGCTCCGCTGGCAGTAGCATCCGCTGTGAGCGCGAAGGGCGCTGGTGCGCCTAGGCATAGAAAAAGCTCGCCCTCTACATCGCGGTAGAGGGCGAGCTTTATTCGTTGGGATTAATCGACGGAGAACTCGCCCATCTTGTCCCAGCCGGTGCGGCCTTCGATGTGAACGTTAATGATGTCCGGAGTTTCCACGAGGTACTTCGGGAATTCCTCGCAGGAGCGCTGGAAGTGCTCGCTCTGGACGTGCTCTACGTCCTTGCCATCTGCGTAGGACTCCAGCAGCAGGAAGCGCTGACGATCTTCCGGATCGCGGAACCACTTGAAGTCGATGCAGCCCGGCTCTGCATTGCAGGCCTCGGTGTACCAATTGATTTCATCGAGGAAGGTCTCTGCGTATTCGGGCTTAACGTGGAACTGTACGTTGATCAAAATCATGCCCCGATTCTACCGGCACCGTGTAGCTTCGTCATCGTCGCAGATTAAGACCACGAATGCAGTGAAATCGGGGCTAGTAGAAAAGGCTTAGTTGAGGAAGAACTCCGCAACGTAGATGTAGGTTCCGTCATAAGCAGTTGCTACGCCAAAGCCGTGTGGGGACCCAGCATTGACTGGTACATCGCGGTTGAACCAGTTCAGGCGGTCTTGTGCCTGCTGCTCGGTGAGGCGGTGAACAGAACCCTGTCCTTCGTCCTTGTGATTCAGGCCGTGGGCTACCCCGCCCTTGTAGTCGAGCTTGCCGGCGGCACCCTGGTTGGCCCATTCTTGGGCGATGGCGGTCGCGTGGGCGTCCTTGCGGTGCCCAGCCTTCTCGAGGTGGGCGGTGGTGGCGGCCCCCAACTCACCAGCGGCCTTGGGCGCGTGGCCCGCTGGCTTGGCCAGGAATTCTGGCAGCGAGATATTGTACTTCTCGGCCAGCTCGTAAGCCTGCGGTGGCAAGGTGAGGCGGAAATCCTGCACAGCAGCGAAAGGATCAGAAGAAAGCTGCTGAGCCTGCGAAGAAGCCTGCTGAATCTGCGGCGGCAAGGCCGGCTGAGCAGAGGCCATGGTGGAAGTAGCAGTAATGACAAGAGCGGTGGACAGGGCGGTTACGGTGGCACGGTGAGAAAGCTTCATGCCCTCCACCGTGCCATAAGTGGCCGGCAGTCTGGAAGGAGTTTCCGGGCTGCGCAGGAAATTCGATACCACTTTGTTATGGTCCCTGGGGTCTTGAGGAAATGCGGATGGTGGGACAATATCCTCACCGCGCAATTTTTGAGTACTGCGAAAGGTTGTTGACTGTTGCTGGACGTATTGACCGGGTTTGCGATTATTTTCGTAGTCATCGGCGTCGGGTTTGTGCTGGCCCACAGGGGCGTTATTGGCAAGGGCGAGGCGCGCTTGCAATTCAATCGCACGGCCTTCTGGGCGGCCACGCCGGCGCTCATCTTTTCCAGCGTGGCTACATCCGATACCTCCGCGTTTGCGTCCCCAGTGGTGGCCGTCATTGCCGCCGCGTCCGTCGCCACCATGGCAGTGTACTGGCTGTGCAGCCGGCTACTTTTTCCACGCAGCGGCGCCGAAACCATGGCGGGTGCCGCGGCGGCGAGCTATTACAACTCGGTCAATATTGGCCTGCCCATTGCCACCTATGTCATCGGTGATGCCACCTACGTCATCCCAGCCTTGGTTCTCCAGATGGCGGTGCTCTCCCCTTTTATCATTGCAGGGCTTAATGCGCAGGGCACGAGCCTGCGATCGATATGGAGCTCCGTGGTCTCGGGGGTTACCGCGCCGGTGGTGTTAGCTGCGGTGGCGGGATTTATTGTCTCCGCGGCGCAGTGGCAGGTACCGGATGTGGTGATGAAGCCGCTGGAGATTTTGGGTGGCGCTTCCATTCCTATGATCCTGATGAGCTTTGGTGCCTCGTTAAAGGGCGACGCGCTATTGGAAGAAGACCGTCTGCCCACCCTAACCGCGACGATATTGAAGTTGGTGGGCATGCCCGCTGTCGCGCTGGCCGTGGGTGCAGCGCTGGGCCTTAATGGCGCGGAGCTATACGCGGCGTTGATTTTGGCGGCGTTGCCCACGGCGCAGAATGTGTATAACTATGCCGCTACCTATGAGGTAGGAGAAACCGTGGCTCGAGATACGGTCTTTCTCACTACATTCCTGTCGCTTCCTGCGATGCTGGCCATCGCTGCCTTATTTGGCTAAACACCTAGTAGATGCCGACGTCGAGCGCGGCAAACTCGCGGCGCAGCTCATCTGGATCGATAGCTCCCGCCACGTCTGGACCAGCGATGGCGGCAAAGCCGTCGAGCACCGATGCCCCGTAGTTATGACCGTGTCCATCGGGTACGTCCTTTGCGCCGGGTAAATCGGCGGCTACTTGGAGGGAGGAAATGATGGGCATCCACTGCATCACGCGCTCGGCAGAATACGGGGTCCGCTCGCGCATCCAATCCGGCTCCTTGAAGGCCATCTGTGGCGACCACCAGGCCACCGGGTCCGAGGGGTGTTGGATATAGAGCATGCGGGTGCGTCCCCACTCCTCTTCTGGGACCGTGCCCCATTGGCGCACCTGCGCGTCATCGTTGGCAAAGCGCACGACGAGGCCGCCGGCGTATTCAGGGGAAATTTCAGAAGAGCCAGGGTCGCGGCGCTCCACAAACTGGGTGCGCAGGCGATTGAAGTGCGGCGGGCCGGTAAGTAGGATTCCGTCAACGGAATTGGCGATATCGCGCACCCCGGAAAAGGCCGCTTCAATGCCCGTGGTGCCTAAGGATTCGCCGTACAGGTAGAGCTTCGGGCGCTTGTCCTCCGGCAGTCCGTTCCACCAGTCCACGATGGGGTTGATGAACTCCTGCCCGGCGCGTTCTACCTGACCACCGCCGGACAGGAAATGCAGGGCCGAGGGCATGGCGGAGTATTGGGCGGCCGCGATGGCGGTGTCGCCGCCGTAGAGCAGCTCGAAGGCTTGGGCGGAATAGGACGACACCCACCCCGTTCCGGTGGTCATAATGAGAAGCAGCGCCTTGCGGTCTTGGGCGTGGGTGCGCTCGAGTTCATCGATAAGCAGCTGCGCTCGCTCCGCATTGGAGGCGCCATTGCCCAGGCCGGCATAGGCGCGGATGGGTTCCTTGGCGGGCTTTCCGGTTACCTCTTCCAATTCCGCGCGGTGCGCTCCGGAAGAGAGGAAACGCGAGCCCTGCAGCCCCACCCCATTCCAGTCCACGCGGGAGTCTGGGGAGCCACTGCGCTCAGCAGACGTGGGACGCTGCGTTGCGGGATCGGGCTCGGCATTTTGGGCGGTAAAGATTCTCTCCCCCACACCCACAATGGCGCCGGGGATGAGGTTTTCCACGGTATACGTGCCCACCACTGCCACGATGAGTACCGCACCCACAACGCGATAGGCGGCGCGGAAGCGCTGGGGGAAGTGACTAGAAAGCCAGCGCACGCAAAAGCGCAGCACGCGCAGGATGAAAAGGAAGGCGGTAAATACCGCAAGCGCCAACGGAACCACCAGCACATAGCTGGCAATGGTGGGTGCCGGTGCGGACAGGGCGTCTGCAAGTTGGCGCTGCCACCGCACGGCAAAGATCGCGAAGCCTATCATCCACACCACAAAAGCGGCGGTGGCGATGCGGGAGGCTAGGCGGTAGCGCCGAGCTGGCCACGTGGTGGCATCAAGCCAGGCATGCCGAGGCGCCACATAGCGCACCACCAGCCGGTACCACACGAGCTTGAGGGCGATGCCCAGCGTATAGCCGAGCCCTGCGGCAATGCCGGAAACGAGCCCTTGGTAGAGCCAATCGCGCGGCAGAATGGATGGGGTAAGCCCCAGGGTAAATAGCGCTGCGGCGCCGATAATGCCCCACAGGTCGAGGTGGCTGACAATATCGGCGATGCGGGCTTCTACCCTTCGAGCTTCTCCCCCAACTCCAGCCATTCCATCTCCAATTCCTCGTAGGCGCTGCGGTTTTCCTTTAGTTCTCCGTCCAATTCGGTCAAGGCCTGGGTATCAACCTTTTCCGCGGCGGTGGCCATCTTCTCATTGATCTGCGCGGCCGCCTTCTCCAGCTTTTGCATCTTGCGCTCGAGGGCGTTCATCTTCTTGGTGATTTCGCGCTCTTGCTGGGACGAGAGCTTCTTTTCTGGTTTCGGTGCAGCGTTGTCTGCCTTCTTTTCTCCCAGGTTGAGCACACCGGAGCTCTGCTGCGCCTCAAGTGCGGCACGTTTGCGCAGGTACTCGTCGATGCCGCCGGGAAGATTGGTGAGCTTGCCATCGCCAAAGAGCGCGTAGGTGTTATCCGCGATGCGCTCAATGAGGTAGCGATCGTGCGAAATGACCACCAGGGTGCCGGGCCAGGAGTCCAGGAGGGACTCTAGCTCCTGCAGGGTATCGATATCGAGATCGTTGGTGGGCTCGTCCAGCAGCAATACATTGGGCTCGGCCATCAGTACGCGGGTCAGCTGCAAGCGGCGGCGCTCGCCGCCGGAAAGATCTCCTACTGGGGTGCGCTGACGCTTAGCGGAAAATCCCAGGCGCTCGGCCAACTGGGAGGCGGAAAGCTCCTTTTTGCCGAGCTGAACGTAGGTGGCGACGTCCTCGACGGCGTCGATAAGCCGGCGCTGTGGATCTAGGTCATCGAGCTCCTGGCGCAACCAACCGAGGCGCACGGTTTGACCCTCGATGCGTTTGCCCGCCGCCAGCTCGTACTCGCCGGCCAAGGTGCGCAGCAAAGTGGTCTTGCCGGAGCCATTAACGCCCACCAAACCGATGCGCTCGCCAGGGGCTAGGCGCCAGGTGAGGTGATCTACCAAGGTGCGACCGTCCGGGGACTTGACCGTGGCATCCTCAAGTTCGATGACCACGCGGCCTTGGCGCTGCTTGGAAAAGGCCATGAGCTCGACCTTATTGCGCGGCTCCGGTACGTCAGAGATCAGCGCCTCGGCGGCCTCAATGCGGTAGCGCGGCTTGGAGGTACGCGCCGGTGCGCCGCGGCGCAGCCAAGCCAGCTCCTTGCGGGCGAGGTTTTTGCGGCGCTGTTCCATGGCATCGGCCTGGCGGGCACGCTCGGCGCGGGCAAAGGTCCAATCGTTGTAGCCACCCTCGTAGGTATCGACCACGCCATCGTGTACCTCCCAGGTCCACGTGGCCACGGTATCGAGGAACCAGCGATCGTGGGTGACCACGACCACGGCCAGGTTGCGCTTGAGCAGGTGGTCCGCGAGCCACTGCACGCCTTCCACGTCGAGGTGGTTGGTCGGCTCGTCGAGCACCACGAGGTCCAAATCCTGCACCAGCGCGGCGGCCAGGTTCACGCGGCGACGCTCGCCACCGGAGAGCGAACCCACCGGAGTATCGAGCCCAAGATCTACGATGCCCAGCCCGCCTAAGACATCGCGCACCTTGGCATTGGAGGCCCACTCATAGGTCTCCAATTCCAGCGGCTCAATAATCACTTGCGCGATGGTCAGCTCATCGGGCAGGTCAAAGCGCTGCGTGACCACAGCCATGCGCAAATCAGAAGTATGGGATACGCGGCCGGCGTCGGGTGGCTCGATGCCTGTGAGCACCTCCAGCAGGGTGGTTTTGCCACCGCCATTAACGCCGACGATGCCGATGCGATCGCCGCTTTGCACACCTAGGGATACCCCGTCTAGCAGGGTTTTTAATCCATAAGTTTTGCTGACTTGCTCGAGGTTAATCAGGTTTGCCATAACGAGTGTCCATCTTAATACCTCCCTGCGCATACCCCCGCATTTCTCCAAACTATTGCTATTGATTTTCACGTCCAATAGTGTCCTTATGTATGAAGCACTACACACTTTCTCTCTGCGCGGTGCTCTCTGCCGCGGCAGTAGCCATTGCCTCCTGTTCCGCCCCCACCGAAGAGGAGAAGGACTCCCTTCACTCCCACGACCACGCGCACAGCGAGGAGGACCACGCTCACGAGCACGCCCATGACCATGAGCATGAGCACGGCCATGACCACGCCGGGCACTCGCACGAAGGCTTCGAAGCCGAGGAGGGCGAGACCGAGGTAGCCCAGCTGCCCACCCGCATTGTCATTTCCCACGTGGACGGACTGCGCACCTATGACGCCAAGACCGGCAAGGTAATCGGCGAGGACAAGATGAATGCCTTCCTGCGCCTGAGCGATGCCGGCGATAACCGCCACGTCATGGTCACCAAAGGCGATAGCTTCCTTACCTACGACACCGGGCGCATCACCAAGGGCCACGGCGATCACAACCACTACTACACCGCTGAGCCCTCGCTTGGCGACGCCCCTATCAAGGCACCGCACGCCGGCCACGTGGTCCACCACGACGGCTTTACCGCACTATTTTCCGATGGCGATGGCGTAGCGAAAATTTACAAGACCGAAGACATGGGCAACGACGATGCCCAGCCGGTCAATACCGTAGATACGGGGGCTGCACACCACGGCGTAGCCGTACCACTGAAGGATGGCTCAGTAGTCGTTACCAAGGGGACCGAGGACGAGCGCCACACCATCCAGCATCTGGATAAGGAGGGCAAGGTCCTTACTGAAACCACCAAGTGCCCTGGCGTGCACGGCGAGGCCGCCGCGGGTAACGGCAATATCTTCTTCGGCTGCGAGGACGGCCCTGTAGTCTTCGATGGCACCAAGTTCCACAAGGTGGACGCCTCCGCCTATGCCGGAGCAGACGGCTACCAGCGCTCCGGCAATGCTGCTGGTTCGGAGGAATCCGATGTCATCCTGGCCGATAATAAGACCGACAAGGATGCAGAACTCGAACGCCCCACCTCCGTGACCCTGGTGAATGCCAAGGATTTTTCCGCCAAGAAGGTTGAGCTCGATGCTTCCTACTGGTTCCGCTCCCTGGCCCGCGGCCCGCTGGGCGAGGCGCTGGTGCTCACCACCGACGGCAAACTCAACATCATCGACCCAGATTCCGGCGAAATCACCTCGCAGATCGATGCCATCTCCCTGTGGAAGGAAAATAAGGAATGGCAGCAGCCAGGCCCCATCCTCCAGGCTGCCGATGGCTACGCCTTTATTACCGACGCCCAAAAGAAACAGCTCGTTGTCATTGACCTCCTCCAAGAAAAGGAAGTCAACCGCTTCGACCTCGACATCGAGCCCACCGAGATGACGGTGCTCTAACTACAGCACCACAGCGCCGCTAGCGGGTCCATGGGTAGCCACACCCTTGGTTCCGGGAATCTCTACCGTCACTTGGGAGACCACTTCCCTAGCCTCCTCTGCCCCAGCGCAGAGGAAGGCACAGGTCGGGCCACTGCCGGAGACGATGCCCGCGAGGGCTCCGGCGGCCACACCCGCCTCCAGCGTCTTGCGCAGGTCCGGGCGCAGGGAAAGCGCCGCCGGCTGCAGGTCATTATGCAAGTGCTCTGCCACCCGGTGCGGGTCGCCCGAGATAAGCGCCTGCGATACTGCTGCGGTATCCATGTGCGGTTCGCCGCCGCGACCCTTTTCTCGCATTTCATCCAGCTTGTGAAAGACCTGCGGGGTAGATAGCCCGCGGTCCGAGGCGATGAGCGCCCAATGATAGGTACCGCGCGCCATCATCGGGGTAAGCTGCTCGCCGCGCCCCGTACCGAGTGCGGTGCCACCCAACAGGGTAAAGGGAACATCCGAGCCCAACGCCGCGCCTAGCGCGTCCAGAATCGGCTCGCCCACCGAGTCGATGCCGTAGTAGCCGCCATAGCAGCGCTCGGCTAAGCGCAGCGCGGCGGCCGCATCAGCAGAGCCACCCGCCATGCCTCCGGCGGTAGGGATGGCTTTGTGGATTTCCAGCGCTACCTCCGGCAGCGCCTTCGGCCCATGGGTGGTGTATAGGTACTGCATGATGCGGTTAACCGCGGTCCACGCCAGGTTTGTGTAGTCTTCTGGCACACCCTGTGCATGAGGGCCCGTAACCTTTAAGCCTCGAATTCGCGGCTTATCCACCTCGGGATTACCCAAGTCCGTGAGCGTCACGGTGTCATGCAGCTCCAAAGACTGAAAGACGCTGGCGAGCTCATGGAACCCATCCTCGCGCGGCTCCTCCACACCGAGGTGAATATTGACCTTGGAGTGAGCGCGGGCGGTGTAAACGAATGGTTCGTTATCTAGCGGTGCACTCATTTAGATTCCTGCCAATCGTACGAAGTCCTCCACGGCGAGCTTCTCGCCGCGCTGCTTCGGATCGATGTCCGCCGCTCGCAGGGCCTCCTCAGCGGCGGCACCCGAACCAAAGTGGCCGGACAATGCCGCGCGCAGGGTCTTGCGGCGTTGGGCAAAGGCGGCGTCGATAACCGGCCAGACCTTAGCCCGCGACTCATCGGTGATCGGCCAAGGAGCATCTTCAAAGACGCCGATGCGCACCAGCCCGGATTCAATATTGGGCGCCGGCCAAAAGACGTTCTTGCCAATCGTGCCGGCCTTGGAGACCTTGCCATAAAAGCCCGCCTTGACCGAGGGCACCCCATAAACCTTGCTGCCCGGCTGCGCGGCGAGACGGTCCGCCACCTCCAGCTGGACCATCACCAGCACGCGGCGAATGGAGGGGAAGGTCTCCAGCAAGTGCAGCAAAACCGGCACAGCGACGTTATACGGCAGGTTGGCCACGAGGGCAGTCGGCTCCGTGACGTCAGAATCCGTCACGCGCAACGCGTCCTTTTCCACTACGCGCAGGCGCTGCGCATACTCAGGGGCGCGCTCGGCCACGGTATCGGGCAGCTGCGCCGCCAGGCGGGAATCGATCTCCACCGCGGTAACGTCCCCCACTGCCTCTACGAGGCCAAGGGTCAGCGATCCCAGTCCGGGGCCTACCTCGAGGACGCGATCTGTGGGATCCAGCTCCGCCGCGGCGACGATGCGCCGGATGGTATTCGGGTCATGCAGAAAGTTCTGCCCCAGCTTCTTGGTGGGCACGATGTCGAGCTTCTCCGCGAGGGCGCGGATCTCTACGGGACCCAAAAGCGCGGCGCCGGTGGAATCAGTCATGCCTTCTAACTTAGTAGAAGAGACAAAAAAGCCGCACACCACAGTGGGTGTGCGGCCAAGACGCGCTGCGGTTTAGCGCAGGCCCAGCTTGGAAGTACATGCCGGCCAAGCGCCCCAGCCCTGCGCTGCCTGCACCTTTTCTGCCACGGCAATCTGCTGCTCGCGGGAAGCCTGCCATGCCTCCGGTGCGTACTCGGTGCCGCCGAATGCCGCCCAGGTGGATGGGGTGAACTGCAGGCCACCGGAGAAGCCGTTGCCGGTATTAATAGACCAGTTACCGGTGGCCTCACACTGTGCAATGGAATCCCATACGGAACCATCGGCCACCGCCGGAGCAGCAGCACCGGAGTTGCCGCCCTCCTCCGGCTTTTCTTCCTCGGCCTTCTTGGTGCCGCGGGCAATGGTGGCAGCCTTAGGCTCGACGGTCACCTTTTCCTTGATAACGTCATTGGATTCCTTCGCGCCGTCCTTCATTACCAGCTTGTGGGTAATAACGCGCTTGCCCTTAACGCCCTCCTCGCGGACCTCTTCGGTGCCCTCTTCCAGCTCCGGGTCATCGACAAAGTTGGGCTCAGCGTCAAACTCTTCTTCCGAGTCATAGGTAGTGGTGGACACCTGGTCCACCTTGATGGACATGCCCTCGGTTACCTTGGTGTCCTTGGACGGGAAGACGCGGTCATCGTCATCAACGTCGATATTGCGGGCCTTGAGGACGTCCTCAACGGTCTTAGCGGCAATCTTGGTGTAGGTTACCTTGCCGCCATCATTAATCTTGACGATCTTCGGGGACACAACTTCAAGGTCCATGCCCTCTTCCAGCTGGGCGTCCTCGTCCACGTCAGCATCACCGGACTTCACAGAAGCACCCTTGACTACGCCGTCGAGGTTACCCAGCAGGTCAGAAACGGTGAGGTCGGTGGTGGACAGCTGCTGTTGCACGCCATCGATGGTCACGGCTACTGGCTTGGCGGTGCGCACGGAGATCTCATCGCCATCACCCACGGACTCGGACGGGGCTGGGGAGACGATGTCTTCCTCGCTCACCTGCACGCCGGCTGCTTCCAGCGCGCCGTCGACATCCTTGGCAAAGGTAGCCAACTCCACCTTGTCGCCGTTGATGTCCACGGTGACGTCCTTTTGTGCCGCAACGGCTACCACGCCGCCGACGGCCAGGGTGCCCAATACGCCACCCGTTGCCAGACGCAGTGGCAGCGAGCGGGAGTTATTGAGGCGCTTGATCTGATGAGGTGACATGCTGAATGAATCTCCGGTAGTGCAGGTTTCAACAATTACAAGAGTTTAGGCCAGCAGAGTTGTCCACGCAGGCGTTTGCCCTACTAAGATCCGCTGCTGCCGCACCGAGGGTGGCGCTGCAGGATCCCAAAACCTAAACGAACGATTAATAACGATACGATAACAGCACCATAAAGTCGAGGACCAATCCACCACACGCCTCACTGGACACACAACCGCCACACTAAGCACCCCCGCAACTTCTGACCAGCGGGTTTTATTTTTGTGAAAACCGTCACCTAGGCATTAGCGCAGGCCGTAAACGCGATCAAAAGTGTCGTTTACCTCCGCTGCTAGCGCCTGCACCGTCTGGTGGCGCACGCGAGCGATGCATTCATATGTGTGCCCGATAAGAGCCGGTTCATTGCGCTGGCCCCGGTAAGGCTCTGGCGTCATATATGGCGCATCGGTTTCCACCAGAAGCTGGCCGGCCGGTGCCTTCGCCGCCGCCTGCCGCAGCTCGGCATTGCGCTTGAAGGTGACGTTGCCGGCAAAGGACAATACGTAGCCGCGCTCCAAGGCTTCCTCGGCCACCTTCAGCGGCGAGGAAAAGCAGTGCAGCATGACGGTGTCGGGTGAGGGGGCGTCGGCAAGAATGCGCAGCAAGTCCGCATCCGCCTCGCGGTTGTGGATCATCAGCGTCTTGCCATGGCGCACCGCAAGGTCAATATGCCAGCGCAGGGATTCCTCCTGCTGGGCCATGGTCGCGGTGGTCTCCGGCTCGTGGTGGACCCAATAGGCATCGAGGCCGGTCTCTCCCACTGCTACGCAGCGCGGATCCGCCACCATCTCCTCCAGCGCCACCTTGGTGGGCGCATCCAACTCATTGGCGCGCACCGGGTGAATGGCGCAGGCGGCATAGACATCCGGAAAGGAATGTGCAGTAGCCAGCGCCGCGGCCGATTCACGGCGGTCATCGCCCACCGTCACCATGCGGCTAATACCGGCGGTGCGCGCGCGATTGACCAGCACCTCATCGGTGTCCTTGTGAGAAAACAGATGCGTGTGCGCATCGATGAGGCCGCTTAGGCCTGGTGCCGGAACGGGAGTGGGACGTCGCTTCTTTTTAGCCATGTAGGCAATTGTAATATTGGCTGCCATGTTGATCAGACCCGCCGGCTTTGCGGATGTGCCCGCCATGACCGAGACCCTCAACTGGGCCATCGAGCACACCGACGTCATCTTCCGCACTACCCCGGCCAGCATCGCAGAGCGCGAGGCCTACCTGCGCCACATCTGGGAAGAGGGCTGCCCGTGCCTCATCGCGGAGTCCGATTCCGGTGCCTACCTGGGGTGGGCGCTCTACCATCCTTACCGCGATCCGCAGGTGTGGACCGGCTGCTATGAGACGACCATCTATCTCTCCCCCGCCGCTCAGGGCCAGGGCGTGGGCACCGCGTTGCTGGGCGCCTTGGTAGATGCGGCCCGCGCCGATGATAAGGTCCATTCCCTGCTTGCGCTCATCGTTTCCACCAATGCGGCATCGCTGAAGTTGCATGAAAAGTTCGGGTTTGAAAACGTGGGTACTCTTAAAGAGGTTTGCTACAAGTTCGATCACTGGTTGAGCCTCACCCACCTACAACTTCTGGTGTAAAGGAATTTCTATGCATATCCGTCCTGCTGAGCTTGCCGACGCCCCCGCGCTCACCGCCATCTACAACGCCGGCTCCGCAGCGAAACCCGCCGCTAACCTGGTCACGTGGCAAGAAGATGTCTCTGACCGCGAAGAGTGGCTCAAGGAAATGTTTAAGGCCAGCTCCCCGGTCTTCGTAGCCGTGCATGATGATGAGGTCATTGGCTGGGCGGCCTACTTCCAGTTCGTAACCCCCGCCATCTATTACGGCACTGTGGAAGACTCCGTCTACATCGCCCCCTCCGCTCAGGGCAAGGGCGTGGGCTCCGAGCTTCTCGACGCCCTTATGGACGTCGCCGCCGACGATACCTACGTGCAGACGATGATCACCTATATCGTCGATACCAACGAGGGTTCTATCGCCCTGCACAAGAAGTTCGGCTTCACCGAGACCGGCCGCATGCCAAATATCCATACCAAGGATGGCGTCCGCCTCGGCCTGGTGCACCTCCAGCGCGATTTCGAGCGCTAAACCACCCTTCCTGGCAAGGATTCGGGTATTTCGTACTCCTTCCTTCCAGACCGGAATACAGAAACGGCCGTGTTACGCCCTTTTCTCTGTTGGAAAAGAGGCAATAACGCGGCCGTTTTAGGTGCTATTACTTAGTAACAGGCGCCCACTCCGGGCCAGTCTCGCCCAGCTCTGGGTCAAGCTTAGAGATGAGCGGCTTCGGCTTGGCCAAGGCGGTGCCCGGCTCTACCTGGATGCGCTCCCACTTTGCCTGCTGCTGGGTGTAGTCACCCATGATGACCGGATACTCGTGGCCCTCTGGCGGCAAGCCAGCACCGACGAGCTCTACCGGGATATCGTCCTTGACATCATGGACCTCCGGCTGGGCCGCCCACACGCCCTCGCGGCCCAAGGTTTCATGGACCTTCTGCGCGGTAAACGGCAGGTACGGCGTGAGCATGACATTGCAGTCAGAAACCACTTGGAGAGCAGTCCACAGCACGGTAGCTAGGCGCTCGCGCTGGGCCTCATCCTTGGCCAACTTCCATGGCTCTTGGTCTGCAATATAAGCGTTGGCTTCGCCGACGACGTGCATGATAGCGGTAATTGCCTGCTTGAACTTGGACTGTTCCAGCAAAGAACCGGCGGTCTCGAAGGTCTCTTCCGCCAGCTGCAGGATTTCCTTGTCCTTTTCTTCCAGCGCTGCTGGTGCTGGAACCTCACCGAAGTTCTTAAACGCCATAGAAACGGTGCGGTTGACCAGGTTGCCCCAGCCATTGGCCAGCTCGTTATTAATACGGCGGACAAATTCATCCCAAGTAAAGTCCGTGTCGTTGTTTTCCGGACCGGCCACGGCGATGAAGTAGCGCAGGGCATCGGGACCAAACTCCGCCAAGAAATCCTTGACATAGATGACAACGCCCTTGGAGGAGGAGAACTTGGAACCAGACATGGTCAAGTACTCAGAGGAGACAATTTCCGTAGGCAAATTCAGCTCGCCGTACTGGTGAAGCTCACCGCCCTTGTTGCCCTTGCCGGCATAGCCCAAGAGCTCGGCCGGCCAAATCTGGGAGTGAAAGGTGATGTTGTCCTTGCCCTGGAAGTAATAATGGCGTGCCTCCGGGTTCTGCCAGAAATCCTTCCACGCCTCCGGCTGGCCGGTGCGGTATGCCCACTCGATAGAAGAAGACAGGTAACCGATGACCGCATCGAACCACACGTAGAGTTTCTTGGCGTTATTGTCCTGCCAGCCCTCAACGGGGATGGGAATGCCCCAGTCAATATCGCGCGTCATGGTGCGCGGGCGCATATCCTCCAGCAAGTTCAGGGAGAACTTCAAGACGTTCGGGCGCCAGTCCTCGCGGGTGGACAGCCACTTTTGTAGCTCCTCCTTGATGGCGGGCAGATCCAGTAGGAAGTGCTCGGTTTCGATGAACTTCGGGGTCTCGCCGTTGATCTTGGAGACCGGGTTAATCAGGTCCACCGGGTCGAGCTGGTTGCCACACTCATCACACTGGTCACCGCGGGCCCCATCCGCACCGCAGATGGGGCAGGTGCCCTCAATATAGCGGTCCGGCAGGGTGCGTCCGGTAGACGGCGAAATAGCACCTTGGGTGGTCTCTTTGAGCATGTAGCCATTGGCATACAGACCCTTGAAGAGTTCCTGTACCACGGAGTAGTGGTTACGGGTGGTGGTACGAGTAAAGAGATCGTAGGACAGGCCGAGGTTGGCTAGGTCAGTGACGATCTGGCGGTTGTAGCGGTCTGCGAGCTCGCGAACGGATACGCCTTCCTTGTCCGCTTGAACCAATAGCGGAGTGCCGTGCTCGTCCGTACCGGAGACCATGAGTACGTTGCGGCCACGCATTCGCTGGAAACGTGCAAAGACGTCAGAAGGAACACCAAAGCCGGCCACATGACCGATGTGGCGCGGGCCGTTGGCATAGGGCCAGGCAACATTTACTACTACAGACTCAGTCATGGGTTCTACTGTATCGAAGCCGGCTCTTGTCCACACGATCAGGGCAGACATTTACTCCGCAGGTGAACCGTATTTTCAGAACAAAGCGCCCACCGCTTCCCCACTGCTGAGGAAACGATGGGCGCTATGAAAGCAACCGCAAAGGGCTCGTATTACTTGCGCTTCATCGGGTGCTTGAGACGCTCGTTGCGGCGCTTCTTAAGGACCTGCGTGCGCTGGTACTCGCGGTGCAAGCGGCGCTCGCGGGCCATCTTGCGCTGGAACTGCTGTGCCTCGCGGTACTCGAGGTAAATAACATCCTCGCTCAGTGCCTTGTAGATGGCGAACATCAGGCCAACGACAATGAACAAGAATGGCAGTGCAGCAACGATGGTGACGTTCTGCAGGTTAGACAGTGCGTCCTCATTAGCCAGGAGCAGGGTCAGGCCTACCAAGGCAGTCAGTCCGCCCCATGCCGCGGATAGCCACGGCTTAGCGGTAGAAGCACCATTTTGGGACATGGAGCCCATCACCGTGGATGCGGAGTCCGCAGAGGTGACGAAGAAGGTAGCCAGAAGGACCGCCGCAACAATACCGGCAACGAAGCCGCCCGGCATGGACTGCAGGAGGTTGAACAGCTCCTCCTCAGCAGACTCACCGGTGATGGATTCGCCGTTTTGCTCCATGTGGATAGCGGTGCCGCCGAAGATAGCGAACCACAGGGTGGATACGCCGGCTGGGATAAGCAGGACGCCGAGGCAGAACTCGCGGACGGAACGACCGCGGGAGATGCGTGCCAGGAACATGCCCACGAATGGGGACCAGGAAACCCACCATGCCCAGTAGAAGATGGTGTAGCCGGACAGCCACTCACCGGCGGCGCCGTTTTCGGACTCGGCCGTGCGGCCAATCATCTCGGTGAAGTAGTTGAGGTAGTTACCGATGGAGCCAGGAATCTGGTTGAGGATGGTAACGGTCGGGCCCAAGATGAACACGAAGATGGCCAGCACTGCGGCGAGGACCATGTTTGCGTTGGAAATGTACTGAATGCCCTTGCCCACGCCGGACATCGCAGACAGGAGGAATGCGAGGGTAAGGACCAACACGATGCCGATAACCACGGAATTGGTGGGGTTATCGATGATTCCGGATGCCTTCAGGCCGGCCTGAATCTGCAGGGCACCCAGGCCCAAGGAGCAGGCGGTGCCGAAGACGGTGGCGAAGATGGACAGGATATCGATGAACTTGCCCACCGCACCGTTGGCGTTACGCTCGCCGATAAGCGGCACGAAGGCCTGGCTCAATAGCTGCTTGCGGCCAATGCGGAAGGTGGAGTACGCGATGGCCAAGCCAACGATGGCGTAGACCGCCCAAGGGTGCAGCGTCCAGTGGAACATGGCATAGGCCATGGACGAGCCCACGTTGCCAGTGCCCTGGCCCGGGGTGCCGTCACGGTAGTTAGCCAGCGGCTCGGAAGCGCCGTAGAACATCAGGCCAATGCCCATACCGGCGGCGAACATCATGGCAATCCACGATGGTGTGGAAAATTCCGGCTCCTCATTAATGTGGCCCAACTTGATGGAGCCGAACTTGGAGGCGGCAATGAAGACAACGAACACCACGAAGACGGTGCCGAAGAGGATATAGGCCCAACCAAAGTTGTCTACGACCCAGGTCAGGGCCGAAGAGGAGAAGTTGGCAAAGTTGTCTGGGGCGGCTAGGCCCCACACAACGACCGCGGCGACCAAAACACCGGCGATGCCCACGATGGACCAATCGATTGGCATATTGTCACGATCGGCCGCAATTTCCACCTCAGGATCGTCATAACGCTCCGGGTGGAAACCATCGGAGTGAATCATATCCTGAAGCTGGCCGGTAGCAGATTGTGCGTCCAGCTGTTCGTCTACAGTCTGATAATTCTCAATAGGCTGCCCGCTCGAAGAAGCAGAGGCCGGCTGCGCCTGTGCGCCCACCGGTTCCTTTCCTTCTTCTGGCACGCCTGTGCCCATGTTTTCCGAGTTTGTCATGAGCTATACAGTGGTGCGGAACTACTCAATTTTCAAACGAAGCACATAGAAACTTCGCTGCTCAACGCCATTTCCCAGGGATTTTCCACGATAATTTGAAAGGTTTTTACGCTTCATTTCCCCATGTAAATAGCGCTTTAAGGCGCCCACACGCCCGAACACTATAACAATTCAATTACAAAGCCCTCGTTAGTGAAGCCGTCTACGCGCGCTACGGGGTGTGACGTAATCGAAACCATCGGTGAGGCTAGGCCTTGCGTGCTTCCAGAGCGGCGTCGTAAAGCTCGCGATTAGAGACCTCGGTACCTTTGGCTACCTGCTTGCACGCGTCCTTCAGCCGCATCCCCACCTCCGCTAGCTCGAGCGCCTTGGGCACCAAGTCCGCGGCGGTAGCGGCAGCGGCCGTACCGCCCTCGATCACCACGGTGATCTCTCCCCGAGCACCGTCTACTGCCCACTCGGCAAGCTCACCCAAAGTACCGCGGCGGATTTCCTCATAGGTCTTGGTCAGCTCTCGGCACACCGTGGCCGGGCGGTCGGCGCCGAGAATTTCCGCTGCCTCGGCCAGGGTTTCGGCCACGCGGTGGGGAGATTCGAAGAAGACGATGGCTCGCTTTTCGTTACGCAGTGACTCCAGCCACGCCTTGCGGGGACCGGGCTTGCGAGGAGGAAAGGCGTCGAAAAGGAAGTGCCCCACGCCCAGGCCCGAAAGCGCCAGGGCCGTCGGCACCGCGGAGGGGCCAGGAAAACAGGTCACGGGAATATCGCGCTCGGCCGCCGCGGACACAAGGGACAGGCCCGGATCAGAAATAATAGGCATGCCGGCATCGGTGACGACGAGAACGGTGCCAGCCGCGGCGGCGTCGATAAGCTGCTGGGCCCGGTCCTTTTCATTGTGATCAAAATTGGACACCACCCGCCCGGAAATCTCGATCCCTAAGGCCTGGGCCAGATTGCGCACGCGCCGCGTATCTTCGGCCGCGATGACGTCCGCGTGCTGCAAGGCATGCATTAAACGCGCGGAAGCATCTCCCACGTTTCCCAACGGCGTGGCGGCGAGGATAACCCCGCGCGGTAGTGGATCCAGACCTAAAACAGACATGCTTCTAGCATTCCATACTCTCTAATGCGCGGTTGCGCTACGTTGTCGCCTAGACTCAACCAAGTGACTATTGCTACCGCTGCCCCATCGCGCACCACACACGACACCGTGGCTCCGCCAGCACCCCGCGCCTATCAGTGGGGCAAGGCTGACTGGATAAGCACTAGCGTCGTCGGCGTCCTTGCGCTCATTACCCGCTTTGTCGGCCTTACCGCGCCCGTTTCCAAGGGCACGCCCGTCTTTGATGAAAAGCACTACGTTCCCCAGGCCTGGGACATGGTGCGAAGCTGGGATAACCTTTTTATCGGCGGCATTGAAACCAACCCCGGCTACGGGCTGGTGGTTCACCCACCGCTGGGCAAGCAGATCGTGGCACTTGCCGAATGGATCTTTGGTTACTCCCCAATGGGCTGGCGTTTTATGACAGCGCTTTTCGGTGCAGCCACCGTGCTCTTGACGATGTCCCTGGCCCGCCGGGTCTCTTCATCCTGGCAGGTAGCAACCCTAGCTGGCCTCATCGCCGTATTTGATGGCGTGCTCTTGGTCTCCTCCAAGTTCGGCATGCTGGATATCTTCCAAGTCTTTTTCGTGGTAGCTGCCGCGTGGGCGCTCGCCCGCGATCACAATCAGATGCGCGAGCGCCTCCACAACGCGTTTGTGAAGGATCGGATGGGCTCTTCCGCCTTTGGTCCGCGCTTTGGATTCCGCTGGTGGCGCCTCCTTGCAGGTGTCTGCCTTGGTCTTTCCCTGGGCGTGAAGTGGTCCGGCCTGTACTTCATTATGTTCTTTGGCCTGATGTCCGTCTTTAGCGACCTTGCCTTGCGCAAGCGCTATGGGGTACGCCGCTATATCCTCGGCACCCTGGTGCGCGATACTCCTGCTGCCCTGGCCTCCCTTGTGCTCGTGCCGGTACTGCTCTACGCCTGGACCTGGCGGGCTTGGTTCTCGTCAGAAACCGCCGTATACCGCCATGCCAAGGTGGATGGCACCATCGAGGATGGATCGTGGCTAATGAACCTGCCCGATTCCTTGGCCGGCTGGTTTTACTACCACTCCTCTGTTTTGGAATTCCATGCCAGCCTGACCTCTTCCGGCGGCCATCATCACCCGTGGGACTCCAAGCCTTGGGCCTGGCTCGTTGCCGCCCGCCCGATCTTGTACTACTCCTCCACCGACCTGCAGTGCGGTGATGGCAGTAACGAATGCCGCAAGATGCTCTACCTCTTTGGCACCCCGGCCATCTGGTGGCTAATCATCCCGGCCGTGCTGTGGGGCCTGTGGTCGCTCATTATTCGCCGCAACCGCGCCTTCCTTATCCCCTTGGTGGGCTTTGCGGCAGGCTTCTTGCCCTGGCTCGCGGCCTTTGACCGCCAGATGTACTTCTTCTACGCCACGGCTTTCATCCCCTTTGTCATCGTGCTTATTGCGTTAGCTTTAGGCCAGCTCATCGGGCATGGCAGGCCTGTGCGGTGGGGATGGCTAAAGAGCTTGGCCGGCGGCCCCGTACGCTGGGGAACCATCGCCGCCGTGTTCTACCTTGCCCTGGTAGTGGCGATGTTCTTCTACTTCTCCCCCATTTTGTACGGCTACAAGATTCCAGATTCCTGGTACCACTCCATGATGTGGCTGCCGAGCTGGACCTAACCTGGCCAGAGCGGGGTTTATTGCGGCTGTGCGTTGAGGGACTTCCACCACGCGCGCACCAGGTAGCCCTTTTCCGCCGCCCAGGCCCACGCCAGGCTCAGAGTCGCCAGCGCGGTAGCGATAAGGAAATACACCTGCTCAATGGTTACGGTACCCAGCGCTATATCGCGCATGCCAAAGCCGAAGAGGAAGGCAAACATCGTGGCCGATACCGGAAGCAGTCCGGTGACCGCCGCGGGGCGCCAGGCGCTGAAGAATAGACCACAGGCCATGCCAAAGCGCACTGCCGCGCCCTCCATCAGCAGGTTGGCTCGCTCCGGATCCGCAGTGGGATCCAAAATCTTTCCTTCCGCGCCCAACGGGACGAGACCGGAGGCGTGCACGATGAGCACCACCGCCCAGATCGCAAAGATTGTACCCATAACCACCATGGCGGTACGAGCAACCGTGAGGTTGGCTTGGCGAGCGCTCGAAGTACGCCGCCATTCCGGCTCCACGCCGGCCAAGATGACATCAGAAAGATCCGTAGGCGGCGCCATGCCGGAATCCACGGGCTCCACAAAGCTCAATGAACGCGATAGCGCAGCCGCCTTGTCACGGAAAGCGCGGCATTCGGCGCAGCTTTCCAGGTGAGTATCAATGACGTCCTGGGACAGATCGGAGTGCTCTCCATCCATGTGCGCGGAAATAGCCGCTTGGACCTGGCTATGCGTCAACATTGCTGAGCACCCCGTCCATGCTGGCTCTGCCGGAGCCAAAAATTACGATCATCAGCAGGGATAACAGCAATACCAGTGGGTATTCGATTCCACCATCGGCAGCAAAAAGCCCGTGGCCCAGGTGCACGAAATACAGGGCACACCCCATAAGCAAAGCCAGTGCCCCGGCGACAAAGGTGGTGAGCAGACCAACGACGAGGAATGCACCGCCGGCCATCTCCCCGATGGCGGCGATATAGCCGGAAAGCTGTGGCTGCGGCACCCCCAGGGCGGAAAATTGCCCCACGGTTTCATCCATGCCGGTCATAAACATCTTGTCCACGCCGTGTGCGATAAAGATTAATCCGAGGACCGCTCGAAAAATAAGCAGTGCGGCATCGCGTACGGCAGGTCTATTCATGCTGAACAGATTACCCTGAACCCCTCACCCGATGCGAAGGCAATGGACTACACCCATACTCCTGGGAAATTCGCCCTTTGGCGGGGGAAGGAAAAGAACACGGCCGCGCGGGCTGTTTCAATGGGAACCACGCACAAAAGATAAAAGGAGAACACCATGAGCGAACCAACTACGCAGTCCGAAGAGCGCACCACCTTGGTCTACGACGATGATGGCCTGGGCCGCCCGCCTTGGGCGATGTCCTCGCCGATGTTAAAGGAGTATTACGACACCGAATGGGGCCTGCCCATTTTCGATGAAGCTGCACTCTACGAGCGTTTGAGCCTCGAGTCTTTCCAGTCCGGCCTTTCCTGGGCGGTGGTGCTCAAGAAGCGCGAGGCTTTCCGTGCGGCCTTTAGCAACTTCGATCCGGACAAGGTCGCCCAATTCGGCGAGGCGGACGTGGAGCGTTTGCTTGGCGACGCCTCCATCATCCGCAACGAAACCAAAATCCGCGCCGCGATTAATAACGCCAAGGCGACCATCGCCCTGCGCGAGGAAGGCGGGCTGGCAGAGTTCATCTGGGCCTACCAACCTCCGGAGAACCTCTACCCCACCGTGATGGAAGATATTCCGAAAAAGAGCTACGAGTCCAAGCTCATGTCCCGCGAACTCAAGAAGAAAGGCTTTCGCTTCGTTGGCCCGGTTACCTGTTTCGCCCTCATGGAGGCCATCGGCATGATTGATACGCACCTTATCGGCTCCCATCGCCGCGGTACCTCCGGCGTGTGGCTGGAGAGCGGCGTGCCGAATTATGGCCTAGCGCAGGAATACAACGCGCTCGCGAACTCGCAGACAGCGGGCGCTGACGAGCTTCACGGCGCTGCTAGCTAGTCCGCCACGCGCGCTTATCCAGCGCGGCGGGCCGCTAGGTCATCGCGACGGCCATAACCATCGGGCCCGGCGTGCGGGCCGTCAAAGTCGCCGTCCTCACCATCGCTATAGCTCAGCGGAAGGTGCACGAAGTCCGGGCTTTCATCGTCGATTTCCACAACCACGGCGCCTGGGCGGCGCAGGTTGCGCGGAATCTTTAGCTCTTCATCCTCGGCGTTGCGCACGCCCAAACGGGCGCGGCGCAGGTGGCGCACGCGGCGGCGCATTAGTGCCTGTTCCTGGCGTACCTGAGAGCGAAGGGCGATCAAGTAGGTCACGGTGAGCACGCCGGCTACTGCAGCCAACCACCAAGTCCAGCCACCGACCACAATGCCCAGGGCTACCGTGAGCACCACGGCCACGGCAAGCCCCAGCAGGGTGCGCTGACGTCGCTGGTATCGCGTTGCAGACTTTTCCTTTTCCGCTACCGGGTCCCAGCCACCGCGGCCCAAGCGACGCTGGGCGAACTCGACCTCGTCCTCGGACAAGTCGGTATCCATGCCGGCTTCGTCTGCTTCCGTGGCCGCTGCTTGGTTCTCGGAGCCTTCGGCCTCGTCTGCCTCGTCCGCGCTGGCAGCATCTACGGAATCATCCTCATTGACCTCGGCCTTGTCAACGGCGCCCGGATACATGAGGTCTACCGGCGAGGTATAGGTTTCGTCGTAGGCATAGGCATCGTTCGCCACGCTAGAGACTGCCGGGGCGCTAAAGACCTCAGCCTCGGCGGCGGCGACATCGGAGGCTTTGTCCTTAGTGGGCTCGTCCGCGGCGTCGTCCTCGTCCTCCAAGAGCACGTCATCGACATCGTCCGCCTCTGCGGTGTTGGCTTCCTTGTCCGCATCAGCCTGCTGGGAAGCAGGAACCGCAGCTGCCTGGGGCTCGACTGCAGACTCGTCTTCTTCTGCAATCGCTTCTTCCACCAATTCGCCGTCGATGGTTTCTGCCTGTTGCGTGGATTCTTCACCGGCGGTGGAGGCAGATGCAGCAGTAAACGCACGGCTGCCGGTACCGAATGGTTGGGCCTTGGCACGGCGTGCGGCACCGGCAATAGTCACGGAGCGCGACGAGGACTTGGTGGCCTCGGTATCGGATTCACTGTCGGCAGCGTCTGCAGCCTCGACGACTTCATAGTCCGCCTCGTCCTCATCGTCGCGGCGGTGGACATCGCCGGCACGCAGGCGCGGACGACGCCGGCCGGCGACCTTGCCGGAATCTCCTTCAAAGAGGACCCGGGTATCTTCAAAGGCCTCACCGGTATGGCTCATTGGGCGGTTATTCCTACCCAGTAGCCACGGTGCGAGCACGAAGAGCCACACCACGATGATCGCGATAATCGGCACAGCTGTCGACACGAAAAGGACCTTCCCCTTGAATACAGATGATTACTCCACCTTAAACGGTGAAACCGCACCGTAGCACCCCAAATTCGCGCAAATTACAATGTTGTGACTTATGTGAAAAATGAGGTCGGATTCCCAGCGATTGGGACACTATTTCACGCCAACCGTCCAGCTTGGCGGAGACGCTCCACCGCCGTAGAGGCAAAGTCTTCTTTCACCAACGCCACGTAGTGGTGGTCCTGCCACGCGCCGTCGATATGCAGATTGCGCCGCAAATACCCCTCATGCCGGAACCCGTTGGCGGCCAAAACCCGGCCCGAGGCGGGGTTGTGCTCCAGATAGGTGGCGGTCACGCGGTGCAAACCAACTCGGCCAAAGGCGTGGTCCACGCCCAAGGCGGTGGCCGCCGTAGCCACTCCGGCGCCATGAACCGCGGAATAGACCCAGTAGCCAATCCAGCAATCGCGAATGCTGCCATGCTGAATGTTTCCCAGGGTTACCTGCCCTGCGAATTTCCCCTCCACCTCAATGACAAGCGGGATCACCAACGCCTCACGCGCGGCGGTGCGCAGGTACATCAGGTGATTCCACCACGCCTGCTGGCTATGCGCCGCCGCCCACGGTGCGGCTTGGGTCGGCTCGACCGGGCGGAGGAAGCATTCATCGTCGATGCGCTGACGCCGCCACTCGTGGCCGTCGGAACGCAGCAGGGGGCGCAAACGCATCCGCGCCCCCGAGGGAAAGACAGAAGAGGAGGGAAGCTGGACAATAGGAGTGGATTCCGGCCACCCCGGATGCATGTCATCGGTGGGGCCGGTAGCAGGATGGCGGAACCTATCCGCCGCGTTGCCGAAAGGATCGAGCATTAGCTGCGCTGGGTCAAAAACAACACATCAACCACATCGCCCGGGCGGATTTCCGTGACCTCTTCCGGCACGCGAATCATGGCGTTGGCCTCTGAGAGGCCGGCCAAGAGGTGGGCTGGGGCACCTGCGGCACCGCCGAGGCCTTCTACCAAATAGTCCGCAGTTTCGGCATCGCGCATCAGGCGAGCACGGATGAAGCCGCGCCGGCCGGGGCGGGAATCGATGTGGTTCAACGCGCGCGCACGCACCACGCGGCGGTGCGCATTGCGCTTGCCCAGCGCCAAGCGGATGAGCGGGCGGATATATACCTCAAAGACCACAAGCGCGGACACCGGATTGGACGGCAGCAAGAAGGTAGGAATGCGCTCCTCGCCCACCAGCCCGAAGCCTTGGACGGAGCCGGGATGCATGGCCACGCGGGAGGTATCGACATCACCAAGGTCGTCGAGGATCTCGCGGATGGCCTCGGCACCAGCGCCGCCCACTGCGCCGGAGATAACCAGCACCTCGCTGCGGGCAATGTGCTTTTCCAACGCCTCGCGGATGCGGCGCGGCTCGCCCTCCGCAATGCCCACGCGGTGCACCTCCGCCCCGGCTTCGCGGGCCGCGGCAGCCAAGGAATAAGAGTTCACGTCAAAAACCTGGCCCAGTGCCGGTTCTTGATCCAAGTCAACCAATTCGCGGCCAAAGGAGATGATGGTAATACGTGGGCGCGGATACACCAGCACCTTTGAGCGGCCCACCGCGGCTAGGAGGCCAATCTGAGCTGGGCCCAAGACGGTGCCGGAAGATACGGCGACATCGCCAGGCTGGATATCGTCGCCCACCCGACGCACAAAGTCACCAGAGCGCACCGGGCGGTGGGCGGTAACGCGCTTGCGGCCGCGATCGGTCCACTCGAGGGGAAGGACGGCGTCGGCAAGCGTGGGCAAAGGAGCACCCGTATATACGCGCACCGCTTGCTTAGGCTGCAGGCGCAGCGGTTGCTTGGAACCGGCCGGAACCTCACCCACCACGGGCAGGGAACGTTCCACCTCCGGCTGCGGGGAATCTGCATCCTCTTCGCCCTCTGCGGACTGTTCTTCCTGGTCCTTGTGGCGGCGCACCCGCAGGCCCCGCTCGCCGCCAATATCCACGGCGCGCACCGCGTAGCCATCGATGGCCGCTTGTGGGAAGCCTGGCAGGGGCTGGTTAGCCTGTACCTGCTCGGCGCACATCAAACCCAGCGCGTTGGAAATACCGATGCGCACCGGCTCCGGCGTCGTCGCCGCATCCGTTACCAGCGCCAACTGGTCATCAACTGAACGCATAAGGTCTATGCCCGCCCTTTCTTCGCTTCCACGTCCTTGGCCACTGGGAAAGTCCCTAGGCTAGGCCGTGCTCGTCCTCATACTCGGCCATGATTTGCTTAATCGCTTTATACAGCGTGGGACCATACTTTTCATCGCGCAGGCCAAAGTCCACGTTGGCGGGGATATAGCCGCCGGGATTGCCCAAATCATGGCGCTTTCCTTGGTGGACTACCACGTGGACGGGCTCGCCTTCCTCAATGAGGAGCTCGATAGCGTCAGTAAGCTGCAGCTCGCCGCCCTTGCCCGGCTTAATGCGGCGCAGAGCATCAAAGATCTTGCGGTCCAAAAGGTAGCGGCCGGTGGCCACGAGGTTAGAAGGGGCATCCTCTACCGCCGGCTTTTCCACCATGCCCACGACCTTCTTCACGCCAGGGGCATCGGTATCTTCCACGTCGAAGACGCCGTAGTTGTAGGTCTGCTCGCGCGGGACCTCGAAAGCGCACAGCACGCTGCCCCCCAATGCCGCGCGCACACGCGCCATATCGGCCATGACGGTGGCGGGCAGCACAATGTCATCGGGGAGCATGACGGCGAAGGAATCCTCGTCTTCCCCAAGGACCTCTTCGGCAAGGCCCACCGCGTGGCCCAAGCCCAGCGGCTTTTCCTGCTCCACCGCAACGGGGTGAATGATCTGGTTGGCGCGCTTAACCTTGGCCACCTGCTCATCCTTGCCACGGGATTCAAGGG
Organism: Corynebacterium tuberculostearicum; assembly: GCA_938008395.1. Lineage (GTDB taxonomy): Bacteria > Actinomycetota > Actinomycetes > Mycobacteriales > Mycobacteriaceae > Corynebacterium > Corynebacterium tuberculostearicum_L. The sequence continues at coordinate 39,155 of CALLKG010000150.1, forward strand.
TCTCTACTAGCTCAGGAAAAGCCTCAAAGTGGCGCATGACTTCTTGCTTATCGGGCGCGGTAATCACCGCAAGGCGGCGCGCACCTACAGAGGCAGCCTCCTCTGCGATGAGTTCGATGCCGGGAGTATCAACAACGGGCAGTAGTTCCTTGGGAACCGTTTTGGTGGCGGGCAAAAATCGGGTGCCCATACCTGCCGCTGGAACTACAACCGTGGTGATTCCGCGGGCGGAATCTTCGCGTTCTATAGCCATGCACAATAGCGTACAACGCCACATTATTTTCCCGTGCACCGCTACGCCGCGGGGTTATGATTTATTTATGACCTCTTCCATCACCGCCAAAAACGAGCTGCGCGCCCGCTTGGTCCAGGCCCGCCGCGAACTTTCCTCCGAGGACCACGATGCTTTTACCGCCGCCGTGCGCAAGCATCTCGAATCCGAGCTCACCGAGTCCATGACCGTGGCCGCCTACTGGCCTTTGGGCTCTGAGCCTGGTGGCGCGGACTTTGTGCCGTGGCTCAAGGCCCATGTCTCCCGCGTCCTCCTGCCAATTTCCGGCGAGAATGGCACGCTGACCTTTGCCGAATACCGCGGCAAGGAAGCCATGCACACCAGCCCACTGGGATTGAATGAGCCCCAGGGCCCAAGCTTTGATAGCAGCGTGCTGGCCGAGTGCGACCTGGTGCTCGCCCCTGCCATGGCAGTAGATGCCAAGGGCAACCGCATGGGCAAGGGCGGCGGCTACTATGACCGCGCGCTAGAGCCGCTTCCCCACGGCAAGCCGCCGGTTTTCGCCATGGTCTACCCCTCCGAATTCCTAGACGAGCTGCCTACCGAGGACCATGACCGCAAGGTTGATGCCGCCGTCACCGCAGAGGGCATCACCCGCTTCTAGTTTTTAGGGTGCGGGAACCATGCGCGGTTTCGGGCAGTCTAAAAGAGTATGCCCACTTCGCGTATGCCCCACCTCGTTTCCACCCTTCGTACCCCTGGCCACCGCCGCGGCGTTATAGTGCGCCGCGCCATTGCGGTGGCCCTTCTTATTGCCGCGCTGGCTTCGGCCTTATCTGCGGCTAAGGAACTGCCGCGCGTTCCCGTCTTTAGCCGCGATCTGCCTGCAGGGGCGGAGCTGGCGCTTGCCGACGTCGACTTGGCCCGCCTTCCTGCCTCCTCCATCCCCGATTCCGCAGTAGCGGCAAAGCCAGAAGAACTCACCGGCCGCGTTATTACCGCCGCAGCCGGCAAGGGTGAGGTGGTCACCGATGCGCGCCTTCTGGGAGAAGACCTCGTCTCCAGCTTGGTCGGCGGCTCCGAAGCCGCGGCCGCGCGGATGATCCCAGTCAAGCTCGCCGAGCCCGATATCATCCCCCACCTGCACCATGGCGATACCGTGGACGTGGTAACCGCCGTCGATGCCGCCTCCTCCCCTTCTGATGTTGGAGAGGGCGAGGCGCCCACCGCACCCACCGCGCGCGTTATCGCCACCGGCGGGCGCGTGGTGTCAACCTCCAGCGCCGAAGGCGAGGCCTCTTCCTCGACCGTTTTGCTCGCGCTGCCCCATGACCACGCCAATGATGTAGCCGCGGCGTCGTTAAGCCAACCACTCACAGTCGTTATTGTGGGTGACCGCGCCCACCCACAGCAGAGCTAGACCTTTTCAGACACAGCAGTTGTGGTTGGTTACCGGCTGCACTAATGTTTCGCGGTGTCCATGGTTTTTAACTACCCTTAGTTATTCCCAGAAAGGTTTGTGCATATCACCATGCTCAAGGGTTTCAAAGACTTCATCATGCGCGGCAACGTCATCGAACTTGCCACCGCAGTCATCATTGGTTCTGCCTTCACCGCAATCGTCAAGTCCGTCACGGACTCCATCATCCAGCCGATCATTAACTCCCTCGGCTCCGCTGAGGTTGGTGCCGTTGGCTTCCACATCACAGATGCCGAAAACACCTTCGTGGACTTCGGCGCCGTCATCTCCGCAGCGATTAACTTCCTCATCATCGCCGCAGTGGTCTACTTCCTCATCGTCATGCCGATCAACAAGCTCACCGAGGCCGCTAAGCGCCGCCACGGTGTGGACCCTGAGGCCCCTGCCCCAACCTCCGAGGAACTGCTCGCGGAAATCCGCGACCTGCTCGAGGCCCAGAATGTCTCCGATAAGGACATCCCGGGTACCGGCATCGACGGTTCCGCCCGCGGCGCTACCGACGCCGATTCCGGTTCTACCGGCGGCGGCCGCCACCAGGCCTAGTTCCCTTCGCTGCTTGCGCAGCACAGAGCCCGTGGTTTCACTTCTTCGGAAGCGAAACCGCGGGCTTTTTAAGTACCTCTGTGGCTGCAGACCTGCAGCCTGTCTTAGGCACTAGCCGCCGTAGTGTGGGGGCTGATTTTCTCGGTAGAACTGTTCATCGCGCTGGCCAGACTCCCCCTCTGCCGCCACCGAATCCGCGTCATCGACGGTAACGATTCTCTCTTCATCAACACCGTGGGAAGCGGGTACGCCGGGCTTATCAGCACTACGGTCATAGCCGGCAGCATCGGATTGGCGGAATACTCGCCGGCGATTTCTCCGCGACGTCATAGAAAATGCCCTGCTATTACTGGACGCTCGATTGCTGCAGCTGATCAATCAGGTGGTGCACCAGAGGCGCCAAGGTAGCCATGCCATCACGGACCGCAGCACGCGAGGAAGCGAGGTTGACCACGACGGTAGAGCCCGAAACACCCGATAGGCCGCGGGACGTGCAGGCATCCACCGCGCCACAGGCTTGGCCAGAAGAACGCAAAGCTTGAGCCACGCCCGGGACCATCTTGTCAATGACGGATCCGGTAGCCTCCGGAGTCTTATCGCGCGGGCCTACGCCGGTGCCGCCCACGGTGAGAACCAAGTCCACGCCACCGACCACGGCGGTCTCAATGGCCTGGCGAATCTTGGATTTCTTGGAACGCACCACGATGGCGCCATCAACGCGGAAATTGGCCTCCGCGAGCAACTCGCTTACCAGCTGCGAAGTGCTATCGGATTGCTCACCAGGATGATCGGTGACAATAACGATGAGCCCGCGGCGCGGGGCGGCAAGGCTATCCTCCTGCTCGCTCGCCAGCAGGAAGGCATCATCGGGTTCGGCAACATCCATCAAGGAATCGCGCTTATTCGCGCTGTCGGGCTGCGCGGAGTCGGTCACATCGTGCTGCGAATCTGGCATTTTTCTCCTTAAGTTAAGGCAGTACGGCCTTATGGCGGGGTGAGGTACGGCGCATTCAGCACCTAATGAGGTCTTGCACAGTAATTTACTCGCCTGAGAGGGTTACCTCTACCTGACGAGAATCATCCGAGTCTTCGCGGGTAACCTCCAAGGTCACCGTCGCGCCAAAGTCCTGCGATCGCGCCGCCGCGATGAGCGCATCAGCGTTTTCAATCAGGCGATCGTTGACGCGGGTGACAATGTCGCCATCCTTCAAGCCCGCCTTATCTGCTGGACCGCCCGGCTCTACCTCGGCGATGCGGGCACCATTGCCGTCGTCGCGCGCTAGCACCTTCACGCCAAGGGTTGGGTGGGAAACTTTGCCGTCATTGATGAGCTCATCTGCCATGCGCTTGGCAAAGTTGGATGGAATTGCAAAGCCCAAGCCAATGGAGCCGCCCTCGCCGGAGGAGTCATTAGACAGCGAAGCAATCATGGAGTTCATGCCCACGATATTGCCGTCTCGATCCACCAGCGGGCCACCGGAGTTGCCAGGGTTTACCGCAGCATCGGTCTGAATGGCGTCAATCAATGAGGACTCGCCACCCTCCTGGGACGCGCGCACGGGACGGTTCTTTGCCGACACGATGCCCGAGGTCACGGTAGCGTTCAGGCCCAAAGGTGAGCCCACGGCCACCACCTCTTGACCCACGGCAACGGAATCGGAGTCGCCGAACTGCAAGAAGGGCAGGTCCTTGACGTCCTTGATCTTCACGATGGCTACGTCCGTATTCGCATCCGAGGCCACCACGTCAGCTTCATGCTTGCTGCCGTCATTCATGGTCACCTGCATCATGCCACCGTGCTCAGCACCGGCAACCACGTGGTGGTTGGTCAGTACGTAACCATCTGGGGAGATGACAGAACCGGAGCCTTCAGCCCCACCAGTACGAGTCATCGTCTGGATAGAAACCACCGCCGGCAAAACCTTAGAGGCAACTTCTTCAACGGAACCCTGCTCCGGTTCCTTACCGGTGCTATTGTTGGCCGGCTCAGCCTTGAGGGCTTCATTGACTACAGAGGTATCGTTATTGCCTCCCCCGGAACTCATACCGACCACAGCACCGGCAATCGAGCCTGCGGCGATGGCGGCAACGGCCGCCAAAGCGGTGGCGGCACCCAAGCCGATTTTCTTCTTTTGCTCCGGCTGCGGAGGAAGAGGGGTGACCATCGGGCCTTCCTGTCCCTGACCGCTAAAGCTTTGGGTCTGTGGGCCGTTCGGGTACGGCCCGAGCGAACCTAGTGTTCGTGGGTCATCGCCTTGTGCGCCGCCGCGCGGCTGATTCCAGCCTTGTGAATAGGAGCCAGTCTCTTGTGCCTGCGCGTCAGCGCCACTATAAGGACCAGTGTCGCCGCTGTAGGGTCCAGCATTGCCAGCCACGGCATCTTGCTGGTTGGTTTCTCCAAAGTTCGGACCACCCTGAACCGGCTCGGCCCTGCCCGGACCTTCCTGGGACACTCCCTCTGGGGAGTTTCCATCAAAGCCGCGGTAATCGTCATTCCTCATGTTCATGAGAAAACTATGCCTCACTTCGCTTGGTCAAGACTGATACTGATCTGCCAACCTACTAGGAATTCCTGAAAGGTTGCTGTATTACCTCACCAGTATAAACGCTTGTACGCTAGCCCTGATTAAACCAGCGCTGCGCAAAGATTTCACCGCGGTCGCTCGGGTCTTCCTTACCGCTCGGCAGCCCCTCATGCGGGTCTGCCAAACCGTCCACGTAGATCTCACCCGGCACAGGCTTGCCCGGCAAGATGACTTCCATGCGGGTACCACCATCATTAGACTCGCGGATCTTGATGGTGCCATCGTGACGTTCAATCACCGATTTCACAATGGCCAAGCCCAAGCCCGAGCCCGGCATAGAGCGCGCTTCTGCCGAACGATAGAAGCGCTCAAAGACCTTCTCCCTCTCCTCCGGCGCAATGCCAGGCCCAGAGTCATCAAAGCGCAGGCGCACCTCGTGGGTGGATAGCTGCTCCATAGACACGCGCACCGTGCCAGTAGCCGGCGACCACTTAGCCGCATTATCCATGAGGTTAAGCGTGGCGCGGCCCAATGCGAAGGGGTCGCCGTCCAGCTCCCACGGGATAAAGCGCACCAAGAACTCCACATCGGGACGGCGGCGGCGCGCACGCTCCAGCGAAGCCATCATAACTTCACACAGGTCAACCGGCTCCGGTTCGCGCTCATTGCCGTCCTCGCGCGCCAAGTCAACGAGGTCACCGATCAAAGTGGAGAGCTCGTTCATCTGGGACATGACGTCATCCTCGAGGTCCTTGCGGTCCTCGTCGCTCATGCCAAAGCCACCACCGGCGCGATTGAGCATCATCAAAAGCTCAATATTGGTACGCATAGATGTCAGCGGGGTCTTCAACTCGTGTCCGGCATCGGCTACGAACTGAGACTGCTGCGAGCGGGATTCCTGCAGTGCCTCCAGCATCTGGTTAAAGGAGGTGGTCAACTGCGCCATCTCGTCGTTATTGGAGACCTCAATAGGACGCAGGTCGTTGGTCTGCGTCACGTAATCCACCGCTCGCTTCAGCCGGGCGATGGGTTGCATACCGGTTTTGGACACGATGAGGCCTGCAAAAATGGCGAGCACGATACCAAGGGCAACGATAATCAGTAGCACCGTGCCCAAGATGGCTATGAGCTCTTGCGTAGATGCGAGAGACTGAGCGACGACCACGGTAGAGCCGAGATCATGACGCTTGGCCAACACCCGCTCGCCGCCGACGGTACGCACGGAAGTTTCCGTGTAATCCTCCGTCCGGTGGAAGTCCCCGCCCACAGGAATGGTGTCGCCGTAGGAAAAGCTCATGGAGGGCGGTGATAGGGCTACACGGGTGCCAGGGTTATAGGACTTAAAGTCCTCGATTTCCTGGTCCACGTTATCCATGAACCGCGGGTCTTGGCTTTGCCGCAACAAGACATCGGCCTTGGCCTCCAAGCGGTCATCGACGGAGGCGGTAAGGGACATAGAAACTACCCAATACGTTGCCAACGTCATCAAGGCAACGGCTACGGCCACCACAAGGCCAGTAACAGTAGCAAGGCGCCACCGCAGTGGCGCCCGTGAAGCCCAACTCCCCTGACTATCAGAGAACTCGGTAAGAGGGGTGGACTGTGCTTTCCCGGAAGCCACCGCAAGGGAAGCGGGCTTCCTTAAAATCACGGATTAGACTCCCTCAAAACATAGCCCACACCACGGACGGTGTGGATGAGGCGAGCGTCGCCCTCGCCCTCGGTCTTCTTACGCAGGTAGCCGATATAGACCTCGAGAGCATTGCCGGAGGTAGGGAAATCGTAACCCCATACCTCTTCCAGGATCTTGCTGCGGGAGAGAACCTTGCGGGGATTTTCCATCAGCAATTGCAGCAGCGCAAACTCGGTGCGGGTCAAGGAAATGGCGCGGCCACCGCGGCTTACTTCGCGGGTATCGGCGTCAAGCTCAAGGTCCTCGAAGCTGAGCTTGCTTTCCACCGGGGCTTCAGCCGCGATGGAATCTGCAGAGGCACGCCGTACCAAGGAGCGCACGCGGGCCAAGAGCTCTTCCAATGCGAATGGCTTTGGCAGGTAATCATCCGCGCCGGCATCGAGGCCAGCCACACGGTCCGAAACACCATCGCGCGCAGTCAGCACGAGGATTGGACGGTCCCAACCCTCACTGCGCAGGGTGCGGCATACCTCAAGGCCATCCATGTTGGGCATCATGACGTCCAGAATCAACAATTCTGGATTCTCAGCGCGCACCGTCTCGACGGCTTCCAGGCCGTCGTTAGCGGTCAGCACTTCGTAGCCGTTAAAACGTAGGGAACGGCGTAGCGATTCGCGGACGGCTTGTTCATCATCCACCACAAGGATTTTCATAGTCCTAATTATTACTGATGGCAGTCAACTTCATGAAGTTAAGAGAAATATTTACCCCCCCATAGCCCCCCAAATACGGTTAAAACATGCTTATAGGAGGCTTGAGTTCAGAGGGTCGTTGCAACACTTTCCCTTAGGAGGGTGTTGTTGTGTCT
>CALLKG010000151.1:0-45157 GCA_938008395.1 Corynebacterium tuberculostearicum
CAGGAAATGAGAAACTGGGTCGTCTCGGCTCTCCGCCCAACTTTGCAACAGCACCGTGAGGTTACCGGTGACGGTGCCGTTGCCATTCTCATCAACGTTGAGGTTGGTGGTCTTGAAGGTGATCTCCGGGTACTGCTCTACCGCGAAGAAGTCCTCGTTCTTTACGTGCGCATCGCGGTCGTCGTTGCCAGTGGAGATGGATGCGGTACGGATAGTGGCCTTAGCAGCGGACTCAGCGATGTTCTCGGCCACGGTAATGGTGCCTTCGAAGTCTGCGAAGTTACCGCGAACCTTGGTGACCATTGCATGCTTGGCGACGAATCCGATAGCGGTGTGGGTTGTGCCTAGGGCTGCCCGACGAGCCCAATGTCTGCGATGGTTGCCTTATCGGACTTGGGCAGCTCGGTGATCATGAGGAGGAGGCCGTCGAATTGCTCGGTGGTTTCCTCCAGCTCGATATCTTCCTTGTCGCCTTCGAACTTGCCCCTGGCCAGTTGGTGCAGGGAGCCAGCTTGTGGATTCTCCGGATTGAAGCTGTCCTGGTTTACGCCATAGACGGCGTACTTTGCCCCAGTGGAGTTGGACTGCACCACCGGCAGTACCGCAAGGTGCGTTGGCGTATCCAAGGTGACGAGGACGCCGGTGTCCTCCTCTTCGGTGGACCAGGTGGTGGCCGTTTTGCCGTCGATAAGCGCTGCATAGTCCTTGTTATCAGGGACGGTAACCGCAGAGGAAGGCTGGAGACGCACCGGCGGGGTATCCGGAATGTCCGTGCTGCCATGGATGGTCTCGCTGACCGGGTTGGATGCCTCCACATTGCTGAGCAAGGACATGATCCAGGTGGTGAGCGCGGCCATTGCTACGACGAAGATGGTGGCGAAGATGCCGATGACGATGACGCCGGAACCGGAATAACCGCGGCCGCCAAAGCCGGGTTCTTGCGCCGGGTCATCCTCTTGATCCGGTTCTACCTGTGCCTTCACCGGCAGGGCCTCAGGTGCTTCTTCTGGCTCTTCCGGAGCGAAGTCGCGCAGGCGCTGGGCGATGCCGGCCAAGGTTAGCGCCTGTGCCTCTTGCAGCTCCTCCATCTTTTCCTCGCGGCTGTCCTCATCAGCACTATCGAGTCCGTAGTGCGCATCTTCGACGCGCTGGGCGGCCTCGTCCGCGGGAAGGTTGGCGTCCTCAGAAATATCGCGCAGCTTCTTCGGCGAAGGCTCCGTGGACTCTACGAGCAGCTCGAGGGCGGAGCTTAGAGCCTCGCGGTCGGTAGCGGCGGAGGTGCCATCCAGCACGGCGGGGAAGGCAACCTTGACCACGCCATCGGTAGAAACGCGGAAACGATCGCGGTGTTCCACGCCGAGGATGAGGCCGGCATCGTGGGCAGCGGCGGCGTCAGCAAATAGCGGTGCAGTAGCACGAGCCACGGAATGGGGATCGAGGTTATCGGCCTCAGCCACCTGCTTAAGGGAGGTGCCCTCAAACCAATCCGCCACTACCAGGCAGCCAGTGCGATAAGACAGAACTTGGATATTATCCGCCACGGTATCGAGCTCCAGCTCGGCCAGGCGGCGGGTATTGCGCGAAATCTCTGCGGAGCGACGGGCTGCAACTCCCGGCGTCGCCGGCGCAATTGGCGCCAGGCTATTGGTATCGACGAACGTCAAGGCGACCAGGCGACCGGTGGACTGTTCGCGTGCCTGCCAGAACTGCGCACCAGTGACCGCACCGTGATCTTGGAGCAGGCGGAAGCGACCATCCGATACCGGGGCACCCGGCACGAGGCGTGGTCCGCGGACGATGCCAGCGGACATCGGCGGCGGTACCAGGGTGGCGTTGAAGGCGTCCTGGGAGAATACCGGTTGAATTTCCGGTACGTCGGGCTCCTCCAGCTCGATGGCCTTGGAAGAATCGACCTTGATGAAGCGGGACATGCCCGGGATGCGCTGTAGGGCACGGGCCAGGTTCTGGACCTCCGGCAAGGAGGACTTGGACAGCACCAGGCCGGTGGCGATGAGGAAGATGATGCCAAGCACCGCGACCTTGATCAGCGAGACGATGGACGGCAGATTCTCCGGGAGGAGGGAATTCACGCCCCAGTACAGCACCCAGGAGACGACCAAGCCCACCAGGCCGGCACCGGAAGCCCACAGCACGGTTTGGGTGACGGCCTTGCCGCCGAGGCTGCCGAGCTTGCGCTTGAGCAGGAAGCCGCCAATGACGGCACCGGAGACGAAGCCAAAGCCATTGGCCGTACCGAGCAGAATCACCACGCGGTCCGGGTTGGATGTCATCAATGGTGCCAAGAGCGTGAGGACGATCTTGGTCAGCGTGATGCCGGCGATGATGAAGGTAGGCGTCCAGGCTTCCTCGCGGGCATAGAACACGCGCAGGTGCAGCAGCACCAAGGCATACGGGATGAGTGTGAAGGCGGAGAAGCTGATGGTCAGGCCGAGCTGCTCGGCGCTCTCGGCGCCGTAGGCACCGTATTGGAAGAGGGCGCGGGCGATAGGAACGCCGAAGCCGGTCATGAAGATGACGATGGGGATAAGTGCGATGAAGGTCAGCTTGGAGCCCAGGGTGAGATCGCGGACCACGGCATCTACATCGCCGTCGGCGGCGTTGCGGGACAGGCGCGGCATAATCGCCGTCAGGAGCGTCACGCCGATAACGCCATAAGGCACCTGCAGCATGAGCCAGGCATTCTGATAGACCAGCGGGGCGCCGGCATCCGCATAGGCGGCCACGCGAGAGGTGACCACGTAGCCCAGCTGGGAGATGGCCACATAAGTAATAATGGCCAAAGCCATGCCGCCGAATTGCTTGATGCGGGCATCCAAGCCCCACTTAGGGCGCAGATTAATTCCGGCCTTCTTGAGATACGGCAATAGGATGAGGCACTGCACCATGACCGCTGTGGTGGTGCCCAAGCCCAAGAGCATGACGTGTGGATCGGCCACCGGCGTGGGTTCATGCGGGTCGAGCTCGCCTGGCAGGAAGCGATAAGCCAGCAGCACGCTAATGGAGATGAAGTTATTGATCACCGGCGCCCAGGCGCCCGGACCAAAGACATTCTTGGTATTAAGGACGGCCTGGAAGAGGGCGAAGAGGCCGTAGAAAAGAATCTGCGGCAGCAGCAAGAAGGCCAAGGAAGTTGCCTGTACGGCATTGGCCTTGGAATCTTCCGGCAGCATCATCCTGGTTAAGAAGGGTGCTAGCACCACTGAGGCGATGGTAACTATGCCCAGGATGGAAAAGGCCAGGGTAAATAGCCGCCGGACAAAGGTCTCACCGCGGTCCGTGTCTTCCTTTTCGGCCCGCACGAGGACGGGCACGACCAGAGAGGTCAGCACCGCACCCAAAACGATCTCGGTGACGAGGTTGGGGATCTGGTTGGCGCTACTAAACGCAGTTCCCACCGTGGCGCCGAGCGTGGCGCCGATGAGCATCTGGCGCAAGAAGCCAGTGATGCGGGACAGCAGCGTCGCGATGGCCATCGTGCCTGTTGCGCGGATGACATCCTGATTGGATGATTCATTGTCCGCGTTGCGTCCAGTGAGCGCGGACTTATCCTCCTCAGGAGGAACGGTGGTGTCCTTCACCGCTGGGGTGGGGCGCTTTTCTGGTACCGGAGCGGGAGGAGAGGCCTGGACGATGCGGCCGCGGGCACCCGCCGGGGCGGGGTGCTCTGCCGGCACGGCGGCATCCTTCGGGTCAACTACACCCGCAGGTGACTTCTCCACGTGTTCGGCCTCGCGGCCAGTCTTATCAGTCATAGAGGATACAACTTCAACTTACTTTTTAAGCCTTTGTGATTTTTGCGCCGATGGCGGCCTAGCCGGAAGAGCGTGGCTAAGACCAGCGCAAGGGCGCCGGCTATGCCGACGCCATACACGCCTACGATACCGGCACGCGTTTGCACAGCGATATTGATGGGCTCGGAGATGGTTTGCTTTTCTGGGGTAGCAAGCCATAGGCCAATGTCCGTGCGATCGGCGTCCTTAGGCATATCGGCGGTCATGGATACAGTAATAGAGCCCTTGGCCGGAATACGGACGCTCTTGGGTGTGTTGAGGCGCGCGCCATCGGGGGCATCGTATTGCAGCTTGGCCTCCACCGGTAGTGGCAGGCCATTTTCTGCCACGATGAGCAGCGGCGATGACTCAGATACGCGGGTATAGACATTGCCCGGTGGGATAAGCGCCACAGAAGAACGCAGGTCCCGCAGCGTATCCGAATGCACGTCCATCGTGTCAGTGAACCGGCGCTGCGCCTCAGCATTGCTTCCCAAGCTATCGCGGTTGGTCAGCGAGAGGGCGGCGAGCAGATCCCGGCGCAAAGGCAGGACGAATTCATAGCGAGTGAGCGCGATATCGGGATCATCGACCATGATATTCATCAGCTCGTCGGTGTAGCGGGCCTGCTGCTCCACGCGGACGATATCGGATTCGGCAAAGGCGGCGGGATCGCTAAAGGGGCTGCCGGGCAGTGAACCGGGCTTCGCGGTTTCCTGCTTCAGGCTGCCGACGGTGCGCGGATGGGACTTACCGGAAGCGATGAGTGCCTCGGCAGAGTCGAGTGCGTACTCGGCCGCGCTGGGATCCAAGTAATTGGGCAAGCGTGCCACGGTGTCATCGCTCGCGGCCAAGCTCAGTGCGGCGCCGCCGGTGATGGCACGAGAAAGATCGGAATCGAGCGAGTAATCGTAGCGCAGCTCTGGGTTGGAATAGCCCACCGTCTGTGGTTTGGAGCCGGTTTGGGCGAGGAGGGCGCCCAGGGAGGCGTCGAAAGTCACGGCGCGGCCGGGCCACGAAGTATTATCCGCCACCAATGCGGGCAGGGGCAGCTGCTGATCCACATAGCCGGAGCCGACGGCGAGCACGGTGGTGGCCGGCTTGGCACCGAGAATTCGCTCGATGGTGTGATTGCCGCGTTGCAGTCCTTCGTAGGTAAGGAAGGGATTATTCGCTTTGGCCACGGAGGAAGCATTGGCGTTCGCCCACGGCATAGACATAAAGCAATCGAGCTCGCGCAGGCGCTTGAGCCAGCGGGCGGCATCCTCTTTCCCTGACCCGGGTTCGAGGTGCACATCGTCCTCGTTAGTGAACCACGAATCGCGCAGGCGCTTAGGGCGCTCGGCTTGAGCTGGGCGGGCAGAGCCCACCTTATAGCCCTCCGCCATGCGGTTGACCGTATCCAAGAGGGCGGGATCGATGGCTACGCAGCCTGCCCCGCGCAGGTCGTGGTCGGCGTACGTGCTGACCAAGCGATCGAGCCGGCCGCCCTCCGCCAGCTCACCGGCCAGCTCATCAGAGGAGAGGATAAGGTCCTCTCCCCCAGCGCCGCCTGGTATCGAGTCGATATCGGCGCTGATGGGATAGATCACGGTGAGATCGTGGGGTGTGGGATCTGAGGGGGCATCGCCAAGCGCCTGCTCCTTCCCCTTCACCTGGCCTACCAGGCGCTCCTCCGCAAAGCTGACCGCCTCGCCGCCTACGGTGCCGGTGAGGGTAAAGAGCAGCGGATAGGAGCCAGGCTCTTCGATGGCCAGGGTCTGCTCCCCGTGCAGGGAGGTGGGAACCTGGAAGGTGACCTCCCGGGATTCGCCCGGCTGCAGGGGCGCGGTGGTGGTGCTGGGACCGTAATACGGGAATTCGCCGGTGGCCAGCTGCGTGCGGGCCTGCGCGGTGTCCTGCACGGCATCGCCGCGGCGGCTCGTGAGTTGGAGATCCTCCATGGTTTCGTCGGTGGGATTGTGCAGCCGGAAGGTCAGTTTCAGGTCCTGGCCCACGGTAAAGGGCTCGGCCGCAAGGAGATCAAGAGTGGCCCGCTCCGGCCCGCGCGCGCCCAACCATGCCTGGATATCCTGCTGCTTTTCGGCGGCCGAGTCCATCTGCGCGGCGGCCTCTGGTAGCGGCAGGCACACGCCCCACCCCGCTACCGCCATGCAGCCGCCCACGGCGGCCCAAGACTTCAGGCGCTGGCGCATTACCGTGGGGTCACTTTCCCCGCCGCGGCTTCCTTTCGTGCGAGATCGGGAAGGAGATCATGCGCGATGCGCGCCAGCTTGCGCTCATCGGCGTAGGCCAAGTGCTCGATGAGTTCAGAGACGGGGATCCACGAGACCTCAGTGACCTCTGGATCCTCATCGTTCATAATGCCGTCTACAAAACGCAGCAAGTGGTGGTGCACGGTCTTATGGATGCGCACCCCATCAGAGACGAACCAGTAATCAATCATGCCGAGGTCCGCAAAAACCTCACCAGAAATGCCGGTTTCTTCCCATACCTCGCGTTCAGCGGTGACCTCCTTGGCCTCGCCATTTTCCACGTGGCCCTTGGGCATGGACCACAGCAGGCGCCCGCGGCGGTCGAGGCGGCCGATGAGCGCCACATAGAGCCGGGAAAGGTCGACGTTGCCATTGGCATCGACGCACTCCGCCAAGCCGGAGACAACGAGGCCACCCGCGGAGGTTTCATCGCGGGTTTCCATGGCCGTGGATTGGCCATTGCCACCGCGGTAGGGCTTGCGCTGCTGAGTGGTGCGGCGCGCGCGATTATCCGGCCGGCGGCGCCGCCTGCGCCGAGACCGGTTGCGGTTGCGGCCGCCTCCCTTGGAGGGGCCCTGTTCTTGGTTAGTCATCCCTGCCAATCGTAGTAGACTCTCACCCGTGAATTTTCAGGACACTCAGCTAATCGGCGTTCTTGCCCGCGCGGAATCCACCGTCTCCTCCCTCAGCAGCCTGCTGGGCGGACTGGTGGAGAAATTTGCCGCGCGCGGCTACTCGCTCTACCTCGTGGGCGGCTCTGTGCGCGATGCGCTTTTGGGCCGCTTGGGAAATGACCTGGACTTTACTACCCCGGCCCGCCCCGAGGTGGTCAAGGAGATCCTCGATGAGTGGGCCGAAACCGTGTGGGATACCGGCATAGACTTCGGTACCGTCTCCGCGGCCTACAAGGGCCAGCAGATTGAGATCACTACCTTCCGCTCCGATTCTTATGACGGCCAGTCCCGCAATCCTGAGGTGGTTTACGGTGACACCTTGGAAGGCGATCTTGTCCGGCGCGACTTCAAGGCCAATGCGATGGCAATTGAGCTGCTTGCCGACGCCTCCTTTAAGTTCCACGATCCCCTCCACGGCCTCCAAGACATAGCTGACCGGGTGCTCGATACCCCGGATAAGCCGGAGATCTCCTTCCACGATGATCCGCTCCGCATGCTGCGTGCGGCTCGGTTTGCCTCTCAGCTAGAATTTCGCGTGGCCGATCGCGTCGTGGAGGCCATGCGGGATATGGCTGGCGAGATCCAGCGCATCACCGTGGAGCGCGTGCAGGTGGAGCTGGATAAGCTCATCTGCGGCACGGCCCCGTGGGATGGCATCGATCTATTGGTATCTACGGGAATTGCGGACTATATCTTCCCCGAGATCCCCGCGCTACGCATGACCGCGGACGAACACGCGCAGCACAAGGACGTCTATGCGCACTCGCTCAAGGTGCTGAGCCAGGCCATGGATCAAGAGGAGGATGGTCCTGATCTTGTCCTGCGCTGGGCGGCGCTGCTGCACGATATTGGCAAGCCGGATACCTTTGATAACACCGATGGCAAGGTCTCCTTCCACCACCACGAGGTGGTGGGCGCCAAGCTCGCCCGCAAGCGCCTGCGGAAGTTGAAATACCCCAAGGCCACCACGGAGTCCATCGGCCAGTTGGTTTATTTGCACATGCGCTTCCATGGGTTTGGGGAAAATCAGTGGACTGATTCCGCCGTGCGCCGCTATGTCACCGACGCCGGCGATCTCCTTCCCCGATTGCACAAGCTGGTGCGCGCCGATTGCACCACCCGCAATGCCAAGAAGGCCCGTCGCCTCCAGCGCACCTACGATCAGCTGGAAGAGCGCATCGAAGAGATCGGCCGCAAGGAGGACCTGGCGCGCGTGCGTCCAGACCTCGACGGCAACGAGATCATGGAGATCTTAGGACTCCAGCCCGGCCCTGAGGTGGGCCAGGCGTGGTCCTATCTCAAGGAGCTGCGCCTCGAGCATGGACCCCTCGAGCGCGAGGACGCGATTGCGAAGTTGCGCGAGTGGTGGGATTCTAAACAGTGATGTTTGCCGATAGATTATTCAACGCCCTCGAGCGCAATGACCCCGCCCCCGGCCAGCTGCTCATCGCCGCTCCGGGCATGCTTTCGCCGGAATTCGCCCGTTCCGTCATTCTCGTCATTGAGCACAATGACATGATGACCTTCGGCGTGGATCTGACCAAGCGCTCCGAGGTGGCGATTTTCAATGTGCTGCCAGAATGGCTTCCCGTTGTGGCCAAGCCGCAGGCGCTGTACATCGGCGGCCCGCTCAATCAGCAATCCGTCGTAGGGCTCGCGCAGACCAACCAGGGCGTCGATCCGGACAAGCACGACCGACTCACCCGCCTCGCCCCGCGCCTCGCGCATGTGGATCTGCGCGCGGAGCCGGAAGAGATAGAGCCCTTGGTCTCGGGTATGCGCATGTTTGCCGGCTACGCCGAGTGGGGCCCGGGCCAGCTAGAAGAGGAAATCGAGGCCGGCGAATGGTTCGTCTCCCCTGCCCTGGCCCAAGACGTTATTACGCCGGGCCCGGCCGACCTCTGGTCCGATGTTATGAAGCGCCAACCCATGCCGTTGCCGTTGTACTCCACCTATCCTGTCAACGTGGAAGACAATTAATTCCTATCGAGCTGCAGGCAGTGGGCTACACTAGCCCGCATGCGTGAGGATATTGCACAAGGCTTGCGGGATACCTGGGCCGCCGCCATCGGCCTCATTCCCCTTGGCCTAGCCTTCGGCCTGCTCATGGTCCAATCTGGCTTCAGTTGGTGGTGGACGCCTATTTTCTCCATCGTCATTTACGCCGGCTCGATGGAGTTCCTCGCCATTTCCATGGTCACCGGCGGCGCCACAGCCGTGGCTTCTCTAGTCACCGGTTTCATGGTGAACTTCCGCCATATTTTCTATGGCCTCACCTTTCCCCGCCACCGCATTCGCTCGCGCCTAGGCAGGGCTTATTCCACCTACGCGCTTACCGACGAAACCTATGCCATCGTCTCCTCCCTCCCCACCGATGACCGTCCGACCGGGGCCCGGATCCTCACCATCCAAATTTTTTGTCAGGCCCTGTGGGTAGGCGGTGGCATTGTCGGTGCTCTCGCCGGCCAGGTCATTCCCTCTACCGTGCAGGGCATGGAATTCGCCCTAGTGGCGCTGTTCGTCGTGCTGGCTATGGATTCCTTCCGCAATAACCAGGACCTTTCTTTACCCCTAAGCGCGGCGATGGTGGGGATCCTCGCGGCCGCCTTCGCCCCTGGACAACTCCTCATGGTGGCCCTGAGCGCCTACTTCATCCTGCTCATTATTCGGTACCTATCCCCACGCGTCGATGCGGCTTTTACCTTGCGTAGACGAGGCGACGTTAAGAGATTCCGTGAGGAGTACTAATGCCCGCTGGAATCACCCTTGCTTCCATCGCGGCCGTCCTAGTTCCCGTCGGCCTCGTTACCGTTGTACTACGCCAACTTCCTTTCTCCTTTGTGAAATGGATGAAGGATAGTCAGTTCTTTTCCTTGCTCGGCATGATGATGCCTGTCGGAGTGATGACCATCTTGGTGGTGTATACCGTCCACGGGCAGTCCAGCGCCCCCGGTGGCATCCGGGCGGCTCTCCTTGGCGTGGTGGTTACTTTCCTGCTGCATCTGTGGAAGCGGGAGTCTTCGCTGTCCATCTTCGGTGGAACCGCCTTCTATATGCTCCTCGTCAACGTAGTCTTGTAGCCCTTGTGATTCTTATAGGCCGAACTTGGCGGTGGCTTCGGACCACAGGGCGTCGAACCGAGACTGGTCCACGTACTGCGCGCTGATGTCCGGAAAATCATCATAGGTATCCGGGTGAGGGACAACCTCTTGCGGCTGATCTACGTTTCCCGTGGAACTACTCGGTGTTGCTACCCCGACGATGGCATCCGAGGGATCAAGCGCAATCATGCGCACCATGCGGCAGCTGCTTGCGTCGCGCTCTTCCATTTCCGCCATGTGAATTGCTGAGCCGACGCCGGGCACATTCAGTTCGGTTCGTACGTACAGGTAATTCGTCATGGCACTTAAGTGTAGTTACGTGCCGGGGTGCTGCGCGTAACGGGCCGCTAGCCACGAACACATCATCAACTGAACCTGGTGGTAAATCATCAACGGGAGGATCAGTAGACCAAGAGACGCACCACCAGAAGCAAAGATGACCGAGGCCATGGGTAGCCCCGTGGCCAATGACTTTTTCGATCCGCAAAACTCGATTGCGATGGTATCGGCGCGGTTGAATCCCATCTTTTGGCTCGCCTTTCTGGTGAGCCACAGCATGAAGGCAACGAAGATTGCGGCGAAGACGACCAGGAACGCCAGGTCCCACAGAGAAATAGAGGACCAAATTCCGTCCACCACACCCTTAGAAAAAGCGGAATACACCACCATCGCGATTGAGCCGCGGTCCACGACTTTAGTGGCCTTGCTTTGTGCAACCTTGCCTACCCAGCGCCGAGTAAGCTGACCTAAAACAAATGGCGCTAACAATAGAAGGGCGATTTCGCCGAATACTGACGTATCGATGTGAACTCCTCCCCCAGTTCCCATGAGGAACATGACGAGCAATGGAGTGATGATCACTCCCACTAAGTTTGAGGCAGAAGCCGATACGATTGCGCCCGCCACGTTTCCCTTCGCGATTGAGGTGAAGGCAACCGACGACTGCACCGTGGATGGAACCAGCGTGAGGAATAAGATGCCCAGGTACATGTCGTGCGATATGACAGCGGTGAGTGGGCGCAGAGCTATGCCTATAAGCGGGTAAACCACAAAGGTGAAAGCGAGAATTGTGAGGTGTAGCCGCCAGTGCTTGAGCCCGTTGAGGGCTTCTTGAGTGGAAAGCCTCGCGCCATACAAGAAGAAGAGTAGCGCGATGGCCACGTTTGTTAATTGGCCGACAATGTCGGCAAAGTTCCCGCGGGCTGGTGCGATTATCGCAATGATGACCGCCAGGATAATGAGGACAATAAGCGGGTCGGGCTTTTTCAAACGCTGCAGCATGCTAAGAGTTTAAACCCGATTCGTCTTCACATGCTGCAGATACTCGGGCCAAGAAAACACAACCCGTGTGGTTTCACGTGAAACCACACGGGAAATGCAACTTAGGCCGTGGTGACGTTAGAGCCGTCTTGCTTAACTTCGTATTCCTCCAATGGATCGCGCCCCGGACCGGAGATCACGCTTCCATCGCTGAGATTGTAGGAGGTGTTGTGTGCCGTGCAGGTGGCCGTCATGCCATCGATCTCGGTGATTGGATTGTGTTGGTGGGGGCAGGTTTGAGAATAGGCCTTAAACTCGCCTTCCTTGGGCTGAGTGAAGATCACGCCATCGACAATCTTCGCGGAGCCAATCGGAATCTCGGTAGCCGCAACTTCTGCGGACGGAGAGGAGCCACAGGCCGCGGCGTAGGCGCCTGCAAATGTGGTGGCGGACCCAAGCAAGAACATTCGACGGGAGCACTTGATCATGCTTCTACTCTAGCCTGTCGGTCTTGCGTGTTGTGCCGTTCCCGTTCGCTCGGTTGAAATCAAAGTTTCACGTGAAACACTGTAGTTAGTTAGCTAGGAGTCCTTCCCAAGTCTCCGGAGAGCCCTCGGAAGTAGTGACAAGTTCATAGGTGCCAGACTCGAAGCCTAAATCATCTACGATGCTCTGTGCAGATTGCTGTTCGTGTGCTTCTGCTACGGACGTCGTTACCTTATGGTCTTGCTCAGCGTAAGCGCCGATAACAAAAGTTGAAGCGGCGATGGCCGCTATGGCGGTACTTTTCTTCATGGACTATATTCTGCCCTTTAGGGGGTTGGTTGTGCTCTTGCCTGCCAGGGTTCCATGGCAGCTTTACGTAACCTCTATCCTCTCTCGCAGGAATCGCGCTAGTGCAGTAACTCAACTATAGAGTAAGTCAAGTATAGGTTAATTCCAGGAAGTGATTAATTCCAGACAGTGACTCGGATTAAAATATCGACAGTTACTAAAAATAGGTAAGCAACTATCCGGATTAATAACGTCACTGTGACTTCTGAAAAGTGCTCGGCGATAGTTTGGCACGAATACGATGGCTACAAAAATTCCCCTTCTGGATGAAATGTGATTCTTTTCCAGAAGGGGAAGATTGCGCAGCAGTGCTTGGTCACCTATCGGATTCGCGAGCGGCGTGACGGAGCGCGTCGACATCAACCTGAGGGGCGGGTGCTGCGGCGGCCTCTTCCCCACCGCAACCGTCGGAACCACAATTACAGGAGTCTCCGCAACCGTCCTCGTCTGCGTGTGCTTGTTCGTAGAGGAACGCGGCACGTGAGCCGAGGTTGGAACCGATGGAGAGGGCTAGTACAGCGGCCACAAAAGTAAGAACCGGGATGAGCCACATCCAGCCCTCAGCGCGGAGCGCGACGATGCCGCCGAAGACTAAGCAGACGCCACTCAGCATCCAGAATGGCCCGGCAATGCGATGGGCATTGTCCCATGCTTCGCGGGATTTGCGAATCTCCTGCAGGCGCAAGCCGATATAGCTATTTCCAGGTAGGCGCTTGGTTGAGGCCAAGGCTCCCACGATGATGAGGAAGACGGCGAGGATTAAAAAGATGATTCCCACAGCGATCATGTACTTAGTTTAACCTTGTAGCGCCAAGATGAAAATCGTCGCTGGGGTGAGTGTTCTGACTATGCCTCCAGTCGGGTAGTATGCCTTTAAGGTCGATCGATAGATATTGAAGCGGCCGTTGCCTCTGTACCGCGCTGTTTCACTCTGGAACTTTTACCAAGGGGCGAAACACCCGATTTGATTGTAAGTACATGAATTTCAAGAAACTCTCGGAATCTCTGTTGTTCCGCATCATCGTCGCCATCATCCTTGGCGTGGTGGTGAGCCAATTCGCGCCAGAATGGTTTGGCCGCGTATTCGCCACCTTCAATGGACTCTTTAGTAACTTCCTCAATTTCTTTATTCCGGTCCTCATCTTCGCGCTTATCGCCCCGTCGATTGCTGGTCTGGGACGAGGGGCCGGAAAATGGTTGGGTATTACTGCAGGCATTGCCTACGGCTCAACGATTGTTGCGGGTCTTCTTGCCTACGTACTTGCGCACTGGCTCTACCCCACCATGCTCAGTGGTCAGGATCTGATTACAAATGTCTCCGATATTGATGAGGGGGCACTCACTCCGTACTTCGAGGTGGAAATGGCGCCGCCTTTTGAGGTTATGACGGCTCTCTTGTTGTCATTCTGCATCGGTGTAGCGATGACTACAGTGAAGTCCGATACCTTGTATGCGGTCACAAAGGAATTGGAGAGCGTAGTAGTCAAGGTCATTTGGGGCTTTGTAGTGCCAATTCTGCCCTTCTATATCTTCGGCATGTTCTTGGGCTTGGGCATGAATGGCAATTTGGGCTCAGTACTCTCGGCCTTCGCGAAGGTCCTGATCCTGGCGGTTGTCATGACTCTGGTTTACCTGGTGCTCCAGTACATCATCGCTGGTGCCATCACCGGTAAGAATCCTTTCAAGGCATTGCGCAATATGGTGCCGGCATATTTCACCGCACTGGGAACCTCTTCTTCTGCCGCCACCATCCCGGTGTCTATGGAGTCCACCTTGAAGAATGGCATTTCGAAGCCGGTGGCAAGCTTCGTTATCCCACTGTGTGCGACCATTCACCTCTCTGGTTCCATGATTAAGCTGACGCTCTATGCCTTTGCGATTGTGTACATGGCGAACCTGGATATTAGTACGAGCACCGGCCTTGGTTTCATCTTCCTGTTGGGAATCATGATGATTGCGGCACCAGGTGTGCCTGGCGGCGCGGTTATGGTCGCAGCTGGACTACTGGCGGATATGATGGGCTTTGACGATGGCATGGTGGCGCTGATGATCGCGGCCTACATCGCCATTGACTCGGTCGGCACGGCTGCCAACGTTACTGGCGACGGCGCTATCGCGATGATCGTGGATAAGTTCGCGGGCTCCAAGAAGGACCACACCGAAGAGGAATCTGCAGAAGCAACCGCGTAGAGGCTTTTTATAGGGAACCCTCCTCAGCTGCCGAGAGCTGAGGAGGGTTCTTCGCGTCTTCAGGACTACTCTTGAGTCGCTGCCTTCATGCGAGTTACATACTCGGCGAGTTCCTTATGCAATGCTCTCTCGTCGGAAATGCGGCCTGGAGTTCCTTCCACTGGCCTGCCTTCCGCGTCTGTTTCACGTGAAACGTGGCGATCGATAATCTTGGTGATTGCGGAGCCAGTAATGGCGCCCGCTGCCCCAGCGGCTACGGCATCGCGCACGTGTTCAGGCTCGGAAATGCCGAATCCGAGCAGTACCGGAGGTCCGTCAAACTTCTTGATGTTAGCGACGACTTCTTCGAGGCCAATTGTTTCTGATTGCTTTTCGGCACCGGTAACTCCATCTCTCGATACTGCGTAGATGTAGCCGCGTGAGCTTTGAGCGACGCCCTCGAGGGTGTGCGCAGTCGCGCGGGCCGGGGCGATAAAGATTGGGTCAATACCGGCTTTCTCTGCTGCGGTGATAAATGGAGCGCCTTCGCGCACAGGGACGTCGGGAAGCAAGATGCTGTCCGCACCCGCTTCTGCAAACTCGGCGTAGAACCGGTCGAAACCGCGAGTGAACGCCACATTGCCGTAGATGAGCATGCCGATGGGAAGCTCGGGAAATTCCGCGCGTATTGTTCGCACCTGTTCCAAGGCGGAATCTACGGTGGCGCCGCCATCGATCGCGCGAAGGTGGGAGGCCTGAATGGTGGGGCCGTCGGCCACTGGGTCAGAAAATGGAACGCCGAGCTCCAATGCATCGGCTCCGGCCGCGACGACGGTTCGCACGATGGCCAGCGTGTGCTCTGGCGTGGGATCGCCCAACATGAGGAATGGGACGAAAGCACCCTCTCCCCTGTTGCGTAGTGAGCGGAATAGGTCTTCGTATCGGGTGCTCATTAGTTCTTCTCCTGGAGCTTAAATTCTGGGTGGTTCTCAAGGGTGTGGCGAACGTGGTCGATATCCTTATCGCCGCGGCCGGAAAGGGAGACCAAGATGTTGATGTCCTCATCCTTCCGCTTCAAGGCGTAGGCCAACGCGTGAGAGGATTCGAGAGCGGGAATGATGCCTTCCTTAGTGGAAAGAAGCTGGAATGCTTCGAGTGCTTCGACGTCAGTAATGCCGACATATTGCGCGCGGCCACTGGCGTGTAAGTGCGCGTGCTGTGGTCCTACACCTGGGTAGTCGAGTCCGGCGGAAATAGAATAGGATTCTTCCACTTGGCCGTCCGCGTTGCGCATGAGGTAGCTGCGCGCGCCGTGGAGGATGCCAACCGTACCGTTGTTGATGGTGGCACCGTGCTTGCCGGAGTCTAGACCTTCGCCGCCAGGTTCGGCGCCGACGAGTTCCACTTCCTCTTCCTCAATGAAGTCTGCGAACATGCCGATTGCATTGGAGCCGCCTCCGACACACGCTACGACTACATCCGGTAGCCCACCGGTGCGCTCAAGCATTTGCGCTTTAGCCTCTTCGGAGATGACCTTGTGGAACTCTCGGACGATGGTTGGGAATGGATGAGGTCCGGCCGCGGTACCGAGGAGATAGTGGGATTCATGGAAAGTGGCGGTCCAATCACGGAGGGCTTCATTCACCGCGTCCTTAAGAGTTCCGGATCCGGTGTCGACGGCGACGACCTTCGCTCCCATCAGCTCCATACGGAATACGTTTGGCTGCTGTCGGGCCACATCTTTCGCACCCATGTAGATCACACACTCGAGATCCAGCAATGCGCACGCAAGTGCAGTAGCGGTGCCGTGCTGGCCCGCTCCGGTCTCCGCAATAATGCGTGTCTTCCCCATCCGCTTTGCTAGCAGTGCCTGACCAAGGACCTGGTTCGTCTTGTGTGCCCCACCGTGTACGAGGTCCTCACGCTTGAGGAAAATGCGCGCTTTACCCCCGAGGTTCTTCGCCTCTGTAATTGGTGTGGGACGGCCGAGATAGTCACGCAATAGCGCGCTTAGCTCTTTGCGAAAGGCTGGGTCGTTTTGTGCGTCGACAAAGGCCTCCTCAAGTTGGTCGAGCGCCGGGATGAGGGATTCGGGGACGAACTGTCCGCCGAATTCGCCAAAGTATGCCGGAAGGAGCGTTTCACGTGAAACTGTCATCGTTCTCTTCTTTCTATGGGTGTGTGTAGTTCCGGATGGTGCTAAAGGCTTGGGCGATCAGTGAGGAGTCCTTGCGCCCAGGTGCATATTCCAGACCTGAATTGAGGTCGAGTCCCGCCGTGCCGATTGACAGTGCCTCTTCGAGGTTGTCAAGCCGGAGCCCTCCGGCGAGGAGGGATTTCTCCTTCACTTCATCGGGGATCGTCCGCCATTCAAAAGTGGTTCCCGTCCCTCCACTGCCGGAGTCGAGGACGAGGGCCTCTACTTCTGGTACTAGGTCCGGCGTTAAGGCAGCGAATTCAGAGTTATTCATGTCGATGGCTCGCCAAAGGTTAAGGCCGTCAGCGACGCCCCGAACATCGTGAAGGAATTGCAGCTCTGCTTCCCTACTCCCTTGGAATGGGGCGTGAAGCTGGAGAACTTTGAGGCCGGGGATCTGGGCTATGCTCCGCAGCATTTCCACATCCGTAGAGCGCGTCACGGCTACGTACTCCAGCTCTGGTTCCGCGGAAATGATGCTTTGTGCGGTTTCACGTGAAACACTGCGAGGTGAATCCGGCGCGAAGATGAGTCCCCCGTAACGGGCTCCAGCAGCGCGCGCTGATTGTGCGGAGGAGGCGGTGGTAAGGCCGCATACTTTGTTGGCACCATAGACGAGGTCGCGCGCCGCCCGATCGATGTCCTCCTGGGAGGTGAGCTGGGAGCCTACAAGGAAAGCATGTGCGTGGGCCCCTAACCGGCGGACGGTGGCATTATCGCAGATTCCAGATTCGGAAACTATCGCCTTTCCGTCTGGAACATGGCGGGCTAGGCGTTCAGTGCGCCCTAGATCGATGCTGAGATCGTGGAGGTTGCGGTTGTTGATGCCGATGATATCGACGCCGAAATTCACCGCGCGATCCAC
Source organism: Corynebacterium tuberculostearicum (assembly GCA_938008395.1). Classification (GTDB taxonomy): domain Bacteria; phylum Actinomycetota; class Actinomycetes; order Mycobacteriales; family Mycobacteriaceae; genus Corynebacterium; species Corynebacterium tuberculostearicum_L. The sequence continues at coordinate 17,147 of CALLKG010000151.1, forward strand.
TTCGTCCTCGGTGATGGCTTCAGTCAAGACGTCTAGGCCGAGTTCGTCCGCCAGTGCCTTGAGCTCACCGTAGGTGTCATCGTCCACGATAGACATCATGAGCAAGATGGCATCGGCGCCGTAATAACGCGCGGCATAGACCTGGATGGGATCGACAATGAAGTCTTTGCACAGCACCGGTACATGGGTGGATAGCGCGACGGTCTGCAAGTGGTCGTAGTCGCCGCCAAACCGATTGGGCTCGCATAACACCGAGATGGCGGAGGCGTAACGGGAGTAGATCCGGGCGATATCACCGGGCCGATAGTCTTCACGGATCATGCCGAGGGACGGCGAGGCGGACTTGCACTCCATGATGAAGCGGTTGGTGCCACGGAGGGCGTCGGCAAGCGAACGCTCCGAGCGTGGCACGCTAGCTAAGTCCACGTGGGATAGCCGCTCCCGGAGTGCGGGCAGGTGAGTGCGGCGCTGGGCGACGATCTCCTCGAGCACTGTAGGTAATGCATTCCCGGACATCAACTCTCCTCCCCTACGGCATAGTTGGTGTTCTCGTGGAGCGCGAGCCAATCTTCAACAGTGCCGCTGCTAATCAGTTCCTTCGCGTGAGTGACTCCCGCCGCGATAGTCTCCGTGGTCCCGTTGAGGTAAAACATGGCGCCGGCGGTGCCGGCAATGGCGTCACAATGGGCGGGCTCGCCACGGCCGGCAAAAACCGCACGGAGGGCTTGGGCATTGGCGGCGCCGTCGCCGCCGGCTAGGTCCGCTAGTTCGTGGCGCTTGATGCCGAGGTCTTCTGGGGTGAGCTCATAAGAGACAATCTCGCCGTTGTTGAGCTCCCAGGCCTGCGTCGTACCGTGGGTAGCGATCTCATCCGTGCCAGCACCATGGACGACCAAGGCGCGTTCCCGGCCGAGCTCCCGGAAGACTTCCGCGATGAGTTGGCCTTGGGCTGGGTTGGCGATGCCCATGATTTGGAGAGAGGGGCGTCCTGGGGACAGGAGCGGTCCCAGCGTATTGAAGATGGTGGGGATGCCTAGCGCCTTGCGCACCGGTTGTACGTGGGCGACGGCTGGGTTGTAGGCCGGGGCGAATAGGAACGTGAAGTTGGAAGCTTTAAATTGGCGCACTGCTCGGGCGGCGTCCAGGTCCAGTGGGATATTCAGTGCTTCGAGAACATCGGCCGATCCGGACTTGGAAGAGACCGAGCGGTTGCCATGCTTGATCATCTTCACTCCCCCGGCGGCGGCAACGAGGGAAGCGCCGGTAGTGATATTGATGGTATTCGTGCCATCGCCACCAGTTCCGGCCGAATCCATGAGTCCTTCTCCGGTGATGGGGAATGGATAGCCCACCTTCAAAAATGCTTTGGCCGCGCCGGCAATATCTGCGAAGGTCTCGCCGCGGGTACGGATATGGGTAAGCAGCGCCGCGATATGAATATCGTCGTAGTCGCCCACGGCCAAGGGGGTAAATACCTCCATGGCTTCTTCGATGGTGGGCTGAGGGTTATTCAGGAAGGCTTGCAAGGTACGCAGGGGGTGTTGGTTCATTTTTAGTTCTCCGTATCCATAGTGGTGTGCGTAAATAGTTGATTAATGCAACGCTCGAGCATGAGCGGGCCGCGGGGCGTGAGGATGGACTCGGGGTGGAACTGGACTCCGAGGGCCCTACCGTCATTCGTCTCGGCCGCCATGGCTACCTCTCCGATGTCCGTGGACGTACGCGCGAGACAACGCATCCCCTGAGGGAGGTCCGCGCATCCAAGCGAGTGATAGCGCGCCACCGGAACTTGCGTACCAAGGTGATCCGGTTGGTCCGGCTCGGTATCAGTGGCAAGGCCCTGAAAGACGGGGTGCTTAACCCCGGCCTCGGTAAGAGTCATCGGCACGGATTTCCCATGTACGGGCCCGCACGGTTCGACCGCGCCGCCGTGGTGCTCGAGTAGCGCTTGGAAGCCGAGGCACACGCCGAGGATCGGGATGGTGCCTAGGGTGGCGTCGATAAGCTCCATCATGCAGCCGGCGTCCCGTGGATGGCCGGGGCCCGGGGAAAGCACAATAATGTCGGGCTGCGCGCGCAGCACGTCGTGCACCGCTACGGTATTTCGAAAAACGGTGGTATCGAACCCAGCGAGGGCATCGACGAGGTTGTAGACAAAAGAATCGTGGTTATCCAGAAGGACAATATGCGGCGAGCTCATCGCTGTACCTCCAATTCGGCTCCGTGTGCCATGGCGATGGCATGGAGGACGGCGTAGGCCTTATGCACCGTTTCATCGGCCTCGGCTTGCGGCACTGAATCCTTGACCACGCCGGCGCCGGCCTGCACCACTGCGGTGCCGTCCTGGACGTAGGCCGAGCGGATGACGATGCAGTTATCCATGGCTCCATCGCCGCGCAGGTATCCCACCGCCCCGCCATAGGAGCCGCGGCGCTTTCCTTCCGTGCGGCGTATCAGTTCGGTGGCGCGAAGTTTGGGCGCTCCCGTAAGCGTTCCCATGTTCATGCACGCACGGTAGGCATCGAGCGCATCGAAGTCCGGGTGGAGCGTCGCCGTGACGCGGGAGACTAGGTGCATGACCCGTGAGTAGCGGTCAACGTGCAGGAGTTCTGCCACTTGCCGGCTGCGGGGCACGGCGACGCGTGCGAGGTCATTGCGCGCTAGGTCCACCAGCATCGTGTGCTCCGCAATCTCCTTCTGGTCTGTATGCATGTCCAGCTCGTTGCGGATATCTAGTTCATGGTTGATGCTGCCATCCGGGTTGAGCCCGCGTGGTCGGGTTCCCGCGATGGGATAGAGCTGGACCTGCCTATCTTCTGGCGTGAATTTGAGGTTTGATTCTGGCGAGGCGCCAAAGAGCTCATAGTCGGCACCGCGGACGTAGAACATATAAGGCGAGGGGTTGGTCTCGCGCAGCGCCCGGTAGGCAGCCAGGGCGCTGGGGCATTCCACGGTGAAGGCGCGCGCGGGCACTACTTGGTAGATATCACCGGCGTGAATATTGCCTTTAAGCTTGTCGACGCCCGCCCGAAACCCCGCATCATCCACATCCGCCACCGCCCGGATCTTTTCCGTTTGGGGCGCCGCGGGACGAGCAGCCGCCGGCAATGAGCCAAGAGAGTCCAACTCTTCCCGCAGACGCTTGTCGTCGATGTCCCAGCCTTCTAAGCGTGCAGTCCCTTGCAGGTGGTCTACCGCCAGGACGGTTTGGGCTACCAAGAATTCATAGTCCGGGTAGGTGTTGGCCTCGGGCTTGACCTCGGGCAGTTCCTCAAAAGTAGCGAGGTAGTCATAAGCGAATCCACCCCCAAGGAACGGCAATAAGGGAGAGGAATAGTTGGCTTCTAATTGCAGGAACCGCAAAATATCAGCGGTGGATTCGGCAAGAAGCCGTTCCCGCTCGTCTGGAAGTGTGGAATGCGAGAACTCGAAAACTGCCACGGTAGTTTCACGTGAAACTAAGCGATGGTGGAACCGCTCCTCCAGGGAAGGAAGGAGCGACTCCCCCGCTTCCGTGAGAGCGCGTACCTCGACCCTCTGGCCGTGGCACGTTACTTTCAGGGCCGCCTTGAGTACGGCAAGGCAATTGAGATTCTTCTTGGTCTCAATGTCCGAGCTTTCCAGAAGTAGGGAGTTGTGCGGTTGTGCGAGGGCGTCAAAGATTGCGGCCGCATCGCTGCTGTAGGAGATATCGCGAGTGGCGGTGTATGGCATTGCAGTGCCCTTTCGATGGGTGTGGGGAACGGGGAAACGGATAATGGGTTTCCGCGAGCAGAGGCACTAAAACGCCAAAAGGCCCGCAGAATGCGAGCCTAAAAATGGGAGGTGGAATAAGGCCCGCGGGTTACGCGCGCCACCACCAAGCAGTAGTCATCTTCTTCATAGCGGTCATACTAACCTACATTTCTATAGCCTGTAAGGTAATCGATAAAAATATTCACCCTCTCCCCCTAAGCGCTTGTGCTTGCGCCGGACCAATAAACCCAGCTAACGAATCGCGGTACTGTGGGGTGCATTCACGCAATGGAGAAAGGTGATGAATATGAGCATCGATCAGAAGGAACTACTAGCGAAGGTCCCCACCCAGCTATTGATTGGCGGACAGTGGCGCGACGCGTCTTCCGGCGAGACCTTTGACGTAGAAAATCCGGCGACGGGCGCGACCATCGCCACGCAGTCGTCGGCGAATTCTGATGATGCGGTGGCTGCCCTCGATGCTGCCTGTGCGGTACAAGAGGAGTGGGCGCGCACCACCCCGCGCGAGCGCGCCGATATTCTCCGCCGCGCCTTTGAGTTGTTACACGAGCGCGCCGATGAATTCGCCACCCTAATGACCCTTGAAATGGGAAAGCCTTTTGCTGAGTCCCAAGGTGAGGTCACCTATGGTGCGGAATATTTGCGGTGGTTTAGTGAGGAAGCCACGCGCGATTATGGCCGCTACTCCCCTGTCCCAGAAGGCACCTTGCGCATGGTTACCCGCCGCAAGCCCGTGGGTCCGTGCCTGTTGATTACTCCGTGGAACTTCCCCCTCGCCATGGCCACCCGAAAGGTTGCCCCAGCCGTTGCAGCGGGCTGCACCATGGTCCTGAAGCCGGCCAAGCTGACGCCGCTCACCGCGCAGTACTTCGCGCAAACCATGCTCGATGCCGGCCTGCCACAGGGTGTGCTCAATGTTGTCTCCGGCAGCTCCGCTTCGGCGATTTCGGAGCCCTTGCTTGCCGACGCCCGCTTGCGCAAGCTCTCCTTCACCGGTTCTACCCCAGTGGGCAAAACCCTTCTCAAGGGTGCCGCGGATAATGTCTTGCGCACCTCTATGGAGCTAGGCGGTAATGCACCGTTCATTGTTTTCGAGGATGCGGATATCGACCAAGCGGTTGCGGGAGCCATGGGCGCGAAGATGCGCAATATTGGCGAGGCTTGCACCGCGGCCAACCGCTTCGTGGTGCACGAGTCCGTGGCGGAAGAGTTTACGCAGAAGCTGGCAGCAGAGTTTGAGAAGCTCGTCGTCGGCAATGGCATGGACGAAGGCGTGACGTGTGGTCCGCTGATTGAGGCTAAGGCGCTCGACAATGTCGCCTCCCTGGTTGAGGATGCGGTGGACAAGGGTGCGACCGTTGTCACCGGTGGCACCCGCGGCGAGGGCGCGGGCCACTTCTATGCGCCCACTATCCTGAGCAATGTTTCACGTGAAACTCGCGTGGCTCAGGAAGAAATTTTTGGACCGGTCGCGCCCATCCTTACCTTCAAGGATGAATCGGAAGCGCTAGAGATTGCGAACGATACGGAGTACGGACTTGCCTCCTATGTATATACAGAGGATTCCGATCGCCTCTGGCGCGTTGCCGACGGCCTCGAGTTTGGTTTGATGGGATTCAATGCCGGTGTCATCTCCAATGCCGCTGCCCCATTCGGTGGAGTCAAGCACTCTGGTTTAGGACGCGAAGGCGGCGCCGAAGGTATTGAGGAATATACCTCGGTGCAGTACTTGGGTATCCGTGATCCTTATGCCGGCGCCTAGGATTCAAGAACTTTTCTTAAGCGTGAATAAGTCAACGCTACCTACACAGTGCGTAGCATTTTTCCAGTTCAAGGTGTAGCGGTTGCCGGTAGCCGCCCGTGTACGGGCGGCTTCGATAAGGGCCTGGAAAGCTTTTCAATTAACCTTTGTAGCCTGCGGGGCGTATAGTGCCTCTCCGTATAATTCAATTTCTATTTCCTTCGTCTGCGATGCGCGGCCTTATGGCCAGCGCGTGGAGAAGGAATTTTCTTTTTGTTATTTGGAGTGAGTATATGACGCCTACAGAATCTGCAGCGGCTAAGCCGCCGCTGATTACGCCTACGTTTGTCCTCGCGTGGGTGGCTAATTTTTGTCAGTTCTTGGTCTTTTACCTGTTCGTAACCACCATGGCCCTCTACGCGGTAGAGAGTTTCGGGGCATCGGATACCGTGGGCGGTTTCGCCTCCAGTGCCTTTGTTCTGGGCGCGACGTGCATGCGCGTGTTCTCCGGCTGGATCGTGGACCGCGTGGGCCACAAGAAGGCGGCCTTGGCTTCCCTGGCCTTCGTCACACTTGTAGCTGTGGCGTACTTTTTTGCGCATAATGTTGCGGTCTTGATTATCGTGCGAATGGTGCACGGCGCGGCCTATGCCTTGACCTCCACCGCACTTATGGCGGTGGCGCAGTCCGTTATCCCACACGAACGCCGTGCGGAAGGCACCGGATACTTCGCCCTGGGCACTACCCTGGCAACCGCGTTTGGTCCAGCTATCGGCCTGTTATTGGCTAACAACATCGGCTACACCACGCTTTTTGCTGTCGCCCTTGGTGCAAATATTGTTTCCCTGATCCTGGCCTTGGTGCTGCGCTATCCGGCCGAGGTTTCCTCCGAAAAGCCGGCCTTTAGTCTGCGCAATGCCGTGCATCCCAATGTGGTTCCTATCGGTCTATTCATGCTCCTAGTCGGCATCGCCTACTCCGGCGTGGTGACCTACCTCAACGCCTACGCCCGCAAGGAAGACCTGGCCACCGGCGCAGGGCTCTTCTTTATCGGCTATGCGGTCACGATGCTCATCATGCGCTTCTTCTTGGGCCGTATCCAGGACCATAAGGGTGATAATGCCGTAATGTACCTCGGCTTGGCCGCCTTTGTCGTGGCCCTGCTGATCATGGGCTTCCCCACCAATGACGTCATGCTGGTAGTCGCGGGCGCCTGCACCGGCTTGGGTTTCGGCACCCTCAGCCCCGCCTGCCAAGCCATCTCCGTGCGCTCGGTGTCTGCCGCGCAGTTGGGCGCCGGTATCTCCACCATGTTCCTGCTCATGGACCTCGGCATTGGCCTGGCCCCGTTCGGCCTGGGCCCCATTGTCGGGGCAACGGGCTTTGACACGATGTATCTCATTCTCGCGGGTCTCGTGGTCATCGCCGCTATCTACTACTTCTTCGTGCACGGCCGCTTCCCTAAGGCGAAGGGGCACCATCTGAGCTTTGAAGCGGGCAAGTAACACAGCCACTGCCCCTCCTTCGCACTCAGCATGAAGAGCACGCCAGCGCTTAGCGCTGGCGTGCTTTTGTTTTGCGCACACTCCGGGCAAGAAGAGCGTGCTGGCCTCGCCGGTAAGCTAAAGGCGCTGACACCGCCTGTGGTTCCGGAAGTAGAGTATGCGTCGACATCCGCTGCGCACGGATGTGCTGATTAACGGTCCCATTCCCCTATTGGATGTTTGGGCTCATCGAGTGCGGGTGCGACAACGGGACATTGATGAGCTCGACATAGCGGGCTAAGAGCGCTTGTGTAACTAGGTGCGAAGCGAGTTCTGTTGGTGGGTGGGCAGGCAGCCAGCATCGATAACGCGCCTGGCAAGGGCGCGGTCGCCCATCTTGGCGGCAAAGGCCATGCGCATGGTGATGCCGTGGCTGGGTGGGGTATCCAGCTCAATGGCGTCGCCGGGGCGAATGCGGCCGGGGGAAATGATGCGCAGGTAGGTGCCGCAGTCGCCACGCGCGGTCCAGCGCTTGAGCCAGCCGCGCTCCCCTAGCCAGCCGGCGAAGGTGGCACACGGTTGGCGGGGCACGGATACCTCAAGCACGGCGGTGCCAATGCACACGCGCTGATTGATGAGCAGAGCAGACAGATCGATGCCCTGCGTGGTGAGATTTTCGCCAAAGCCGCCGGAGGCCAGCGGGCGGGAAAGTTCAGATTGCCAGTAATCCAGTTCCTCGCGGGAGTAAGCGTAGACGGCCTTATCGTTGCTGCCGTGATGTTGGGTGTCACCAATTATATCGCCGCGCACGCCGGACCCATCGCCGTAATGGGGTCCGGGTGCTGCCAGATCGATGAAATCCTGCGGCTTTTTGTCGATGCCCGAGAACTCATGCCGCCCGCTCGGGTCCGGCCGGCGGACGGCGACATTGGTGGAGACGACCTGCATGCCTGCCACCCTAGCTGAGCGTGAGCGCCTCCGCGGTGAGAATATCGCGGTAGAACAGCTGCGGGGCGAGGGAGACGGCCTCGGCGAGCTGTGGGAGGGCGTCGTCAAGCGCTGCGGCGAAAGCAGGGTCCGCCAGCTTGCCATTGGCCACACCGCGCGCCGTGATGGCAAAGACATAGGAAATAAACGGCATCCACGCGGAATCACCGAGCTCCGAATTGCCATCGCCAAAGGCGTCCAGCGCGAGCAGGGTATGTAGGACGGACTTATCGACGCCCAGCTGTTGCAGCGTCACCCGCAGCTGCATTGCGGTGCTACGCAGATTGGAAATGGTGCCCAGGCGGGTGAGTGCAAGGTCATTGGCAAAGCACTCGCGCAGTGCGGCGATGCGGTGGGCATCATCGCAGAGCTGGTCGCTGTCCGTTGCCGGCGTAGGTGCCTCGCCCGTGGCGCTCATCAACAGCATGGGGCGGGTGACATCGTCGACTCCGGTGGACGGCACGCGCGCGAGGGAGGCGGAGCCGTGGGCTTCGACGTAGTCATGGGCGGCGTCGGCAAGCGCGGCCAAGAGCGAGGAAGGCTCGCCGGCCGGCTCCTCGCGGCGGAAGGTGCGGGAGACCAAGCCGGTGCGGACAAAGGCGCGCATGCGCTGCCCCGGCTCAAAGTCCGCGGCCATAAGGGCATCCATGCTGGCGCGCGGATCGGCCTCAATCTCCTTGATGATTCCCTCGAAGGTTTCCTTGGCCTTGGGCGCGAGGCGGCGCATGGCCGCGTAGGTAGGCCACAGGCCCTCGGTGTTTTCGGTTTCACCGTCGTGGAAGATGATGAGTGCGCTCGCCGGCGGGTACTGCGGCGCGGCCAAGTCGCTGGCCGGCTCATCCTCGCGGAAGTCCACGATGAGGTGGCCGGCGTCCAGCAGCTCCTCGGGCAGCTCAAAGCCTTCTTCAGTCGGCTCTAGCGGCAGCGGCTCGCCCGCAGGGTTGCCCAGCGGCCACGCCCAAGCCAATAGCTCTACCTCTTCCTCATGCGCCTGCTCGGGGACGAGGATGCCGTCCTCAATGGTTGCGCGGGCGACCAACGGTGCCTTGCGCACGGTGGCGATGGCGGCATAAATGAGGTCGCTGGCCGCGGTGGCCTCATATTCCATGACGCGACGCTCAAAGCTGCGCTTTTGGTGCGCTGCGCGCTCCTTTTCCGGCAGTCCTTCGAGGTATTCCTCATAGGACAACGTGGACCACAGGAGGTAGAGCTCCAGCGAGGTCTTCTTCGTCAGCGCCGACTTCAGCGCGCGGTTTGGTACGGACAGGCTGGTGGCCGCTTCCGTCGAGCCATTGGCGGTGACCAGGTCCCTAATCTTCTGGTTCTTGTCAATGACCACGAACTTTGCCAGCGGCAGTGGCTCCGGTGAGTGGATGGTAAAAAGTGCATCCGCATCGAGCTGGTCCGCCAGGATGACCTGCTTATCCAGGTAATCCACGGGCTCGGCCGCGGTACGTTTGACGCGGGTGCGAATCGTCGCCGGCTCCACCTGGAAGGTCAGCTCATAGCCGGCTTCACTGCCGACGGTCTCCTCGCGCACGCTTTCGTCTTCGCCAAAGACGCGCTGGCCCTTTTCCATCTGGATAGCCTTGCCCGGCGCAGAAGCCAAAGCATAGCTAAACGGCGAAAGGTTGCCCAGGGCGTCGATAAAGCGGAAGTTGGTGCCGCGCGGGCCTTCGTTCTTGGCACGCATGTGCAGCGACTCCGCAAAGTTGAGGTACTGGATATCCACCAGTTCCTCGTCCTTGTACAGGGTGAAGCGGTAGCGGCCTACCCAGGGATCCTCGAAGGCGTCTGCGGGGAGCACCTCGTGGATGCCCTCCGGTAGTTCATCCTCCAGCACGGCCTCCTCTTCCCCACCAATGGGGACATAGGTCAGCTCCATGCTGAGATCCGTATTGGCGATGACCCGCGGGGACTGGGTATAGACCAGTTCGCCATCCAGGCCATGGGCATTGGGTAGCGTCTTTACAGCCATGTCCCAAGCAAAATCAGGGCTGCCGGAGACCTTGATGGTTGCGGATTCCTGGCGCGGGACCTCCACGGTGAAAGACTGGCTGACCTCTACCGGGGCGATAGTCCAGCCCTCCCATGCACCGTGGGGACGGGCCTCGCCGACCTTGGCCTTGGCGAGCTCCGTGCCAGCAGGGGCGATGAAGGTATAAGAGCCCTTGGCCACCGCGGTGGTGGTATCGATTGGGCGATGGGTGGAATCCAACAGCAGGCCGCCATTGGCCACGCCGGCGAATTCCACAGTGTGCTCCTCAAAGGAGACGCTGAGGTGGCTAAAGGCACGTGGCATGCTGATCCACAAGCCGGGTTCCTCGCCCTCCACATAGTAAAACTTGCGGGTGTCCTCGCTGCCATCGAGCAGGTGTGCGGTCACGGTCCACTGTGGATCTTCTGGCTCATAACCTGCGGTTACGGCCGGTAGGTACAGCTCCAATGTGTCAGTAGCTGGAGAGAGGCGCAGGTGCGGGATCCCCTGGAATACCGCTGCGTCTGCAAAAGATGATAGCTGGCTGCGAAACTTCTCCTGGCTCATTTACCCCAGCCTAGATCATTTTCATGCAGATCTGCATTTTGGCTGCGAGCGGCGGAAATGACGCGAAAACCGGGGGCGAATACGGCGGGGATTTTGGATGTGCGTGCCCTGCGGAACGCGGAAAGCGTAGCGAACTACCCCGCGCCGGGATACGGCTATTACACTGTGTGATTATGACTACCCAGAGCGATTCCACTTCGTACCGCTATACCCCGGAGCTGGCGAACCAGATCGAGAAGACCTGGCAGCAGTACTGGAAAGACAATGGCACCTTTAATGCCCCGAACCCGGTCGGCGAGCTCGCCACCGATGCGGGCGAGTTGCCTAAGGAAAAGCTCAATGTGCAGGATATGTTCCCCTACCCTTCCGGTGCGGGCCTGCACGTGGGACACCCACTGGGATATATCGCCACCGATACGTACGCCCGCTATAACCGCATGCTGGGCAAGAACGTGCTGCACACCTTGGGCTACGACGCCTTCGGCTTGCCGGCCGAGCAGTACGCCATCCAGACCGGTACCCACCCGCGCACCACCACCGAGGCGAATATTGAAAACATGCGCCGCCAGCTGGGCATGTTGGGCCTGGGCCACGATCCGCGCCGCTCCGTGGAATCGACCGATCCGGAGTTCTTCAAGTGGACGCAGTGGATCTTCCTGCAGATTTATAACTCTTGGTTTGATGAGGAACAGCAGAAGGCGCGCCCGATTGCAGAGCTCATCAAGGAACTAGAGGCCAATAAGCGCACCACCAAGGACGGCCGCTACTACGAGGACCTCACCGAAGAGGAAAAGGCTGCGGCTATCGATGAATTCCGCTTGGTTTACCTGTCTAATTCCACGGTGAATTGGTGCCCAGGCTTGGGCACCGTGCTGGCAAACGAGGAGGTCACCGCTGAGGGTAAGTCCGAGCGCGGAAATTTCCCGGTCTTCCGTAAGAACCTCTCGCAGTGGATGATGCGCATTACCGCCTACTCCGATCGCTTGCTGGATGATCTGGAGCTTTTGGATTGGCCGGAGAAGGTTAAGTCCATGCAGCGCAATTGGATTGGGCGTTCCCGCGGCGCAGAGGTCTCCTTCCCAGCTGAAGGCTACGAGATTGAGGTCTTCACTACCCGCCCGGATACCCTCTTCGGCGCCGAGTACGTGGTGCTGGCCCCAGAGCATGAGCTTGTCGACGCCCTCCTCTCCCCCATCCCCTATGACGATGACGTGGATGAGCGTTGGACCTACGGCCACGATGATCCGAAGGAGGCCGTTGAGTCCTACCGTACCGATATTGCCGCCAAGTCTGATCTAGAGCGCCAAGAAAACAAGGAAAAGACCGGTGTCTTCCTCGGCACCTATGCCACCAACCCGGTTTCCGGCAAAAAGGTGCCGATCTTCATTGCGGACTATGTGCTGACCGGCTACGGCACCGGTGCCATTATGGCCGTTCCAGCGCACGATACCCGTGACTACGAGTTTGCTAAGACCTTCGGCCTGCCCATCACGGAGGTTGTCTCTGGCGGAAACGTAGAGGAAGAAGCTTGGACCGAGGACGGCGCGTTGGTCAATTCCGCCAATGACAAGGGTCTAGACCTTAACGGTCTAAATAAGGCCGAGGCCATTGCCAAGGCCATCGAATGGCTGGAGAAGGATGGGTCCGGACGCGAAAAGGTGCAGTACAAGCTGCGCGATTGGCTCTTTGCCCGCCAGCGTTACTGGGGCGAGCCCTTCCCCATCGTCTATGACCAAGATGGCTTCGCCCACGCCCTGCCGGAATCCATGCTGCCGGTGGAGCTGCCGGAGGTAGAGGACTATAAGCCTGTGTCCTTCGATCCGGAGGATAAGGACACCGAGCCACAGCCACCACTGGCTAAGGTGCGTGATTGGGTCGAGGTAGAGCTGGACCTTGGTGACGGCCCGCAGACCTACTTCCGCGATACCAATGTTATGCCGCAATGGGCGGGTTCTTCCTGGTACCAGTTGCGCTACATCGATCCCCGCAACGACGATGCATTCTGCGATTTAGAGAACGAGCGCTACTGGACCGGCCCACGCCCAGACCAGCATGGCCCGCAGGACCCTGGCGGCGTAGACCTGTACGTCGGCGGCGTCGAGCACGCCGTGCTGCACCTGCTCTACTCCCGCTTCTGGCATAAGGTGCTCTTTGACCTGGGCTTTGTTAGCTCTCAGGAGCCCTACCGCCGCCTGTACAACCAGGGGTATATCCAGGCCTATGCCTACACGGATTCCCGCGGCGTGTACGTGCCGGCCGCTGAAGTAGAAGAAAAGGACGGCAAGTTCTACTACAACGGTGAAGAGGTCAAACAGGAATACGGCAAGATGGGCAAGTCGCTCAAGAATGCCGTGGCCCCGGATGACATCTGCCGCGACTTCGGTGCCGATACCCTGCGCGTTTATGAGATGTCTATGGGCCCGCTGGATACCTCCCGCCCGTGGGCTACCAAGGACGTCGTAGGTTCCCAACGCTTCCTGCAGCGCTTGTGGCGCCTGGCCGTCAATGAGGATACCGGCGAGCTGGCTACTACCGACGCCGAATTGAGCGAGGACGATCTCAAACAGCTCCACCGCACCATTGCGGGCGTGCGCGACGATTACGAGAACCTGCGTCTTAATACCGTTGTGGCGAAGCTCATCGAGTACGTCAATTACCTGACTAAGACCTACCGCACCCAGGCCCCGCGCGCCGCCGTGGAGTCGATTGCACAGTTGGTCTCCCCCATTGCCCCGCATATCGCGGAGGAATTGTGGCAGCGCTTTGGACATGACGAGACCATCACCTACCAGCCTTTCCCTACCTTTGAGGAAAAGTACCTGGTAGACGATGAGATCGAGGTGCCGGTGCAGATCAACGGCAAGGTAAAGGCCCGCATCAACGTAGCTGCTGATGCTGACCAGGATGCGGTCTTCGAGGTTGTCCTCGCCGATGCCAAGATTGCCGAGCTGACCAACGCTAAGAACGTAGTCAAGAAAATCTACGTCCCTGGCCGGATGGTCAACCTCGTGGTCAAGTAGAGGGTAAATCTAGTCCCAAAATTCCGTGGCGCACAGCGCAATGCCGTGCGCCCGGATTCCTTGGCCGACCTCCAGCTTTTCGTTCACAATCAGCGGTAGGCCGTCGAGGTCGCATACCCAAAACTCCCCCATGCCTAGCTCGTTGCTGTGCTTGGCGACGCCCCCAATAGTCCCCGCCACCTCCACCTGCGGGTTCAACATGCTGGGCTTTAAGTTCCGGTAAAAGCGTTCGGTAGCGGGCGAAGTGAAGGAAAACTCCTCTGGCTCCCCTACTTCGTAATTCAACGCCGCCACCGTCGGCCGCAATGTCCCCTCTAGCTTTTCTCCGCCGACCGGGTTGCCCGCCGGCAGCGCAAACGGTGCATCCGTAAGGGCCGCGAACCGCAAATCCCCCGTTTCTACAATGCCGATATAGGGCGTTGCCCGGTATATGGTCCCCGGCGTCTCTTCCCCACCGCGATACGAAGGAACAGCAGCCCATTCCCCTTCGTATTCCATCCCTGTGACCGCCATGCCGGACGGGTCCGCGTAGAAAATCACCCGATCGAATCCTGGCGCATCCCACAGTTCGTGTTCTGTCGGCAGCTCCGCAATGAGTTCATCTATATCTAAAAAGTCGAATCCGCACGTGCCAAATAGCTTATCCATGACCGCAATTCTAAACGCTTCGCTCCATTTGGCCGGTCGCGCTTAGTGCCCTTGCGGGCCAACTTTAATCGGCAAACCTCATCACCCATTCAATTTCTAACCTAAGACTATCCCGTTCTACATAGTGGAATATCTCTAGAGATAGCTATACAAAAGGAAACAAAATATGTTTTCTAGCCAAATATGTTGGCTGATGAAATTGTTGTCTATGTATACCCACCCCGCAGGGAAGTAGTAGGAGTTGTCATATCAACCCATATGGCAACGATGAGTTGCTAGATCAACCTTGCTGTATAAACTGTTAAATACAACCGACTCTAGGAGGACGCGATGCGCTTGGAGCAGAGTGCAGCATGGGGCGACTTTGTCGCCATGCAAGAGGCGTTGCATGCGCGGCTGTCTGGACAGCTCCAGAGCGGCTCTAACCTGAGTGAAGCGGACTACGCGGTTTTGGCGGTGTTGCAGCGCCGTCGAAAAATTCATACGAGACCGAATGAATTGGCGGTGGAGCTCGGGTGGGAGAAGTCGCGATTGCATCGTCAGCTGTTGCGCATGGAGTCCCGAAAATTGGTTTCCAGGCGGGACGCGCCGGAGTTGGGAACTCGAGCTATTGAAGTCACAGTGACGGAAAAGGGAAGTGCCGCTTTCAGTGCAGCCATCGCGCGCCATACCGCCGCAGTCGATGAAATAGTAGTGAGCACCCTTAGTGACGAGGACCTACATACTTTGGGCAGGATCTCCCGTAAATTGTTGAGAGGGGTTGCTAAAAGCGGGGCTTCGGAAAGCTAGCTGTCCGCGCTGACCGGTGCATGTAAAAAGGCACCCGCCATAACAGCAGGTGCCTTACAAGATTGGCTAGGCGGGATCTAGGAAATCTTAAGAACGGTGCGTCCGTGGTGGGTGCCCTCGAGGAGGGACTTGGATTCTTCGACGACGTCCGACAATGGAATCGTATTGGTCAGGGACTCAAGGATGGACCGGTCCAGCTTGCGTGCGAGCAGTTGCCAAGCGTTCTGGCGGTAGTGCAATGGGGCGTCTACAGAGTTGACGCCGGCAAGGTGTACGTTGCGCAGAATGAACGGCAAGACGGTGGTGGGCAGGTCTGGACCGGCGGCCATACCGGTAGAGGCGACGGTGCCGCCCCACACAGTGCGGGCCAATACATTTGCCAAGACGTGGGAGCCGGAGGTATCAACCGCACCGGCATACGTTGCCTTCTGCAGGGGCTTTCCGGCCTCAGCAAATTCGGCGCGGTCCACAATGGTATGGGCACCAAGCTCGTGGAGGTACTGGGAATAGTCATCCGGGCGGCCGGTCATCGCGTGAACCTCGTAACCGGCATTGGACAGCAGATTCACGGCGATGGAGCCCACGCCACCGGTGGCGCCGGTGACCAGGACGGGGCCATCGGGAAGTCCGCGCAGGGAGTTAACACACAGGGCGGCTGTGTAACCTGCGGTTCCCACGGCGGCCGCCTGTTCTGCGGTGAAGTCTGCTGGCAGCGCGACGGTCGCCTGGGAATTCACACACTGCTTTGGGGTGTAGCCACCGTGGCGAAACTCGCCTAGGCCATCACCGAAGCAAGCTACTAGGGTGCCAACTGGGAGGCGTTCCACGCTGGATTCGGCAACGGTGCCGACCACGTCGATGCCCGGAACCAGCGGGCTGGTGCGCATGACGCCACGATCGCCGGCAATCGCCATGGCGTCCTTGTAGTTCAGCGAAGAATAAGACACATCGACGGTAAGGTCGCCCTCGCCGAGGAACTCTCCCTCTTCAAAGGAGGTCGTAACGGATTTATCTTCGTTGCGAGTAACTAGTAGAGTGCTCATGCTCACCATCGTACGTTAAATGTGATGCAGACATTTAACAGCGAATCTCACGGAGAATTTTCAGGCTCGCTTGTTAATTTGAACAACATGACGATGACCACGATGCCTACCCGCGCCTCGCGCCAGATTGGTGCGCGTGGCATGCCAGCTAAGCGCACGCTGTGGCGCAGTGCAGCCGTAGCCTGCGTGGTTGTCATGGTGGCTATTGCAGTAGCTACGGTGGGCAAGCCTTTCATAGATATCCCCGGTGTGGTCGATGCGTCAGCGCACGCACGCCGCAGCCTAGATTTGCAGATGTTTAACGGGTTTAATAACCCTCATCCGTGGTGGGGTCCGTGGACCAATACTTTGGGTAATGTTTTCCTCTTTATGCCGCTGGGTGCCTGCTTGGTGGTGATGGGACAAAATTCGCGGCGCGTCCGCTTCGGACGCGGCGGCACCATCCTTTTAGGGATGATGCTCAGCCTAGGCATTGAAATCGCCCAGTACATATTCTCATTGGGTTTCAGCGATGTTGATGACTTGGTTTTCAATACGCTTGGCGCGTCTTTGGGCGCGTTCCTAGTAAGCCGCAGCAGCGCGAAAGCGCAGCTACGAACCGTACGAGTAATCGGGTGGCTGGCAGCGTTGGGCTTGGGTGCTTTACTGGTTGCCGTTATTGCAGGGATCGTTGTCTAGAAGCTAGACGAGTGGACGCCCGCACGCGCTGGGGTAGGGCGGTGAGCGGTGAGCCCTAGGCCGGTTGCAGCTGGTTGGGATCCTCTGGAGCCGGACTTTCATGCTAAGACTGCTTGCGCTCTTTAACAATGCCTGCCGTTAAGGCGCAAAGGCCAACCGCAATCCAGGCCAGGAGAATCCATACTTCGGCGCTAATCGGAGCGATGGGGAAGTAGTTTGCCGAGCGAGTTAGGGAAGCAGTGGCCGCATTGGGGAAGAACTGACCTACGGCTCCCCATGGTTTGGCAATGAATTCCTTGGGGGCCATCGTTCCGGCTAGGGGGTTGCCAATCAGCATTATGGCAATAGCGCCGAGCCCAAACCCTGCAGTTCCGAACAAGGCACGGAGTCCAACAATGAAGGATGAGGAGGCGGCGATGCCAAGAGTAAACACGCCCGCTGAAGTCCAGAAGCCAGCCGGCAGCAGATCGAATACCCCGCTAAAGACCCAGGAAACGAGGAGGCCTCCGAGCGGTGCGTATACAGCGAAAGCGAGCAGGCGTTGGGTGTTTTTCTGCAATGTGAAGGAGATCAGTGCCGCGCCGATCATGCCGCCGATAGCAACGGGCAGGATAGAGAAGTTGATGCCCGTTCCTTGTGGATCCCGGCTATCCAAGGGGGCTACATCTGTTGCTTTGACCTCAACGGAGGGAACTTTGCTCTCAGGAAGACCCTTAGCTTGAGCGGCGGCCTTGGCTTGGCGATTTGCCATCTCACTCAATGGCTGTGACAGGTTTTTGATGATATTCGCCTGGGGCAAGCCCGCTGCCGAAGAGAAAAGAACCTCGGGCTCTTGGCCAAGGACGATTGCACCTGATACCTCACGTTGTTGAATGAGCCGTTCAGCTTCGGCTCGATCCGCGGCGGGCTGTGTCTTAAGTAAGCCGGGTTTCTTCTCATCGAGAGCGTTTTGTATCTGTGTAACTTGCTGCGGCTCGCCAACAACAGCGGTGGAAATATCGCGGGGTTCCATCGTAGCCATCGGCCAGAGGAAGGCTAGAAGGAAGAGCGTGATCGCTAAGGGGGCGAGAATCCCGACGGTTAGCGCCTTCTTTGCGTTTTGCATGGGGTACCTGCTTTCGGTTCGTACGGGGAGTCCGTTAACCGCAATTCAACGGACGTTGAACATGCTAATTCAACACCTGTTGAAATTCAACAGGTGTTGAGGATTCTCGATTGGGTAGCGGTAAAATAGCCGTCATGGAAAACAAAATTGCAGGGCGTCGGCCTCGAAATGAGGAGACTCGAGAGAGAATTCTGTCTGCAGCATGTACGCGCTTTGGCGACGTAGGCTTTGAAGCCACAACAATTCGGAGTGTGGCAGCAGAAGCCGAGGTAGACCCCGCGTTAGTGATGCACTACTTCAAAAACAAACAAGGCCTATTTGGCGCAGTCGTCTCTAGCCTGCAAGAACTTCCAGGGCAATTAGAAGACGTTGCAGACCTAGAAGGCTATATTGCCCAGTACTTAAGGCTTTGGGAAGCAGAAAACATGGGCTCGCGGTTGAAGGCGGTTTTGCGCGCTGGAGTGGGCTCCTCTCATGCCGCCGGAGTTTTGAGGCACTATATGGACGAGCAGTTTTTGGAGCTGGTGTCCCAATCTAAATTGGGTTCAACGGTTTTCAATACGCCAGAAAAACGGCAACGCATTCCCTATATCGGCGCCATGCTGGTTGGCGTCGCAACTACCCGCAACGTGATTCTCGTTCCCTATTTGCGGGAGAAAACCGTAGACGAGCTAGCAGAGATCTATGCAGCGGCATGCGAGGCGATTTTGGAGGCGCGTTCTTAGGCGGATAATTCCGCTCGGTGACCCCATTCGAACATGGCGGTGGCTGCATCGGTGCCGCTCAAGCCCTCGAACATAGCGAGGGGAGACGTGGGGAGCATTCCGGTGACTTGTGATACCCCGTAATCCTCAACGAGTACCGGGGCCAGTGGGGTAGTGGGGCCTAGGATGACATTAAAGGCATCGCGGGAGAGCTCCAGTAGGCGGGGAGCGGTCTTATTCACAAAGGCGGACCCGGTAATGAAGACATAATCGCACTCGGGCAGTATGTACTCGGCAGCGGAATCGGGGTAGTCGCCCTCATTGAGCGAACGCTCCAGCATATAAAAATCCGCCGCTTGGGTGAGCGCCTTGGGCGCAAAAGGGAAGTGGCCAATGACCGCGACCTTCTTTCCAGCGACGGCCTCGCGGAAGGGATCGAAGATGTGGGGCCAAGGGGCGTCGGCAAGCGTAAAGCCATGCGAATCTGCCACGGAGGGCGTGGCGTAATAGGAATTCAGCGCGGCCATGCCAAAGGAAGCCTCCGAGAAATTCCAACTCTTAGCTAACTGTGCGATGGCGCGTAGGGGAACCCCGGAATACTCGGCGCGCATCTGGGCTGGGCGGGAGGTGGCTGACATCGTCATTGCCATACCGCAGCTAGGGCTTTCGGTGAATATGCGGGTCCACCGTGGGCCTTGGGCGGCGCGGGAGACCGTAATGTCACGGGGAATGGCATCGATGAGGTCATCGTAGAGATCCCAGGCAGACATGTATAAACCAGCTTTCCCAAATCGTGTCGCACTACCTGCCAAAAGGCAGTTTAGTCGAATTAGCTGGGACTAACCTATTGCTTTAGTCACATATATTCGCGACGTCCTGCGCTGCCTGCTTGGCAAAGGGGCTAACGCCAGTAATGGTTGCGGAGCCTGGACCGGTCCAAGTGCCATAGCCCACGAGGAAAAGGCCGTCGACGGTGGGGGAGGTGCCGTCGAGTAGCCGGCGAATGGGGCGGAGCGCGGGACGGAAACCGGTGCACCAAATGAGGTGATCTGTGTTGACTTCATCAAGAGAAGTAAACATCGGGGTGGCCTGCAAAAGCTCGGAATCCCGTGCGCGTAGGACCGGTGGGACCATTACGATATCGCCCAGATTGGTATCCGCGCCGGGGTCTGGTTTGCCGCGGAGCATGGCGTTGAGGCGGGCGCGATTGCGCTGAAAGAGCACGCGGCCGTCAACGTCGTCGGGCATCCACCGCGGGGAGTTGCGGGTATACCAGGTTGTCTTCACGCCGGAGAGAAGGAGCTCGGCCGAGATCTGGGCGCCGGAATTTGCTGCGCCCACGACCGCCACGGTGGAGCCAACAAAGGCCTCGGGGCCGGGGTAGAAGGCTGAATGCCATTGCCTACCGGCAAAGTCGCCGGGGTAGTAGGGGATAAAGGGCGCAGACCACGTGCCTGTGGCCGCCACGACCGTGCGCGAGGCCAGATGCTCTTTGCCGGCGAAGACGTGAAAGCACGAGCCATCATGGTCGACCTTATCCACTTTGACTGGTCGGCGAATGGGCAGCTCATAGCGCTGTTCATAGCGTGCAAAATAATCAATAACGTGGCTAGCTGGCGGAAAGCCATCGTGGTGGGGCATGGGCCACCCAGGCAGGTTGGAGGAGGCGGAATTGCTAAAAAGCGTGAGTGAGGGCCAGGTATGGCGCCAGGCCGCGCCGGGGCCGGGCTCTGCATCCAGAATGACAAAATCTAGGCCCTTTTTGCGCAGGTAATAACCCACCGCAAGGCCCGCCTGGCCGGCGCCGATGACTATGCAGTCCAGCATTAAATGAGCTTTCGCTCGCGCGCCACGGTGACCGCAGCGGTGCGGGTTTCCACGCCCAACTTTTGAAAAATGTGGATGAGGTGGGTTTTTACCGTGGCTTCAGAAATGAATAGCTGCTTGGCTAGTTCCTTATTGGAGGAACCGCTGGAAAGCGCCCGCAGGATTTCTAGCTCGCGGGTGGAGAGCGATTCTTGCGGCCGGCCCACACGTTGGGCGAGGAGATCTACCACCTCCGGCGCCAAGGTGCGGCGGTGCGCGGCGGTATTGAGGACGGCCTCGTGCAGCGCCTGCTCCGGGGAATCCTTGAGCAGATAGCCCATTGCGCCGGCCTCCACGGCGGCGAGAATATCGGCCTGCGTGTCATAGGTAGTCAGGATGAGCACCGGTGGGCCGCCGGCCTCCACCACACGCTTGGTGGCTGCGATGCCATCCATGCCGGGCATCTGGATATCGCAGACCACGGCGTCTACCTGCGGGGCGTCATCAGTAAAGAGCTTATCCACATCAGCACCGGTGGAACCTTCCATGACTACCTCGACATCGGAGAAGGTATTGAGGATAGCGCGCAGACCGGCGCGGACCACTGGGTGATCGTCGATTAGCATGACATTAACCATTGCTTCGCTCCTTCAGGGGGATACGGACGGCTAAGGCAGTGCCATCGCTAGATTCTAGGTTCATGGTGCCACCTACACGCTCCACACGGGTGCGCAGGCCCGCGAGCCCGAATCCGTGGTCCTTCTCGCCGGTACTAGGGGAGGCGGATACGCCGCATCCATTATCAACGACGTCCAAGGTCACCGCATCCTCGAAGAGGCCGAGCGTGACCACCGCGCGCGAGGCATGGGCGTGTTTGATGACGTTATTGAGTCCTTCCTGCGCAGCGCGTACGATGACCTCTTTGATTCGGCCGGGTACCTTGCCGCTTCCAGATACCACCAGTTCGAAGGTGGTTTCTTCCCCCAAAGCCTTCACGCGGCTGCGCATCTGGGACAGCAGGGAAGTGAGCTGGGTTTCCAGTCGCTCATCGGGGCCAGCGAGTTCGCGGACAAAGCGGCGGGCCTCGGCCAGATTCTCGCTCGCGACATCCTCGATGACCGCCAGCTGCTCTTCTTTGGTGCGGGGATCATCGGTGCCGCGGGCCGCGCGGGAGAGTAACAAAATGGAGCTAAGGCCTTGCGCGACGGTGTCATGGATCTCGCGGGAGAGGCGCTCGCGCTCCTCCAGCCGGCCGGCTTGGTGCTCGCTGGCGGCCAGCTCGGCTTGGGTTTCGCGCAGCTGCTTGGCGATGTCCCTGTGGTGCGCCGCTTCTGCTTGCAGCCGCCGCTGGATGAAAAAGACCGTTGCCGCAAAGGCGGTGCCGATAAGCGGTCCCACGGCCGCAGCGATGGACCAACCTTCTGGGTGCAGCCAGGCGGGGATGAACGCAGCCGCTGCCCACAGCACGGCGATGGAGATCAGCCCGGGCACGGTGGGCAAAGCGCGCAAAAAGACAAAAATAAGCGGGAATTCCAACCACATGAAATCCTGCGCATGGACCATCAGGCCCAGCCACAGCAGGCATAGCCCGCCTAGCCATAACCATGTGGGCAGCCAACGTTGTGCGGCGTACACCACGGCGAGGGCGATGGCTAAGCCGATAACCCGGGCGTCGAGCCGGCCATCCACATAGGCGCGCGCCACGCCGAAGACCAGCAGAAACGCGAACATGGCGTGCAGGCCATAGACCCATAATTTCTGTCCTCTAAACACAACCACCCAGGATATCCGCGCACCGGTGGACCGTGAATCAACCACTTGGTTGACTCGAGGTTCCGCGAGCTGGCCGATTACTTCTGACCTGCACAAAGCGAATATAGAACTATGTTCCTAGCAATCAGAGAAATCACCACAGCGCGCGGTCGCTTCGCGCTCATCGGCGGCACGGTTGCGCTCATTACCCTTCTGCTTGTGATGCTCTCCGGCCTCACGGAGGGCCTGTCCAAGCAAAATACTTCCGCGTTGGAGTCCCTGGAAGAGGAGTACCCATATATTTCTTTCTCCACCGAGGACCCTTCCTTTAGCGAATCCGAGATGCACGCCGGCGATGTCGCCAGCGATGGCATTCCACTCGGTGCGGCCCAGACCAAGCTGGAGGGGCACGGCGGTGTTGCCGTCCTCAGCCTGCCGGCCGGCACTCAGGTTCCGGGTAGCGATAAGACCATCCCGGAGCAGGGCGTGCTTCTGCCAGAGTCCATCGACGCGGCCGATACCGTCACCCTCGGCGGCTCCGACTTCTCGGTGGAGGGCACCGTTCCGGAGACCATGTACTCCCACTCCGAGGTGGTGTGGGCCTCCACCGAGTCCTGGCAGCAGATTAGCCATGCTCCAGAAGGCGTTATCGGTACTGCAGCGCTGTATAAGTACGAGGTTCCAGGCTCCGTGAAGGTGTCCACGTCCTTTTCCGGCCTAGCGGCCTATCAGTCTGAGCGCGGCTCGCTGCTTACCATGCAGGGCTTCTTGTACGGCATCTCCGCGCTGGTCACCGTCGCTTTCTTGACCGTATGGACCATTCAACGCACCCGCGACCTGTCCATCCTGCGCGCGCTCGGTGCCACCGTGCGCTACCTCTTGCGCGATGCCCTGGCACAAGCCGCCATCATCTTGGCGGCCGGCACCATTGCGGGTGCCGTCGTTGGGTGGGTGCTCGGCACGCTTGCTTCCGGCACCGTGCCCTTCGATGTTTCCCTGCGCACCATCGCCGTTCCCGCGGTTGGCATCTGGGCCCTCGGCATGGCCGGCGCCCTTATTGCTACCCGCCGCGTAGCTAAAGCCAACCCACTCGATGCTCTTGGAGGAAATGCTTAACATGTCCACCATTCTTGATATCCGCAACGCCACCGTGACCTACCAGGACGGTGAGACTACTACCACCGCGCTTGCCGACGCCTCCCTCATCGCCGAATCCAACACCCTTACCGCCATCGTGGGTGAGTCCGGGTCCGGCAAGTCCACGTTGCTGTCCGTAGCCGCAGGCCTCATCACCCCAGACTCCGGGTCCGTGCACGTGGACGGTACCCGCTCCATCATTTTCCAGCAGGCCAACCTGCTGTCCTCTCTCAATGTGCGCGACCAATTGGTGATCATGGACCATATCGCTGGCCGCAAGCTGCGCCCACAGCGCGCCGATGAGCTATTGGAGTTTGTCGGCCTGGCAGGAATGGGCAATCGCCGCATGGGTCAGTTGTCCGGTGGCCAGCGCCAGCGCGTCAATATCGCCCGAGCGCTCATGGAGCAGCCGGACCTGCTCTTGGCCGATGAGCCCACCTCCGCGCTCGATTCCCACCTCTCGCAGGAAATCATCCGCCTCTTGCGCGATGTCACCCAGGAGATGAACACCGCCACCGTGCTGGTGACCCACGACCGCTCCCTGCTGAACTTCGCTGACCGCGTGGTGGAGGTCAAGGATGGCCACGTCTCCGAGCAGGAGAAGGTTTCTGCGCTCAGCTAGCCTTAGCTAGCGCTGCATGAGGAGTAGCCGTGCGATTGCCTGCGGCACGGCCGCGGCAATCTGAGAGGCGGAGCAAAGGCCAAAGCCGTCCGGGGTGTGGGCGGCAATGGCCGCCGCGTGTTGGTGGATGGCCGCGGCGTGCAGGATTTCCATAATTATCGCCTCCGCATCCGCCTCGGCGGCATCCAGTTGCGCGAGCGTGGCTCCGAGGATGCCAGAGAGTACGTCACCAGAACCGGCGGTGGCCGCGTAGGAGTGCCCTGCGTTCATGCCATAAATTTTCTGGCCTGGGGCCGTGACCGTGGTGATCCGGCCCTTGTGCAGGATGAAGCAGTCGAGGGCATCGGAAAGCTCTCGCAGGCGCACCCCGAGCCCCTCCGAAAGATCAGGTTCGCGGCCGAGAGTTGCCGCGTAGAGCCGCGCAAACTCCCCGGCATGCGGGGTCAGGACAGCGCAGGGATGATCGCGCACGAGTTCGCGTAGATCGCCGTCGGTCGAGAGCACGGTCAGCGCATCGGCGTCGGTAATCGTGGGCAGCCCGCGTTCTAGCACGGCGCGCAATTCCGCGGCCGCCTCCGGTCCGGTGCCCCGCCCTGGGCCTACGACCCAGGCTTGGGCGTGGACCTTTTCTTGGGCACTGGCATGAGGCACTACCTCCGGCAGGCTCGTGACCACGGAGTCACTGCCCACGACGCGAACCATGGACGGCGTGGCGCGCACCGCGCCCGTGGCGGCGAGGATGCCCGCGCCGGGATAGGCGCTGCTGCCAGCACAGACCGCGGTCACCCCGCCGGTGTACTTGGTGCTTGTCGCCCCCGGAGTCGGATCCAGGATTGGTCCAGTGCAGCCCACCGGCTTCGGGGCGGTGACCAGGCCTTGTTCTCCCGAAAGCACCGGCTCAGTCGGCCACTGGTAGGGCAAGGTAATAGTGGGTTCATTGGCGATATAGCCCACCGGCTCCGCGGTAGCGGAAAGCTCTTCTGCAAAGGAGCGCGGGGCGCCGGGCAGGCGCAGATCGCAGAGGACCACCGCACCGCATTCCGGGGCAAAGATATGTCCGGCACGAGCCCAGCCAAAGCTAATGGTCACGTCTGCCTCTACGGCTTCGGCTGCGGCCACGCCGGTATCGGCGTTAATGCCCGAAGGAATGTCCACCGCTAATACCGGGACCCCGCGCTCCTTGGCCTCGGTATAGGCCCGCAGCGGGGCACCGGATAGGCCGCGGGTGGAGGCGAGGCCGGCGACGGCGTCGATAAGCAGATCGGCGTCTCCTAGACCGTGCGCAATGGTTCCGCCGGCCGCGGTAAATGCCTTCAGTGCGGGTTCGTGGGCGCTATCCGCTGCAAGGATGGCCTCCACTGAGTAGCCCTCTTCTGCCAGGAAAGCGCCAGCATAGAGGCCATCGCCACCGTTGCCACCTGGCCCGGCAAGGATAGTTACGTGCCGTCCAGAGTCGAGCATGCTTGTAGCCGTGGCTGCTACGCCTCGTGCGGCCAAGCGCATGAGCTCATCGTCAAAGTTCTGCTGGGCGAGAAGGGAATGCTCCGCCGCGCGGACGGCGGCAACGCTATAGGCATGTCGCATGCCCGCCAGGATAGGCCTTTAAGAAGCCGGTTGGCAGGTCGGGCACCAAAATAGGTTGCGTCCCTCCATGACTTTTTCTGCCACTGGGGTGCCGCAGATATAGCAAGGTAGGCCGGCGCGGCGGTAGACGTAGACCTCGCCGCCATGGTCGTCTTTACGCGGTTCGCGCCCCATGGCTTCGGGGGAATGCTCGGGCCGCACGGTATCGATGCGGCCGTGTTGCACCCCGTACTCCATCAGATCCACTAGGTCGGTCCACGTGGCGTCAAAGGTTTCACGGGAAACGTCGCGGCCAGGCAGGAAAGGGGAGAGGCCGTGGCGAAAGAGGGTCTCCGCCCGGTAGATATTGCCCACTCCGGCATAAAGGTGCTGATCCATCATGAGGGAGCCGATGCTGCGGCGCGATTTATGCACTTTGGCCCAGAGCGCCTCCACGTCGGCGTCCTTGCGCAGCGGGTCTTGGCCTACCTTGGTTAGCTGTGCGCGGTACCCCTCTTCGGTGAGCAGGCGGCAAAACTGCGGTCCGCGCAGGTTAGCGGCCTCGGCGCCATTATCAATGCGCACCCGGATCTGTCCCCCGGTTTCCTCGCGGGGCTCGAAGCGCAGCTTGCCAATCAGGCCTAGGTGAATATAGAGGATATGGCGCGGATCCTGGGCGCTAAAGTGCACGAAAAGGTGCTTGCCGTAGGTCTCTGCGAGCTCGATGCGCTCGCCATCGAGAAGCTCTGCCTCCGCCGCGAAGCGCCCCTGCGGGCTGGTCACGCGCAGCGGCATGCCGCGAAAATCGGCGTTGAATTTATTAGCTAGGCGGTGGATGACGTGACCTTCAGGCATGAAATCCAGTTTAATCGGGAAGAATTTTCGGCCAAACCGGGCGCTAACCAGCTCACTTATTTGCAGAGTCGCAATAGCGTAAACTCGAAATGCGGAATGATTTTAACTCAGGGGAAGGCTTTCAAATCATGACGCAAAAAATCGGCTTTGACCGCGAGAAATACATTGAGCTGCAGTCGAAGCACATCCACGCCCGCCGCGAAGAAATTGGCGGCAAGCTCTACCTAGAGATGGGCGGCAAGCTTTTTGACGATATGCACGCCTCCCGCGTGCTGCCCGGCTTCACCCCGGACAATAAAATCGCGATGCTGGAGCGCATCAAAGAAGACGTAGAGATCCTCATCTGTATCAATGCGAAAGATATCTCCCGCCAGAAGGTGCGCGCGGACCTGGGCATCCTTTATGAAGATGACCTGCTGCGCCTGGTGGATGTATTCCGCAGCCGCGGATTCTTGGTAGAAAACATCGTCATGACCCAGCTGGAGGAAGGCAACTCCCAAGCGGAGGCTTTCATCGACAAGGCAGAGCGCCTCGGCCTCAAGGTGGCGCGCCACCGCGTTATCCCTGGCTACCCCACCAATACAGACCTCATCGTGTCCGAAGAGGGCTTTGGGCGCAATGAATTTGCGGAAACCTCCCGCGACCTCGTCGTGGTTACCGCGCCGGGCCCTGGCTCCGGCAAGCTGGCCACCGCGCTCTCGCAGGTTTACCACGAACACCAGCGCGGCAAAAATGCCGGCTACGCCAAGTTTGAAACCTTCCCTATCTGGAATCTCCCCCTGGAACACCCCGTGAACCTGGCCTATGAGGCAGCCACGGTGGACCTCAATGATTCCAATATTATTGACCACTTCCACCTGTCCGCCCACGGCGAATCCACCGTGAACTACAACCGCGATGTGGAAGCGTTCCCGCTGCTGCGCACGCTTTTGGAAAAGCTCACCGGCACCACCCCGTACCAGTCCCCGACGGACATGGGCGTGAACATGGCGGGCTTCTGCATTACTGACGACGCCGTGTGCCGCGCCGCCGCCCAGCAAGAAATCATCCGCCGTTACTTCAAGGCGCAGGTGGAAGAGGCTCGTGCGGGCTTGGGCACCGAGCAATCCGAGCGCGCCGCGGTCATCATGGCCAAGGCCGGCATCAAGGTAGAAGACCGCCCCGTGGTGGCACCTGCTCGCCAGCGCGCGGAAGAAACCGGCGAGCCCGCCTCCGCTATGCAGCTTCACGACGGCACCATGATTACCGGCCGCACCGCGCCCCTGCTGGGCTGCTCGGCGGCGATGCTGCTCAACGCGCTGAAGCACCTAGCGGGCATCGATGACGATATCCACCTCCTGTCGCCCGAGTCCATCGAGCCGATTCAAACGCTCAAGACCAAGCATTTGGGTTCCAAGAATCCACGCCTGCATACCGACGAGGTTCTGATCGCCTTGTCCGTGTCTGCGGCGAAGGATGACAATGCCCGCAAGGCGCTGGAGCAGATCAAGGAGCTTGCTGGTTGCGACGTCCACACCACCACCATCCTGGGTTCTGTGGATGAGGGAATCTTCCGCAACCTCGGCGTGCTCGTGACCTCTGACCCAGTCTTTGCCCGCAAGAAGGCGCTGTACCAAAAGCGCTAACTTTCGCATGCTCAAGATTCGGCCCTTTCAGCTTGTGCTGGAGGGGCCGCAGTCATATAAAGGAGAGCTACAAGATTGGGGATCTGCGCAGCTGCGGGCCTAAGATTGGGGCGTGACTATTGGCAAAGTTCTCCTGTATTACTGCTTTACC
>CALLKG010000152.1:0-44646 GCA_938008395.1 Corynebacterium tuberculostearicum
GCTTTAACCCCTTCGACCTGACCAAGGTTTGGTCCAAGAAGGACTACCCGCTGCACGATGTGGGCTACTTTGTGCTCAACCGCAACCCGCGCAACTTCTTCGCGCAGATTGAGCAGGTGGCACTCGACCCGTCCAATATCGTGCCGGGCGTTGGCCTGTCTCCGGATAAGATGCTGCAGGCCCGCGTCTTTGCTTACGCTGACCAGCAGCGTTACCGCATCGGCGCGAATTACAAGCAGCTGCCGGTTAACCAGCCGCAGAATGTGGACGAGGTCAATACCTACGAGCACGAGGGCAGCATGCAGTTCCTCTTCAATGCTCCGGAGGATCCGGTCTACTCGCCCAACCGCCATGAGAAGGGTACGGGCGTGCTTGACGACGCCGCTGTAAACGACCGCTCCCAGCTCGAGACCACCACCGCGGCAGAGCTCTACATCAATCCGGAGTCCCACGGCAGCGACTTGGTGCGTGCACCGTATGTTCGCCACGCCGAGGACGATGACTTCGTGCAGGCGCGCGACCTGTACGAGAACGTCTATGACGATGCCGCCAAGGAGCGCCTGGTCACCAATATCACCAACGCGATGGCCGGTGTATCCGAGGAGACCGAGGAGCGCGTCTACGAATACTGGACCAACGTGCACCCAGCCCTTGGCCAGCGCGTGCGCGAGGTCTACGCCGAGAAGAAGTAATCTTTTCCCGGCAGCGCCTGTGCGCTAACGACGCCGCCCTCGTACCGAGTTGCATAACTACTGCGCGGTACGGGGGCGGTTTCTTGCTATGCGGCTAGTCGCAGCGGCGCATGTTTTCCGTGACGAAGGCAGGAGCGCCCTCGGCGGCCCACCTATCCACGTCGTAGCACGAGACGGCTAGGCCGGAGGTTGTCGTGCCAATGGATTCAATGGCTACCCACTGGCCGCCCTCATAGCGTGCCCAGGCAGTCCAGTCCGTGCTGTCTTTGCCAAAGTGGGCCCATTGGCCATCGCAGTTACTGACCCGGATATTGGTCATGGTGGGAGCTGCGGGCTGTAGCGCTTCTGGGGAGCAGTCGCCGCGGCCGGTGTCGGCGGGTACGGCGGCCGGGGCTTCGCTTTCCGCGTTGCCGGATTCCGCGGTCTCCTCAGCGGGAGCTGCCTCCGCAGAGGTCGGCTCGGCCTCCGCAGTCTCAGTGGTGGTGCCTTCGGCTTCCGAGGTAGCGGGCTCGCTCGTGGTCTCCTCGGCCGACGAGCTTGCGGCGGTGGCGTCGGAGAACTCCGGTTCTGCCGAGGTATCGGCGTCGTTGGAGCAGGCAACAAGGCTGAAACACAGCGGCGCGATGGCCGCGGCGGCGAGGTAGCGGGAAGGGGTCAGGGAATAATTGTGGGACATGCCATATATCGTAGAGGAACTGCCATTGCGGGGGTGCTCGGCGCGCCTGCAACAGGGGAGTGACCTGCGAGGATAGGTTCAGTACCATGACCTCACGCCTTGCTTCCCCAGACGCTGCGTCCCCTTCCCGGTGGCGCAGCGTCCTCTTGATCCTCCTGCTCGCCCTGCCGCTCATTATTGGCGCTGCGGTGGCGGGCCTTGCGCAGTGGGAACCCGCCCACACCTGGTCTAGCGCCGCGCAGCCGTTTGGTGCGCCGCGGGAAAATTCCGCCTCCCCAGAGGTGAAGGAAGCCGCCGAGGCGGCCAGCCGCGCGCAGGCCCAGGCGAGCATGCTTAAATCGGGCGCCACGCAGCTTAACGACGGCACGGGGGAGCTGAATAAGGGGGCGGATGAGCTTGGAGGGGGCGTCGACAAGCTGGCGACGGGCTCCCAAGAACTGGTAGCTGGCCTCAATCAGCTGCAGTCCGGAACTAATACGCTCGGTGGCGGTGCAACGGAGCTGGCCAATGGTGTCGGCGGTGCCGTGGACCAGGTAGTGGGCCTGGGCGCCGTGCAAGGGCAGATTCTGCAGGCCATCGACGGCACGATGCGCGATCTGGAAGGAAATAAGTCCAAGGAAGCGAAGGAAATTCGCTCGCAGCTGGGCGATCTCCGTGCGCAGGTGAATAATTTCCGCCTGGATAATTCGGTGACCGACCAGCTTAAGAAGCTTAAGGACGGCTCGCGCGATCTATCCAATCAGTTGGCGGTCAACGGCTATGCCTATCACGATGGCGTGAACCAGGCCGTATCCGGTGCGCAGGAGCTCAATGAAGGAATTGCGGAGTTGAACAAGCGCGTCGGTGAGGCGCAGGAGGGCGTGGACAAGCTTGACGACGGCGCCGGCAAGCTTTCCACCATGGCGGCCCAAAACCAGACCAATGTGGGTGAAATTCAGCGTGCCCTGCCGCCGGCGCATACCGCGACCGACGGACCTGCACATCTGCTCAGCCCCATCGTGGCGATGTTGGTCTCCGCCTTGGTCCTGCTCGCAGGCGCCGCGTCCGGTGTGGCCTGGCAGGTGGGGTTCCGCCCATGGCTGACGGTCTTCGGCGGCACGCTGGCCGCGGTCGCCATCGGCGAAATCCTCCTCTTTGTGCTTGCCACCGGATTTACCCCTGTGGCGGCGGTGTGGGCCGGCGCGGCGCTCCTTCTGGGCGCGCTGTCCATGGCGGTCATCACCCGTGGCCTACTCGGGCTATGCGGTATTACTGCCGGCAGCATCCTCGCGGCGCTGTTTGGCATAGGCCAGACCGCTCTGGTGGGGTGGCTGTGGAAATCCGCGGCAATTGCCGGTGTTTCTAAGGTTTGGCAGATTGTTTCTAATCTTTTGCCACTGAATTGGACTACCGCGGCCGTCACGGCGGCGGGTAACGAAGGCGAACAGGCCGTCTTGTGGACCGGCGTTGCGGTATTGCTCGCCATCACTCTCATTGGGCTGAGTGCAAAGTGGTGGGCTCCATCCACAGGAAAATTCAAACCTACGGTTCATTAGGTCTGAAAAAGCACACCTAAGAATAAGAAACATTGGTGGAAACTGGGAATTTTGATTCGCGCTACCGTTTGCATTGTGCGAGTGCTACAGTTGGTCTTGCTCACAAAGCCTACTTAGGGGGTAGGCGAACGGTTTCTCCAATCCGTTGTGAGTGATAGGGAATAGGGACGACGCGGCGCTGTAGGGGCACCGCGTCGTTTCCCATATGTGGGGTGTTTAGCTGCAATTTTTGGCCTAAACGACAGAATGTGTTGTTTTGCGGCGTGTCAGGCTAAACGACATTTTGTGTTGGTGGGGGTTTAGCGTATGTGGCCTTTGCGTATTCCCATAGAGTGGTTGTAGGCAGTGTCGATGGCACTGTCGTAGGTTGCTGGTCGGCCGTCTTCGTGTCCGCTGGTGGCTTGTTTTTCCTGAGTGGCTAGGGTTTGTGCTTTGGCGAGTGCGTCCTGGCCCCAGTTTTGCTGCCTGGCGATCTCTACAGGGTCGTCAGGCAGTTGCGTGTGGAGGTATAGCCACCAGTCGCAGGCGATGCGCTGTTGTTCATCGCGCAGTCCGCGGTGGGTGTGCATAAGTTGCTTAATTTGTGAGTTCACCCCGCCTTCTAGCTTGTTGGTCGTGCGTTCAAACCGTTGGCCTTCTTCGGCTTCGGTGAGGTAGGCAAAGAGGTGTCCTTGTTGGCTCATTTTCTTTAGCTGCAGGTAGATTCCGCGGTGGGTGTAGTGGGTGTACCACCACTTTTTGTTCCGGCGCTTGGACTTTGGAATCTGGTCGAAAGGGACGTCTTTGACGTAGGTTTTGGCTTTGAGCTGGGTGCTAAATACGGTGCCGAACTGCTGTAGTTTCACTATCCATTCGGCTGCGTCATCCAGGTTGTCAACGGCGAGTAATTCAAAGGAAAGCCGTTGTAATGCTTTACCCATCGGCGAAGTGGGGTGAAGGCCGGTGGCGCGTTGGATATTGCGCTTGACGTGGACAATGCAGCGTTGAACCGGGGTATTAGGCCACAAGTGGTGTAGTGCTTTAAGGCCGCCGGCATCCCCATCGCAGGTGACCAATTGTGGTGGGGCTAGTGGGTCGAGCAGGCGCGTGTAGGACCACGAGGATTCTTTTGTGCACCAGAACCAATTGATGACATGGCTGGAGTCGGCAGCTACAACAAGGCACTTGGTGTTGAAGTAGGTGCCGTCGATGAAGATTTGGTCGTAGATTCGCTGCTTATCAACGCTTTGGGGAGGTTGGATAAGCCAGAACGGTTTAAAGCGTCGTTGCAAAGTTCGCGTTGAAACACCGCAGGTTTTAGCTGTTTCTTCCAGGCTGTTGCTGGAGGTGAGCCAGAAGATGAAAAGGCGGAACCATTTGGCTTGCACGGCATCGCTATTCACGCGGGTGAAGGTGGCCTTGCAGGTGCGGCATCGCCATCGTTGGCGCCCAGCACTCGTTGTTCCGTGTTTCGTGCATTCCCCGCCGCAGACGGGGCATCGAGGATGATTTTTACTCATCCCCTCATCGTGAACCTAGGTGCCTAGCACACCAGCATCCCTTTGGCGGTATTTCATGGTCGAAGCTGGAATATCCCTTTGGATAAGTGAAATAGTCCTAATATCAGCACGCCAGACCGGCTAGCCGTACAACCTCGCCAACACATCCTGTCGTTTAGGCCCAATTTTTGCGGAAAATTCCGTGTAATTCCTTGAATGCTTTTGCTGGGGTGGGGATTTTCTCAAGCCGTGCGAACTGCTTCGCGGTGACGATTATCTATAGGAAATTCAATTTAATCCAGTGTGGACTTTGGGGGTAGTGGTAGCACTGTCGATAGTTGGGGTTTAATCTGAGTCACACTCGCCTACTTTCGTAGCGTAGGACATGGCGAGTTGTCGACTTATTAAGGAGCACTATGCAGACCTCGCTCGGGCTCACGGCCATGGGCCTCATCATCATTTTCGTGACGGTGGGAATTTTGATCCGCGGCCGAGTAAATCCCATTATCCCCATGACCCTGGTACCCGTAGTTGGTGCCTTAATATGTGGATTTGGTCTAGGTGAAATATCTGACTTTTTCAGCGAGGGCTTAAATTCCGTTGTCAACGTCGTGGTGATGTTTATCTTCGCCATTATCTTCTTCGGCATTTTGCAAGACGTTGGCCTATTTACTCCAGTCATTCGTACGCTCATCAGGGCCACCCGGGGAAGGATCATGGCCGTAACGCTGGGCACTGCGGCGATTGGTGTAGTAGCGCACCTTGATGGATCGGGTTCTACCACTTTCCTTATCACTATCCCGGCTCTCTTGCCGCTCTACCGTGCGCTAAACATGTCGCGCTACGTGCTCATCACCATTGTGGCGATGGCTGCCTCGGTCATGAACATGGTTCCTTGGGGCGGCCCGCTGGGCCGTGCCGGTGCCGTGGTCGATCAGGAACCCAATGCCATCTGGGTGCAGCTCCTGCCCATTCAAGGCGTGGCGATTGTGTTGGTATTCCTCTTGGCTGCGTTGTTGGGATGGCGGGAACAGCGACGCATAGCGGGCTTGCGTGAAAGCGGGGAACTAGCGGGTGGTACTGCAGTGGACGTGAATGCGTTGGCGGATGAATTCGCTGCTGCACAGGCACGTGAACAGCATAAATTGGGCTACCACTTCCGCGAAGGCCGCTGGGTAACCGTGATCAACATTGTCGTTGCACTTGCCGTTTTGGTGGCCTTGCTCTCGGGCGTAGTCCCACCCGCCCCAGCCTTTCTCATAGCCACGACCATCACTCTGGCTATTAATTTCAGCGGTCCCATGGAGCAGGGCGAGGCTCTGCGACGGCATGCGCCCAATGCCTTGGCCATGGCAGGCGTTATCCTTGCAGCCGCGATGTTCTTGGGTGTCCTCAATGAAACCAAAATGCTTGAGGAAATCGCGCTGACACTAGTAAACGTCTTACCAGAGGGCGTCGCACCGCACCTCCATGTGATTGTGGGCTTCTTCGGTGTGCCGCTTGATTTGTTGACCTCGACGGATGCTTATTACTTCTCAGTGCTTCCAATTGTTCAAGGAACTGTTGAAAGCTTTGGGGTCAGCGGTATGGGTGCGGCTTGCGCGCTCATTATCGGCAACGTGGTGGGCACCTTTGTTTCGCCCTTCTCTCCTGCATTGTGGTTGGCGCTGGGGCTTGCGGAAGGTCAGATGGGTAAATACCTCAAGCTGGCTTTCCCAATTGCGTGGATTTTCTCCGCCATCTTGGTTGCCGTGGCGCTATTTACGGGAATGCTGGCGTAACAACGAAAAAGGCCCGCAGCAAAGCTGCGGGCGAGTCTTTTGCGAAACTACCCACCCACCTGCAACGACCCGAACCACAGCTATGGTTTCCGTTCCCGGTTCCGTCGGCAGGTGGGCCGGGGCGGTGTCGGAGGTGGGGGCACACCACGTGGTTCGTCCCCAGTCCTAGCCCCTATCCGCGAGAGGGACAGGATAACGCCACGACCGGAGACACACCCCGCCGCCAAAGTCACAAGCAAGTTTATGTTGCTGGAGGTCTACGCGACGCGCTTAGCGCATACGCTGTGACAGCCCATAGCGCGGAGCCAAAACCACCGCGCCCCTTGTTTAAGGAAGAGCCTGATTACTCGGGGATCTCGCTGAGTTGGGCCTCAATCCGATCCAACCGCTCGGTGATGTTGCGTAGGTGCTCCACGATGAGTTGGTTGGAACCATCGATCGCCGTCGCCGTTTCGCGTCGTGCGCTGGTGACGGTGCGTACCACCCAGACGGTAAGAGCAACGAAGATCGCGAGTGGTAGTGCGGCGGCGAGGATGACAAGAAATACGGTAGCGGTAAGTGTCACGAAGATTCCCTTTTCTGTTCTTGATTAATCAGGTGCCTAATGTGGTCTGGAGTTACTTCAAGCTGAAACGGAGCGACCCAGTAGTGCTTCCTCACTCGGCTCTCTCCGAGCTGTTCCAGGCCACTCTCGATGAGTCCAGCAGCTTCCAAGCGGTTGAGGTGCTGGTAGAGCAGTGGCCGAGACATCCCGAGTCGGCGGGCCAGCTCACTGACATGGGTCGAATCCGTCTCTAGGGAGGCGATAATTCGCAACCGAGGCTCACTTCCGAGAGCACTGAGCATCTGAGCGAGCCGTGCTGCGTCCATCATCCCTCCGTATCGTAATCGAACGATGTCAGGTGTAAGTATATGCTTACAGTCGGCGGTGTGCAAGTTCTGCCGGGTCTGGCGGAGACGCTGCCCGACTTAAGACGTGGCCGGTGTCCCATCACGTCCCCTCTTCACCCTCCCCAAGAAGAAACCCAGCCGCAGCACACACCACAGCTGGGTTCCTTCATGGCTTACAGCGTAGCCAGCAGCTACAGCCGCTCGATGTCTACATCGCCATCGAGAATCCTCGGCTCTACCTCCATGTGGATCCCGCGGTAGGGAAGTAGTGCGCGGATAATGTCGTGGGTGATGTCGATGCCTGGAGATGGTTCGTCCCGCAAAAGGTGGTACAGGCTAGGGCAGTAGTCCACGCCGGGAAACTCGTCCTTTGCTTCGGGAACGCACCCGTCCGGGTCAAAAGTCGTGCAGCGAATGATCAGGTCGTCGTGGACACTATTGGGCAGATTGATGGTGAGTCCTGGTGTGGTGGCAGACATGTCTGCAACCGTGGCCTCGTTTACAGACCGGGTAAGCGGGATTAGGCCGCGGGCGGACTCACCGCCTTGGATGCGGGTGAGTCCCGCACGGTTTCCGTAAGTGTCGGCCAGGGTGACAAACGTGACGCGCACCGGGGCCGTGGCCACCGACATGGAGTTAAACGCGGTGAGGACGTTGATTTCGCGCTCGGTGATAAGCCCCTGCGGGCCTGTGAAGCTAATGACGTGGTTGTAGAGCGCGGCGGTGGACATGGACAAGATGGTGTCGGCCACCTGTTTTCCCTGTTTCAGGGTTTCGGTGACTTGGGCGAGGTCGTCTACCTCAAGCTCGGCGGTGAAGTACTGGCAGTACAGTGGTGTGCTCATGTCGAGTGTGGACATGGTTCGCCCCTTTCCTTTGAGGGTGTGAGCAGTGGAAATGTCAAGTGTCGGGCACGGTAACAGGTAGAAATTTGCGAATACGCAAACTGTCCGCGCGGTGGGTTGCCGATGTGCGAGGTATGGCAATAAGCCGCGTGAGTTAAGACAAAATTGCGGATACGCAATCGCGCTCGACGGTGGTCACGCTAGTCGGTGCGGGGTGTGGTTGAGGCTCCGCGCAGGTCGCGCACGCATCGGTTAGCCACAACCGGGGGCAGCGGATCTACATGTTGTGGTGGACATAGCTGTGGGCCACAAAGCGGGGCCTTGAAGGACTTGGTGGGTAGGGTTAAGGCCGCGTCCGAGGCTCGCGCGGGGGGTACTAAATATGGCATGTCCCTTTTTTGATCTCCACAACATGATGTGGTGGTTCGTCTGGTAGATGTTTGCGGAACCGCAAACATGCAGGCCATATAAGAAATTCCTGCGAAGTTGGCGGTGTGAGGCCACCTGCTTGCCAGATTGCAGATCGGCAAACAAGACTATGTGTAGCGGAGTGCACTGCGTGGCCTAGCTACGTAGCATCCACTACACCGCCCCATTCCACTGCGATCGTGCCGACGAAGGAAAGGCCCATGTCCAGTAACTACACCACCGCCGACTATGAGGCGATCATCGCCAACTACACACCACACGCCGTGCGCTCTGAGCCGTGGAGCCACGTTGCCGACTTCACCCGCGAGTGCGTGCGCGCACTTAACATCACCCCGGATAACACCAGCCCCGACGCACTGCGCAACACGCTCAACTGCGTGTCCAAGCTCGCCGCCTGGGTCTGGGTGAGCTACGGCGTGGTGACTGTTGAGACCGTCTTCCACCCCGACATCATCGGCAACTACTTCCTTGCCGGAGATGGCGCAAAGCTCAGTCCGTCCACCGCTGGAACCCAGCGCTCACTGCTGTGCCGGGTGGCAGAAGCGATCAACGACGACTGGAACCCTGACTACCAGCACCCGATCGCTTACGAGCCAACCCTTGAACCCTATGACAGTTATGCCTGTGACCGGCTGTGGGACTGGGCCGAGTCGCAACCCACCGCTGCCCGCCGCCGCAACTTCACCACGGTATTAGCTCTTACCCTGGGTGCTGGGCTGCGCGCGGGAGAAATCTGCACGCTGCGCGGCAAAGACGTGCGCGTTGACGGCGATGGGGTGCTGCTGTTTCCGCACGGCTACCGCGGGGCTGGCCCGCGCGAGGTGCCACTTTTGAAGTCGCACATCGAGCTTATCCAGCCGGTCATTATGGCTACCCGCCCGGAGGACTACCTGTTCAGGCCGGGCCGGGGCAACGAGAACGTTAGCCAGCTCTCTGCCTACCTGCGCCGGGTAACACCTAGTTCGTCCCCGGATATGGTGCCGGATACCCGCAGGCTGCGCAATACGTGGATTATCGACCGTATTGCAGCAGGAGTGCCCACTGATGTGCTGTGTGCTGCGGCAGGACTAAAGTCTTTGCACCAGTTCGAGGACTATGTGGTTGAGGCCGGAGCTAACCGCCGCCATGCCTACCGGATTCTTTTGGCCGGAGGATCTACCCATGGCACCCCAGGTGGAGGCCTGTACGTGCTGTAGCTCGTCTCACGGAGGCTCCCTGAGCTATCCCTGGCGATTGCATATCTGCAAAGTTAAATTGCGGATACGCAAAACTGGTCTCATGGCGCACAGAACCCACCAGGGACGAACCACCCTGTGACCTGCGGGTTTACTCATGGCCTGAGGTAAGAAGGCACCGCCACCTATTTCGTGGTGTAGGTGTGCTCACCTCTCTAGCCATGAATGACACGCCTGTAACTAATACCCGACTCACCAGTGTTGGAAACATGCAGTTTCCAACACTCGGGTCACTGACTGCCGTATCGGTTGCTGCGATGGTAAGGCCACAAGGCCTTGCCTGTAGTGACCTCGATATTGGCAATGACACGTCCCGTCGGGATCATCTCGCCGCGGATGATTCGGGTGATGGTGGAGGCGGGGATACCGCAGGCATCAGCCAAGTGCTTGGCACTGGGGTAGCTCCCGTTCAGGGTGAGCTGCTGGACGTTGCGGGCAAAGTCCTGCAATTTCCGCATGACCGGATCGTGGGCCTCGATATGGGCATTAGGCCAGTTGGCGTAACGCCTGACCGGAGCTTCGGCGGGAAGGTCGGAAGCCACGAGACCACTTCCTTTGAACCAGATGAAAAAGACGAACCACCTCAGTCTAAATACAGTGAGGTCTACGCTGTGATCGACACACTGACGACACGCGGATTACTCCCACCCACAACTCCTACCGTTGAGCGCAACCGCGAGCGAGTACTCGCGACATACTTTTGCTACATGCGCGATCGCTGGTACGACGACATCGACGTGGATGGTTGCATCTACCTGCTGCGCGATGGCGGGAAGATCCGCACCTACCTACAAGCCCGTACAGAAGATTTATCCAAGCCCAGCCTCAACGCCACCCGTCGGATCCTTAACCGCTGCGCAAGCCATGTCATTGGCCTCAAAGGCGCACTGGAGTGGGCAGAAGAATTGCCGGAGGTCTTTTATCCGGCAGCTAAGGCCCCGCGCCGCGCCTACAACGCCAGCGAACTTATCCGCATTGATGATTGGGTTCACTCCCGCCCGCGCCGCTCGTCGCGGCGCGTGGCCTGCATCATCGTGTCACTGGCCCTGGGTGCTGGCATGTCCACCGAGGAAATCTATCACTGCCGCTATGGCGACTTCACCGACTTTGGCGCGGTACTAGCAGTTCGTGCTCGTGGTGGTCGTGGTATTACGCCGCGTACCGTTCCGCTCACGGCACCTTTTGACGACCTCATGCGCCAGGTGCTTGATGGTGTGGGCGAGGATCGCAGGGACGAACCACTTGTCAAGCCCAACTCAGCGCGCCGCCGCAATGACGCCACAGGCCCGCACCTCATATCTGACTTCATTCACAAAACCAGCGAAAACCCATCGAGTACCGGCCTTGCCCCGACACTTCCTAGGCTGCGCTATACCTGGATCGCCGACCATGCCGCCGAGCGCGTTGACTTTAACCACCTGATCTATGCCACCGGAAGCATCCAGCCGTTCACCCACACTTTTCGGAACATGATAATCGAATCCGGCGCACTGACTGAGGTCGAGTACCGCGAGTGGGCCAAGGGCAACAGGGACGAACCAGACTACCCGCCGCTTCGAGTCGTCGAACCGAGAGCAGGAGGCGAAGTCTAGGTGGCCCACTTCAACACCACACCCACCCCGCTGCTTCGCCTGGATGGAGCCAGCGTCTCTTGGGCATTGACCATCATCGACCGTACCGACATCTGTCACCATCTTGACACCTGGCGGCGCGTAGACGGCTACGACCCCACCAAAGGAGGTAGGCCCAAATCCGTTAA
The DNA here is from genome assembly GCA_938008395.1 of Corynebacterium tuberculostearicum. Taxonomy (GTDB): domain Bacteria; phylum Actinomycetota; class Actinomycetes; order Mycobacteriales; family Mycobacteriaceae; genus Corynebacterium; species Corynebacterium tuberculostearicum_L. The sequence goes on from CALLKG010000152.1 coordinate 11,322, forward strand.
CGACCGCACCATCCTTGCGCTCTACCTGATTCTGGCGCGCTCTGGTCAACCCATGCACTTGACCACCATGACGACACTTTTGGCCTCGCCTGACACGACAGACAAGGCCTTAGAACTCCTTAACCTGCCCAGCCGCGATAGGGCACGACGGGTAGGTGACTCTTACGCAACCCAGCACAAAATCTGGTACTACCGCCTGTGGCGCGCGCTGCACAGCTTCCTTGATGTCGTTGACCCATTCGACAACATCCCGCACTACGCGCGGCTTCCTCGCAGCGAGTTTAACCGGCTGATGGACGAACAAGACCCTGAGCGCCGCGAGGAAAAATGGCAGCGCGCCACCTACGTGTTCAATGAGCTGGTTATGGCTAGCACTCAGGACATGCCCGAAGAATACCGAGCCAACTGGCAGGGAGACCTCACCCTAGACGGAACACTTATTCCAGGCGTGCGCCGTGGAAACAACCGCTGGACGAACAGGCCGGACGATCTCATGTCCTCCGAGCCGGAGGCAGGCTGGTACTCCCGTGACGAGCGACAGGAAACACATGGCGAATCAAAGCGTCGGAGAAACGCCAAGCATGTCTGGGGCTGGGAGGCCACACTTGTTGCCGGAGTCATCCGCGACCAAGGCCCCTATGCTCAACCGCACCTGATTATGGGCATGGCTTTCGACCGGCCCAGCCACAACCCTGCGATCCGTGGGTTGGAAGCCATGCGGCATTTAGCGGAAGATCCTGAGACACCTAAGGGCATAGCGGTGGGCGATCGTGCGTACTTCGCGGTGGCTAAGACCAAAGACTTCCATGAACCACTGCGTAAAAAGGGATACACGCTGGTGGGAGACTACAAAACCAACCAGCTGGGAAAGCGCGGATCCTATGAAACCATGGGGTTAGTTGAAGGCCACTGGTATTGTCCTGCCATGCCGAAACCTCTGGTGGAAGCCACCGAAGACTTCTATGCCGGACGTATTGATGAGGCCACCTACAACCAGCGGATCAACGAGCGCCGCGCCTTTGCCATGCGGCGAAAAGGCAAGGTTCTCCCCGGTGAGAGTCAGAGGTTTATGTGTCCAGGACGAGGTAAAGGAAAGACACTGGCATGTCCCTTGGTGGAAAAGAGTCAGCGCCAGGACGCGAGAGACAGAGGACTACCCTCTATCTCCGGGCCAAATCTATCTACTGCGCGCAAGGCAAAAGGCAAGTGCTGCACTAATAAGGACTCGGTAACCATCCCTAATAAAGAGGGAATGCGCTACCGACAGACTGGCCCTGCTTTTAAGACACCGGAATGGAAGAAAGTGTATGGCACGTGGCGCAACGTGATTGAAACGCGCAACGACTATGTAAAGAACAATCGCGGCGGTGCTGCTATTGGTGACCATACGAGAAGACCTGTACGCGGTTTTGCTGCGGCCTTCTTCTATACAGCTCTTGGTGTGGTTGCGGCCAATGTATCTATGATTCGGCGTTTTCTTGGCCGGGTGGAAAGGGACGAAAAGACCCCGCCACCTGGCACGCGAGATCCGCATCCGCCGCGCGATCCGGCGCGCGAGAAGGCAAGCCCGAACGCACCGCCTGCGCGCGAGGCGGCTTAAGACCAACTGAATACTTTTATCCATCTAGCTCGGAAAACCGATAAAGGGTTCCGGGTTATTAGTCGTTTTAGAGGGGACGAACCATGCTGTGTTTGTTATTGGTCAACGCCTGGATCAGAGCGAAAACGACTAAACCCACCGCATCTAAGCGGTGGGTTTATCTGTCGGAGACGGTTTCACAAATGATTTAAGCTAGATTCGCAAAACCGTCGCGGGCTGTTGGTCGGGATAACAGGATTTGAACCTGCGACCTCTTCGTCCCGAACGAAGCGCGCTACCAACCTGCGCCATATCCCGGCGTTCCGCCTTGAAAAGCGGTACCTGGATACTTTAACGCAAGCTGAGCGCAATCAACAAAACGGCAGGTGGCTGGGTTTAGTCCACCTCGGTGATTTTCAGCAGAGTGGCGGAAGGTCGGCAGAAAATGCGTACCGGGGCGAATTTGGAGGTACCCAGGCCATTGGAGACATGCATCTTCATCGGGCCGAAGTCGTGGAGACCCTGCACGCGGTCGCGGTCGATGCCGCAATTGGTAACCAGTGCGCGAGAGCCGGGCAGGCAGATCTGGCCGCCGTGGGTGTGGCCGGACAGGGAAAGTTGGTAGCCATCGCCCGCAAACTTTTCCAGTACGCGGGGCTCGGGGGCATGGAGGAGCGCCAGGGACAAGTCGGCGTCCTCGTTGGGCGGGCCGGCGATTTCGGAGTAGTCATCCAGATCGTGGTGCGGATCGTCCACGCCGGCGGCGGCAAGGCGGACATTGCCTACCTTGAATTCATGCCGAGCCTGGTTGGCATCGTGCCAGCCGTGCTCCAAGAAGGCGGCGCGCATACCGCGCCACGGCAAATCCACATAGGAAGGCTCGCGCTTTTTGCCCAGCAGGTACTTGAAAGGGTTGACCGGCTGCGGTGCCCAGTAATCATTGGTGCCGAAGACGAAGAGTCCGGGGCGGGCCAGCAAAGGGCCGAGAGCGCGCAACGTATCGGGAACGGCCTGCTGGTCGGAGAGATTATCGCCAGTGTTGACCACGAGGTCCGGCTCCAGGGCGTCGAGGGCAGAAACCCAGGCAATCTTGGTCTCCTGGCCGGGAATCATATGCAGGTCGGACAGATGCAGCAGCCGAAATTCCGACTTGCCGCGCAGCGTGCCCTTGGGCAGGAGAGGGAGCGTATATTCCTTGAGCTCGAATTTGGTCAGTTCGCTATAGCCCCATGCCGCGGCGCCCAGGCCGGCAGCGGTGAGGCCGCCAAGAATACGTAAAAGTTTCACGGCTACCACACTACCTGGCGTACATTGATAGGCATGAGCGAGCTAAAACAATCCATCCGTGCAGATCTGAAAACCGCAATGAAGGCCAAGGAGAAGCAGCGCACCAGCGCCATCCGCGCCTTGCTGGCCGCCATCCAGGCCGAGGAGACCAATGGCTCTCGGCATGAGCTGGAGGACGCCGATATCCTCAAGGTGATTGCGCGCGAAATCAAAAAGCGCCGCGAGTCCGCCGAGGTCTATGCGGACAACGGCCGTCCGGAGTTGGCGGAAGCCGAGCTTGCCGACGTCCCCTTCTTCGAGGCCTACCAACCCCGCCAGCTGGACGAGTCCGAGCTTAAGGTCCTAGTGAAGGAATCTATCGCGGAGGTTGAGGCCGAAAACGGCGAAGCACCCACCATGAAGCAGATGGGTGCAGTAATGAAGGTGGCCAATGCCAAGGCCGCCGGCCAGGCAGATGGCAAGCGCCTGTCCGCCGAGGTCAAGTCCCAGCTGAGTTAAGGCGGGCCAGACCGCAACGGGCGAGGCCTAGCGGCCAAGGAGGCTGCGGACGTCGTTGGCAAAGCTATCGATGTCCTCTTGGCGGATGCCAAAGTCTTCCGGCGAGAACCCGCCGCCGGTATCGGTACCGCCACCGTCGTTGCCCGTTCCGCCGCCTGTGTCGCCAGTCGAGCGGCTCGGGCTCGTAGCACCGTCGGCATTACCGCCGCCGGTGCTATTTTGTGCGCCGGTGGAGTTGGCGTCGGCCACGCCGGAGGAGGGGGATTGGGAGGCCCCGGCGCCGTCGGAAAGCTGCAGCGTAATCTCCGCGCCCTTCTTCTTGCCGTCCTTGCCGGTAATCGCGCGAACCACGCGGCCATAAGGAACATTGCCGCCAATGACCCGGGAGGTCTTGACCACGTAGCCCTTGGACTCCAAGGTCTGGCGGGCCTCGGCCTCGGACTTGCCGCGCAGGCTATCAAGGGTCTTATCGGCCGTGGTGCCGTTGTCGTACTTCTTGTTGTAATTCGGCAGCCCGGCCTTGGTAGCTATCGGCAGCTGCGTAGCCATGCTGAAGAAGGTCTGCGCCGGCTCCAAGCCGCCGTAGAGGTTGCCCCAACCCGCGCACTGGCGCACCGGCCCGGTACATAGCGGGACGGTGGAGGTGCCATCGTTATAGATATACGGCGCGGCGGAAATACCCTCGTTGAATCCCAAAAATGCGGAGGACTGGTTGGACTCGGTGGTACCGGTCTTGGCCGCGATTGGGCTGGAGTAACCGGCCGCTTGGGCGGCATCCTTGGCGGTGCCTTGCTTGGCGTCCTCAGACAAGGCATTGCTCATCGCGCGGGCTACGTCCTTATCAACGGCCTGCTCACACGGGGTTTCCTTGAGATAGACCTCGTTGCCTTCCTTATCCGTGACCTGGGAGATGGGGTTGGGCTCGCACCACTTGCCATCCGCGGCCAGCGTGGCACCCACATTGGAAAGCTCCAGCGGGTTGACCTGGTCCGGGCCCAAGGTGAAGGAGCCGGAGTTGGCGTCCTTGGTGTGCTGGGCAATCGAGGTGTCTTTATCAAAGCTGCCCTTGTCATCGTAGGAGCGCAGGCCCAAACGCACGGCCATATCGACGATGGGTGCCACGCCCACCTGCTCCGTGAGCTTGATAAACGGCGTATTGGGGGAGTGCGCCAGTGCTTCCTGCAGCGTCATCGTGGCCTTATAGGCACCAGCGTTTTCCACGCAGTAGCGGTTCGCCGGGCAGCCGGCAGCGCCGCCGTGGCCCAGGCCCTCCGCCTCGTAGCGGGTGGGCACATCCACGGTGTTTTTGATGCCATAGCCCGCTTCGAGCGCGGCCGCGGCGGTAAAGACCTTGAAGACGGAACCTGCACCGTTGCCCACCAAGGAGTAGGGCTGTGGCAGGATGGTCTCATTTTTATCCAGGTCCAGGCCGTAATCGCGCGAGGAGACCATGGCCAGCACCTTGCGGTCCGACCTGCCTGGCTTGATGACGTTCATGACTTCAGCCACGCCTTGTGCGTCCGGATTGGTATGGCTTTGGACGGACTCGAGGGCCTTATCCTGCACCGCTGGGTCCAGCGTGGTTTTGATGGTGTAGCCACCGCGCGCCAGCTGCTCCTCGCTAATGCCCTTCTTATCCAGGTATTTCAATACATAATCACAGAAGAAACCGCGGTCGCCGGCGCCGATGCAGCCATTGGCCAGCGTATTGGGCTTCTTGCCGACGCCCAGCTTCTCCCCCTTATACTTATCCGCTTCCTGTTGCTTGATATGGCCGTTATCCGCCATGGATTGCAGGACTAGGTTGCGTCGGTCGGTTACTTCCTCGGCGTTGGTATAGGGATTGAGGCGCTCAGAGGATTGGACCATGCCGGCCAGCATCGCTGCCTGCGGCACCGTGAGCTCGGAAGCATGCGTGCCAAAGTAAGTGCGGGCCGCCGCCTCGACGCCGTAGGCATGGTTACCAAAAGACACTAGGTTGAGGTAGTTGGTGAGGATGTCATCCTTTTCCAATTCCTCGTCCATCTTGGTGGCCATGCGCATCTCGCGCAGCTTGCGGGCCACGGATTGTTCGGTGGCCGCGGCGCGCTCTTCGTCGGTGGTGGCAGAGACTAGCAAGAGGTAGTTCTTGACGTACTGCTGATCGATGGTGGAAGCGCCCTGGGAGACGCCGCCCGACGTCAGGTTGGTCCACAGGGCGCGGAAATTGCCTTGGAAGTCCACGCCTTCGTGATCATAAAAGCGCTCGTCCTCAATGGAGACGATGGCGTTTTTCATGGCTTTAGAGATCTTCTCGCTCTCCACCGGGTGGCGGCGTTGGCTGAAGACATAGGCCATGTCCTTGCCCTTGGCGTCTTTGATCGTGGTGACGCCTGGGATATTGCCGGCAGTCAGATCTTGCAGGTCAGATTGCATGGTTTCGTTAGTACGGGCAATCGCCACGCCGGAAATGCCCGCGAAGGGGGCAAGAGCCAGGGCGATGAGCGCGCCTACCAAGACCGTAGACAGGGCTATCTTGGCCAAAGATTTGATGACAGTCACGCCCCATACCCTACGTGGTCGCCCTTGGTAGGTGGAAGATCACTCGCACCCCCTAAAGTGTGACGTGTTAGACAATCTTCTACCTGGATGAATAGACTTAGATGCGTTACATAGTATTCCGTCTGGGAAGGAGCACACTCACCCATGACCGTTCGTGTGAAGACTGCTGGAATGTCTAATACAGCCCGAAATCCCGAGCGTGGTGAGTGGGTCACCCAGGCCAAATGCCGCAAGGGCGACCCGGATGCCCTCTTTGTTCGCGGTGCGGAACAGCGCAAGGCGGCCGTCATTTGCCGCCACTGCCCGGTACTGACCGAATGCCGCGCTGATGCCTTGGATAATCGCGTCGAGTTTGGTGTATGGGGCGGGCTGACCGAGCGCCAGCGCCGAGCTCTGCTGCGCAAGAACCCCCACATCACGGATTGGGCTCACTACTTGGCCCAAGGCGGCGAGCTCGTCGGGATTTAAGAATTTAGACGGCGTGGGGCGTATTTAATAGTTAGAATGGGCCCATGACTAAATGGGAATACGCAACCGCACCTGTTCTTACCCACGCCACCAAGCAGATCCTCGATTCTTGGGGTGAAGATGGCTGGGAACTGGTCACCGTCACCCCGGGGCCTAACCCGGAAAACGTCGTGGCCTACTTCAAGCGCGAGGTGGCAGAGTAAATGGGCTTTCATGCTCGCTTGCGGGAGTTGGGGTATGAGCTACCGGGCGTCGCCAAGCCGCTAGCGTCCTATGTGCCGGCCGTGCGCGTGGGTGATCAGGTCTGGACCTCTGGCCAGCTGCCCCTCGTAGAGGGTTCCTTGCCGCTGACCGGCAAGGTTGGCGCCGAACTCACCACGGAACAAGCCCAGGAACAGGCACGCATCGCGGCGCTTAATGCCCTCGCCGCTATTGATGCCGAAGTTGGCCTGGACAATATCTCCCGCGTGTTAAAGATTGTGGGGTTTGTGGCCTCCGATCCGGCCTATGGAGACCAACCGGTAGTTATCAATGGTGCCTCCGATTTCATCGGTGAGGTCTTTGGGGATGCTGGAACGCATGCCCGCTCCGCCGTGGGCGTGGCTGCGTTGCCTAAAAACGCCCCGGTAGAGATCGAACTAATCGTAGAAATTGCTGCTTGATCGGATAGGCTAGTAACTATGGAGCACCCCGCATATAGTCAATTGCGTCCCGTCAGCCAATCCGTTGGCGTAGTCCTTTGTGATAACCCCAGCTACACCGCCCTTGAGGGTACGAATACGTGGATTATTCGCGCCGCTGAAGACTCTCGGGCGATCGTCGTAGATCCGGGTCCCGAGGATGAAGGCCATCTCAACGTTGTGCACCGCAACGCAGGTGAGGTGGCTTTGATTTTGATTACCCACCGCCACGATGACCACGCTTCGGGCGCACAACGCTTGCGGCAGATGACCGGCGCCCCCATCCGCGCCTTCGATCCGAGCTACTGCAATGGTGCCGAGGCCCTCCAGGACGGCGAGCACATCTCCCTCGATGGCATCACCCCAAGTCTCGAGGTCGTGCACACCCCAGGCCATACCGCGGATTCCACCTGCTTTTTTGTGTGGAGCGGCGAGGTAGGAAATTCCCGCCTCGAAGGCATTATCTCTGGTGACACCATCGCCGGCCGCCACACCGTTCTGCTTTCGGAGACGGACGGTAACTTGGCCGATTACCTGCACACCCTCGACACCTTGGAAGAGCGTGGTAAGGATATTGCGCTGTTCCCAGGACACGGTCCGGACTTGGATGACACCTCTCAGGTGGCCCGCAAGTACATTGACCGCCGCCACTACCGTCTTGACCAGATTAAAGAGATCCGCTCCCGCCTAGGCGATGATGTGGATCTGAATACTCTGGTCAACGAGATGTATGACGATGTGGACCCAGTGCTGCGCCACGCTGCGGAGCAGTCCACGCGCACCGCGCTGAAGTACTTGGACGGCGAGGCTAAATAATCCTATCTCAGTTTGCCCCTCTTCCTCTTTGGTGGGAAGAGGGGCTTAATTGTGCTGTGGGCTGAGGCAGGAGGCGCGCAGGGCCAACGTGTGGCCACGGTATTGCCTGCAGACGGTGCGGTGTGGAGCGTACCGTGGCCACAAGTGTGGTGCGGAACTGGTTAAAGAGGGGGCCAAAACCAGTGAAACCCCGCCGGAGCGGGGTCGTGAGCTGGCGCGGTCTTAGCGAGCGCGGCGGGCGAGGTGCTCGGTATCGACGATGAGCACGGACTTGCCCTCGAGGCGGATCCAACCGCGGTGCGCGAAGGTGGCCAGTGCCTTGTTGACGGTCTCGCGGGAAGCGCCCACGAGCTGAGCAATCTCTTCCTGGGTGAGGTCGTGGTTTACGCGCAGGGCGCTGCCTTCCTGAACACCGAAGCGGTTAGCCAGCTGCAGCAAGGTCTTTGCCACGCGGCCCGGAACGTCGGTGAAGATGAGGTCAGCCAAGTTGGCGTTGGTGCGGCGCAGGCGGCGAGCCAGCACGCGCAGCAGCTGCTGTGCGATTTCGGGGTGGTCACCAACCCACTTCTTGAGCAGCTCGGAGTTCATGGTGGCGGCCTGAACCTCGGTCACGCACACTGCGGAAGAGGTGCGCGGGCCCGGATCGAAGATGGACAGCTCGCCAAACATATCGGATGGGCCCATGACCGTCAGCAGGTTTTCGCGACCATCCGGGGCGTGGCGGGCGAGCTTAATCTTGCCCGAGGTGATGATGTACAAGCGATCACCGGGCTCGCCTTCATCGAAGATGGTGGTTCCGCGCGGGTAGCGCACGGTCTCCATCTGCTCGATAAGGTGCTGCACTGCAACGGGATCAACGCCTTGGAAGATTCCGGCGCGGGAGAGGATGTCCTGTACGCCTTCCACGTTTTACTCCTTGGATGTCGACTGCGAAAGTCCATAGATGAGCCTGTGCCACATCTGGGTGCGGTCTTTCATGCACTCGACAATGCGGAACAAGCGGGGTCACTGTGTACTGCGTTTCATCTTACAGTGTAATTGGTCACTTTTGGTACTTCAGTGAAATTTTGTCACACTATAGAAACTCTACTCGTGCTAGTGCACGGTTCAGGCCAGCAGTTTTGCGGCCTAGTCAGCAAAAACGACTGCCTCGAGCTTTTCCATCAGGAGGGCGAAAAGGGCGATGGCAAGTGGTACCAGAATCACGAGTGAAATCATGTTTTCCTAGTCTACTAAGCTAAACCCCATGAATTCAGCACTGTCAGCGGCCAGCGCGCCGGAGCTGCGCGCACCGGAGGTAAATCGGCGTTTGGCGCAGGAGTATCCGGATGCACGGTGTGCCTTGGATTATGACTCCCCGCTGCAGCTGCTCATTGCCACCGTTCTTTCCGCACAATGCACGGATGAACGCGTGAATTCGGTAACCCCTGAACTCTTTGCCCGCTACCCCGAGGCGGCGGATTATGCAGCTGCACAGCGCTCGGACTTGGAGAGCATCCTGCGGCCGTTGGGCTTTCAGCGCGCCAAGGCGGGACACCTCTTGGGCATCGGGGAGAAACTGGTGGCAGATTTTCAAGGGCAGGTTCCGCGCACGGTCAAGGAACTGACCAGCCTGCCCGGTGTCGGGCGCAAGACCGCACTGGTGGTGCTCGGAAATGCCTTCGGGATCCCCGGGCTGACCGTGGATACGCACTTCGGCCGCCTCATGCAGCGGCTCGGGCTGACGGGGGAGAAGACTCCGGTCAAGATTGAACGGGACATCGCTAAGCTCGTGCCGGAAGAAGAGTGGACGATGTTTTCGCACCGTGTCATCTTCCACGGGCGCCGGGTATGTCATGCGCGCACGCCGGAGTGCGATGCATGCGTTCTGTGGGATATGTGTCCAGCCGCTCGTGAGCGTTAGGCTAACGGTATGAAGAACTACGTCCTTGGCACGGTGATTGCCGCGATCCTCATTGCCGTCATTGCGGTAGCTGGGGTCTCGCAGTTGCGGGGTGGGGACGGATCCGAGGAGGCGTCGCCAAGCGAGGCTCCCCCGCAAGAAGTTCCGCAGCGCCCGGACTGCCCGGCCGGCGCCGTGGCTGGGGTAGAGCTGGAGTGTCTAGGCGGTGCGGCCACCGGAAAGCCCGCTGATGAGGGCGTAACCGTGGTTAACGTGTGGGCGTGGTGGTGCGATCCGTGCCGCGCGGAACTTCCCTACCTGCAGGATGTGGCGGACGCGCACCCGGACTGGCAGGTCGTAGGCGTGCACGCGGATAAGAATGCGGGAAATGGTGCGGCTTTCTTGAATGACTTGGGCGTGGAATTGCCGAGCTTCCAGGATTCGGATAATAAGTTTGCCGGTGAGCTGGGCCTGCCGGGCGTGGTGCCGGTGACCGTGGTGCTCAAGGACGGTGAGGTGCGCAAGCAATTTGCGCAGCCGTTTAGCTCCGTGAGAGAGATTGAAAAGGCCGTGGAGGAGGCGATTGCGGCATGAGTCAACTCCTTCCCGAGCACACACCAGAATGGCTCAAGCCGGCGCTGGGGGTAGACCCCAGCCAGGTGCAAGAGCTCATTGGCAACCGCCAGGCTTCGTCCCTCAACGGCACCAATGTGCAGGTGCCGGTCAAGCGGGAAGCAGCCGTGCTCATGCTGCTGAGCGGCGAGAGCGCGGAGGAGGCCAGCATCTTGCTCACGCATCGCTCGCCGTCCATGCGCTCGCACTCGGGCCAGATTGCCTTTCCCGGCGGCCGCCGGGATCCCGCCGATACCTCCCTGGTGGATACCGCGCTGCGGGAAGCCTGGGAGGAAACGGATCTGCAGCGCAACTCCGTGACCCCGCTGGAGCAGTGGGAACAGCTGCATATCCGCGCCACCGGCAATCCGGTGAGCCCCATTTTGGCGCATTGGACCCAGCCGGGGGAGGTCTATCCCGCCAGCCCCGATGAAACCGATGACGTGTTTCTCGTGCCTATCCGGGAGCTGGTCGATCCGCGCAACCGCTTCATGGTGGGCTTTAGAAAATGGCAAGGACCAGCATTTCACGCCAATGGCTACGTCATTTGGGGCTTTACCGCCGGCGTGCTCTCGGCACTATTGCAACACGCCGGGTGGAGCGTTCCATGGGATAACAATTCAGTCATGGACCTGCGTGACTCCCTCACAAACTCCCGCAATAATGAGAAGATGTCCTAACCGCTGCTGCCGCGGTACGTATACGTCTTAAACCCCAGATAGAAAGAACCCATAGCCATGACTCCTGCGCTCATCGTTGACGGCCTGATTGTGGTCGCCGTCCTCATAGCGCTCCTGAGCGGGTGGCGCAATGGCGCCCTCGCGGCGGTATTGGCCTCCATAGGTGTGGGCGCTGGGGTAGTGCTAGGCATTGCCGTGGCCCCGGCCGCCCTGCGCCTGGTGGATCAGCCCTCGCTGCGCTTGCTGCTATTGGTGGGAATCCTGGTGCTTTTTGTGGGCATCGGGCAGCTTATCGGGTCCTCGTTGGGCGGCAGCGTGCGCGATCGCATGAAGGCGCGCAAGACGCAGCGCCTCGATTCTGCCGTGGGCGCGGTTTTCCAAGCCTTTGCCGCCTTGGTGGTTATTTGGCTCATTTCTATCCCTGTGGCCACCAATTTAGGCGGTGCGGCCGGCCAGGGCCTGCGCGATTCCCGCATCTTGAGCAACCTCAACTCGGCCGCGCCAGCGCGGGTAGCGGCGTTGCCCAATGGGGTGGCGGCGATGCTCAATGAGTCCGGCTTGCCGCCGCTGGTCTCGCCGTGGCAAAACTCGATGAGCACCGAGGAAGTAGAAGAGCCGGACCCAGACGTGGAGGATCCGGATCTCCTGCTGCGTATGCGGCCGTCTATCATTCACGTGCTTGGCGACGCCGAAGAGTGCTCCCGCCGCCTCATGGGTTCCGGCTTCGTGGCGGCCGATGACTACGTGATCACCAATGCTCACGTAGTGGCCGGCACGCAGACCGTGCGCTTGGATACCAAGGTGGGCCTCAAGGACGCGACCGTGGTCTACTACAACCCGGATGTGGATGTGGCGGTGCTGCACTCGCGCGACCTGGGCATCGATCCGCTGCCGTGGGCCCAGGCCCCGGCCCAGACGGGCGATGATGCCATGGTCATGGGCTTCCCGCACTCCGGGCCTTTCGACGCCGAGATGGCGCGCGTGCGCGATCGCATCACCATTTCCGGCCCGGATATCTACTCGCATGGTCGCGTGGAACGCGATTCCTACACCGTGCGCGGCAAGATCCAACAAGGAAATTCCGGCGGGCCGCTGGTCAACACGGCCGGCGAGGTCCTCGGCGTGGTCTTCGGCGCCTCGGTGGATGATTCCGAGACCGGCTATGCCCTAACCGCCGATGAGGTCAATGCCCAAATCGGAGACATCACGCAGCTTACCCACCCGGTAGATACCGGCGAGTGCGTGGCGCACTAGCTATGTTCTTGGAGCCACGCCGCCAGCGTGGCAACGAAATCCGCTGGTGCTTCCAGGTGCGGAAGGTTCTTCGCGCCGGGGACGGTCGTGGCGGTAAATCCGCGGCGGGCGCGCGAGGCGGCGCGGCGGACCACGGGGTTCCACAGTCGCTGCTGGGCGTGGATGAAAAGTACGGGACGCTCTACTGCCAGTTCCACCCAGTTCAAGGGGACCACGGCGGTGCGCATGCGGTGGTTCCACAAGATTCCGCGGCGGACGCTGCCGATGCGGGAGGCGCGCAGGCGGAGATCGAGGATGCGGTCTAGGGTGGCGTCGGCAAGCGAAGGCCCCGTATCCAGCTCCAGTTCCTTGCGGTAGGCGCGCGGGCTAAGCAGCAGGTTGTGGGCGCGGGTAACGCGCGGCAGGCGGCACAGCAGCGAGCGCAGATTAATCCACCCAAAATCCCACGGCCGGGCGGCAATCGCGCGGCGCAGATCTACCGGGTGGGCGGCGGAAATGGAGGCCAGGCCGCGCACCCGCTCAGGGCGCTCTGCCGCCAAGCACCAAGCCACTGCGCCGCCCGTATCGGCACCCACCACAAAGGCGTCGTCATGGCCCAAGGCCTGAATGAGACCGCTAATATCGCCCACCAAGGTGCGGATATCCTGCCCCGCATCAATGGGCGGCTTATCGGACATGCCAAAGCCCCGCATATCCACGGCCGCGACGTGGAAGCCGCGTTGGGCAAGCGGCGCTATGACGTCCTGATAATCGAACCACCCGCCAAAAGCGCCGTGGATAAGCACCACGAGTGGCTGCGTGCTATCGCCCGCCGTGGCGACGTGCAGGCGGATGCCGCGGGTGTGGACGAACTCATGCGCATAAGGTCCATCCAGCTCCACCGTTGAGGGAGGCAGGGGTGCGAAGGCCATGGTGCCGCCTTTCTATAGTTGGGGCAGAAACGGTAGAGAAAAGGGGGAGGAAGTACACAAAATCCGCCCCAGGCTAGCTAGGGCGGATAGAGGGGGTGCACGTACGCGTGGCGCCTGCCGGTTTAGGTGTAGAGGCCGTGGGTGTTCTTACGGTCCAGGGACTTCTGCGCCTTGCCCGGAACCAGGTTCTTGAGCTCCTTGGTGGAGTCAATGGTCTTCTGCGGGGCCTTGACCTGCTTGACGTTCTTCAGGCCAACGAAGGCCAGGATGCCGGCGAGGACGATCATGATCAAGAAGACGATCAGGAACGCAGCCCAGCGGTCCAGCCAGACGGCGAGAAGCTCGGCCAGGAAGAAGAAAAAGAAGAAGGAGCTATACAGCGCGATGGTGCCTGCGCCACCGAAGAGGCCTGCACCGATGCCGCCCTTCTTAGCGGACTCTGCCAGCTCGGTTTTGGCTAGCTCCACCTCGGAGCGCACGAGCTGGGACATCTGCTCGGTGGCGTTGGAGACCAGCTGGCCTACCGAGGTCTCGGACGAGGACGTATCCACGTCACTCAAAGGGATCGAGTTCACCTTCGGTGCAAATTGATCAGTACCGTCGGTAAAAAGTCCGTCGTTGCTCACGATTAATTCTCCTCGCGTTTATCTAAACCTTGTAATGTCCCCAATAATAATGGAATCACTATTATCCCATGGTGCCACGCATACTTAGGGACTTCCACGGCTATCCTAATGGATATGTCAGAAAATGACGCGTTATCCCCGCTGTTTCGCCTGCCGGGGGTGAAAGAAAGTGCAGAAAAGGCCGCCGCTGCCATTGCTCGTGCACACCGCCGACCTGCAGGATTGCGCAAGTTTGAGGTTATCTCTGCGGAGTCCCTCATGCGCGGCGCCCGTGCCAGCGTGGCGCTGGACGGCCACGCCATCCCCCCACATCCGGGACCGGAAGATATGGGAAAAGGGCCGCTGGCCAGCGCTGTCAGCGCCTATTCCGTGGCCGCCCCGGAACTCTTAGATGGCACGGTGCGATCCTTTGCCCGGGCACCGCTGCAGGTACTGGCGCGCATTGACGTCGCGGCCGGCGGTACCGGCATTCCGGCCGGCGAGAGTGCGCGCTTGCAAGGGTTAGGCCGGCTCATCGCGCAGGGTGGCGGTCCCGCTTTCGATCTCTTGCTGCCGAGTGTGGTCCATGCCGAGATTGCCGCCGGCGAGTTCTTTGGCCCTCGCAGTGGCCTCGTCGCCCGCGTTGCCTCCCGCCTCGCCGCGGTGCATACGGGCTTTGACCCGCGCGGTTTCGCCGTGCCCGAGGTCTACTACACCCGCCACCGCGCCGAGTATGCCGCCGCGGTGGGCAATTACCGCACCGCGCTTGCCGACGCCCTCTTAACCCACCTCGCCGCCTGGACCGCCGGCGGCAAAGAAGCCGACGCGATTGCCCGCGCGGCCTAGGAGGCGCGCCGTGGGCCCCGCTTGGGCGGGCCGGGGCGGCCCGGGTGCTGGGCGAGCCACAGGCCAGCGCCGATAACTGCCGCGGTACCTGCCAGAACGGAGGCGCCGATTCCAATTTCTTTGGCGGTCGGTGCAGGCAGGAGCGGCACTGGGTCCTTAAAGGAGCGGATATCCCACTCGTGGGCGAGGGCGTGGCGCTTTAGTTGCTTGTCTGGGTTGACGGCGACGGGGTGGCCTACCTTTTCCAGCATCGGGATATCGGTAGCGGAATCCGAGTAGGCGTAGCTGGCATTAAGGTCGAGGTTTTCTGCCGCTGCGGTCCGCTCCAGGGCCTCTGCCTTGGTGGGACCCTTGCAGTAAAAGAGCACCTCCCCGGTAAAACGGCCGTTTTCTTCTGCCAATTCGGTGGCGATGACGTGCTCGACGCCGAGTTCCTCTGCGATGATGTCCACCAGCACGGCCGCGGAGGCAGAGACAATGACCACGTGGTGGCCAGCGGAGCGGTGGGCGCGGATGAGTTCGCGGGCCTCGGCATAAATGGAGGGTGTGACCACGTGATGCATGGTGTCGCGGGCGATGGCGCGCACCTCGTCCACGGACCACCCGGTGACCAGTGCGGTGAGTTGGTCGCGCGTGGAATCCATACCTTCGCTGGTCAGGCCGGAGAACATATAGCTGGCCTTAGCAAGTGATAGCTGCAGTGCTTCGGCCGGCGAGATGAGCCCGTTGTGGAGGAACTCGCGGCCAAACGCATAGGCCGAGGAGGTGGCGATGATGGTTTTATCCAGATCGAAAAACGCCGCGGTGCGTGCGGGGTCGCCGCCAGCGCGGGTGGTGGCGGCGTGGCGGGGATGACGGGGCTCGCGGGAAGTAGTCATGATGTGCTGCCGAGTGTAGCCGCCCTAAGCGCTTGCTGGTGTAGAAGTGACTGATGTTAACGGTGATTTGTATACCACTAATGTGGGATTAGGAACCCGCGTGGGGGTGGCGCTGAGTGAACATGCATTCGGTGCAGGTCAGCGCCGTGGCCGTGGAAATCTGCTGTTAGCTGTTGTGATTGGGTGGCGAACATGTCATAATAATGCGTGCAAGGCCCCGATATACCGTGCGGCCTGCCCCGGCTCACCCCCCCCGAGGCCGGGTTACTGACGGCCCGCGCGCACACCCCCCCGATGCGCGGGCCGTCACCTATATCTACCGCCGTGCGGAGCGGGTTATCCACAGATTTTTGGTTGAAACGACAACCAAACTAGGTCCACATGGTGACTTCTGGCGGGTTATCCACAGCACTGCCGCCGGAGCCTCGCTGCGGTGGCGCGAATGCTTCAGGCTATGAGGCATGAACGCACTACACCCTGATTCCGCCGTCATCGTCGTCGCCATTGGTGACGAAGCGCTGCGCGCCGAGGCCGTTCACGCCGCGGCTGCGACCAGCCACGATGTGCTGACCGTAACCGATCCCCGCGATGTCCCGCGCAGCTTGCCCGGCGCCTATGCGGTGCTGGTTGATTCCCTTATGGCCCGCGTGGTGGCAGCAGCGCAGCGCACCCACACTGCGTCTGCGCCCGTGCTTTTCCTGGCCGCGGACCCCGGGCCGATCGATTACGAGGCGGCGCTCGCCTGCCACGCGGAGAGCGCCTTTATTATCCCCGCCCAGGTGAAGGAGTTGCTGGCGAGCATTGCCGCGGCGGGCGCGCCGCAGGAAGCGCGGCCGGGCAGCGCGACCATCGCCGTGGTGGGCGCGAGCGGTGGGGTGGGCGCTTCTACATTCGCGGCCGCGTTGGCCCGCACCCAATGCGCAGCCGACGGTCGCGCTCTACTTGTCGACGCCCACCCATACTCCGGTGGCCTCGACCTCCTGCTCGGCGTTGAAGCGGAACCGGGGGCGCGCTGGCCGGAGCTTACCGTGGGCGATGGCAGCATCGATGCCGCCGATCTCTACCGCGCGCTGCCATCTACGCCTGATGGGGTAGCGGTGCTCTCGGCCGCGCGCAGCACCGTCGCGGATCCCTTCCGCTTGGACAAGGACCTGCTTGCCCGGGTGGTAGGGGCGGCCCAGGCGGGCGAAGGGATATGCGTGGTGGATTGCACCCCGGAGACCATCCCGGATGCCTGCACCCACGTGGTCATCGTGGTGGCCGCGGAGGTGCGATCGGCCGCGTCGGCCGCGCAGCTCCTGGCGCGTCTCGATGCCGCGCGGCGCAGGTGCGTGGTGGTGCTGCGGCAACGCCAGTGGGCGTCGTTAAGCGCAGCGGAAGTAGAACGCATCGTCCACAGCACGGTGCTGGCAGAATTGCCGACGCTCCGGGGCCTCACCCGCGCCGTGGAAATCGGCGGCCTGCCGCAGCGCCTCCCCGCACCCTTGCGCAAGGCCGCCCGCGCGGTCCTCGAGGAGGTCGGCGCATGAGCGAGCATAAAGCAGCACAAGAAACGCTGGAAAAGATGCAGCGCATCATTGCCGCTGAGCCTGACGTGGTACAGGATGCTGCAGCCCTGGCCCGGCGCATTCGCGCAGAAGCAGGCGTGATTAGTGACGTCGCGGTGCTTGACCTGCTGCGCCGCCTGCGCCAAGACGCCACCGGGATGGGCCCGCTCGATGCGGTGCTGGGGCGCGAGGGCGTTACAGACGTCGTAGTCAACGGGCCACACGCGGTATTCATGGACCGCGGCGAAGGCCTCGAGCGCACCGATATCACCTTCCGCGATGATGCCGAGGTCCGCCAGCTGGCCAGCCGGCTTGCGGCAGCTTCAGGCACGCGCCTCGATGATGCACAGCCCTTTGCCGATGGCCGCGTCACCCGCCCCGATGGTGTTGTGCTGCGCGTCCACGCACTGCTGAGCCCGCCCGCAGTGGCCGGGACTTGCCTGAGCTTGCGCGTATTGCGCCAAGCGCAGACCACCCTGCCCCAGCTCGTAGACAATGGCACGGTGCCAGAAGACATTGCGGCGCTGCTGCGCGCGGTGGTGGACAAGCGGATTTCCTTCCTGGTCATCGGCGGCACCGGTTCCGGCAAAACCACCCTGCTCTCCGCGCTTTTGGGAACCGTCTCCGAGCGCGAACGCATCCTCGTTATTGAGGACACCGCCGAGCTCTCTCCGCACCACCCGCACTGCGTCAGCGTGGTCTCGCGCCGGGCCAACGCGGAGGGGAGCGGCGAGGTCACGATGTCACAGCTGCTGCGCCAAGCGCTGCGCATGCGGCCGGACCGCATCGTGGTGGGCGAGATCCGCGGCCGCGAGGTGGTGGATCTCCTCGCCGCGCTCAACACCGGCCACGATGGCGGCGCCGGCACGCTGCACGCCAATTCCCTCTTTGAAGTACCAGCCCGCATGGAGGCTCTCGCCGCCCTCGGCGGCTTGGACCGGGCGGCGCTGCACTCGCAATTGGCGGCGGCTGTGCACATGGTGCTGACCATGGAGCGCACCCCGCAGGGCCGCCGCCTCGCCCATATCGGTGTGCTCGAGGGAAACCCAGTGACCCCGCGCATCATCTGGAGCGCCGAAGATGGCCCGGCGGACGGCTTCGCGGAATTCTCCGCGCAGCTGCTGGGAGAGCCTGCCGGGGAGGCCAGCCATGCTTAGTTACTTCATCCTTGCCGCTGCGCTGCTTATACCCGCGCCCTCGAGTGCCGGCCGCCTGGTCTTGGCCACGCGCCGGGCACAGACCAGCTCCGTGGTTATCCTAGGTGCAGTCTTTTGCGGCAGCCTGGTCTTCTACTCAGTGGGCCGCATCAGCATCGCCATCGCCGCCGCCATTATCGCGTGGTGCGTGTCCTGGTACGTCAAAGACCTAGTGGCCGCGCGGGCAGAGCGGCGCGGCCGCGAGGGACTGGCCGCCTACCTGGGCGTCGTCACCGCGGACCTGCGTGCAGGGGCGACCTTGGCTGGGGCGCTCGCCCGCGGCGTGGAGTCCCTGCCAGCCACCACCCCGCGCGAGGTATCCGCAGCACTAGAGTCCACGGCCGCTCTCGCCGCGCGCGGTGCGCCGCCGCACATGGCGCTGATAGATGCGCAGAGCGGCAAGGCCCTGCCAGAACTTCACCGCTTAGGTCACTTATTAGAGCTTTCCACCTACCACGGCATTGCGGTGGCCAGCTTGCTCGACCAAGCCCAAAGCCGCCTCGACGCTTCCCGACGCCACCAGCAATCCACCGCCGCTAGCCTGCAAGGCCCCCAAGCCACCGCCACGGTGCTCGCATGCCTGCCCATAGCCGGCATCGCCATGGGCGGGGCCATGGGTGCCAACTCCCTCGGCTTCCTTTTAGGCGGCGGATTAGGCGGTATTCTCCTCGTGGTGGGCGTGGCGCTGGCCTGCGGCGGATTCGCCTGGTCGCGCGTCATCATCCGGAAGGCGGCCGCATGACCCCGCTCATCTTTATCGCCCTCGCCGCCCTTGTTGGCCTGCCGCCGCACACCGCCCGCTTGGCACCTCCCAGCGCAACCGAAACCACCACCAAGACCCCGCGCGATGGCCCGAGTGCGCGCGGGGGACTGATAAGCAAGCTCAAGCCCGCCGCACCGCTGGATCCACTGGCAGTAGCTGGCGACGTCGAACTTTTCGCAGCATGCCTGGCCGCAGGGCTATCCGTGCACGGCGCCACCACCGCGGTGGCCCGCACCGCGGATGCTCAGACCAAGGAACTGTGGGAGACCGTCGCCGCGCTGCTCGGCGTGGGCGTTCCCGCGCAGTCCGCGTGGGGCCACATGAAGGGCCATGCGGGGCTGGAGGACTTAGCGCAGCTTGTCATCATGTCGGGCCAATCCGGCGCCACCATCGCGGCCGGATGCCACCGAATCTGTACTTCTTTGCGCGCGGAAGCATCCGCCCACGCCACGGCGCAGGCGGAGCGCGCAGGAGTATTCATTGCCCTCCCGCTGGCGGTGTGCTTCCTGCCAGCATTCATCGTTCTAGGCCTTGCGCCCGTAGTCATCAGTTTGGGCGCACAACTTCTCTAAACCTCATGTGAAAGGACACTAATCATGCACGCACTTAATAAGTATTCCCAGCTCATCCGCAATGACGAGGGGATGAGCACCATCGAATATGCCATGGGATCTCTGGCGGCCGCCGCGCTTGCCGGGGTGCTCTACATGGTCATCAACGGCGGCGGGGTGGTCGATGCCATCGAGGGCATCATTACCGACGCCCTCTCGAACACCCCGAGCTAGCGACGCTCTTTAACCGCGGCCGGCGGGCCCAGCCTGCCGGCAGAAAGGAGGAAAGATGCACAGGGTATTTGATGACGATGGCTCCGTGACCATCGAGGCCGCCTTGGCTTTAAGCTCCCTGGTCTTGGTCGCGGCGGGAATCGTGGGTGCCATTGCCACGCTGGCATCCTATATCGCCGCGGTGGACATGGCGGGCGCGGCCGCGCGTTCGCACGCCATCGGCGTCGAATACCATCCCCCGCGCGAGGATGCCCAGGTCAGCGTGGAAGAAAGCGGTGGGTTGGTGAGGGCGTCGGTAAGCGTCGATGCCCCCGTCGGCACCATGCGCTCTGAGGCGGTATTTCCGGCCGAGGTGGGCGGAAATGAGTAGGCCGAGGCGCTGCGGCGAGGAAGGCTATGCCACCATTGCCGCGGCCGGTATCATCGTCGCCATCGTGAGCCTGCTGCTTATCGTGGCGGCAGTGGGCTCGCGCGTGGCCGCGCGACACGAGGCTCAGGTGGCGGCCGACCTCGCGGCGGTTGCCGGTGCCTGGGCCCTCGCTACGGGTGAAGATGCTTGCACCGCCGCGCGCGATACCGCCGCGCTTAACGACGCCACCTTAGAAACCTGCACCGAATCCGGCCGCGACGTCATCGTCACTGCTGCGGTCCGCGGCCGGTCCACTCAAGCGAAGGCCGGTCCGGTATGACCTGGCAGGAAGCAGTAGTGCGCCTTATCCCCACCGCGGTGGCAGCCGTAGCAGGCTTCATCGCTTGGCGGAAAGCGCCGAAAGAATTACTGGATGGTATTTTCTCCCCACAATTCTGGGATTATTATCGGACGTCGAAGGAGATTCCCCTTTTATCAACACGCTGTGGGACTTTGCCCAAGAGTTTAGAGAGGGTGAGCTCGACAAATCTGCCCCGAAAGAAGAAAGAGGCGATGCTCCATGAGGCATCCGCAAGGCTCGCCTTTTTATGAGCCGAATCCGGAAGTGCGGCGCACTCGCGCACGTGCAGCGGCGGAAATTCAGCGCATAATATTGGAGCGGTTTCCTCATCGGCGTGAGGAGCTATTGCAGCGCAGCGCCGACTATGAATACGCGCGGGCGCAGCGAGTAAATGAAGAAGAAGGCAAAACCGCTTAAGTTGAGGCTAGCCCTGCGTCATGGTGACCAGCGCACCCAGTAGCTTGATGGCGCCGTCCTTGCTCAGCGGATTGTTTCCGTTTCCGCACTTGGGCGACTGGACGCACGACGGGCAACCGGCTTCGCACGGACAAGAGCGCACCGCCTCGAAGGTGGCCGCGATCCATTCGGGGAAGCGGCGGAAGCCTTCTTCAGCAAAACCGGCGCCGCCGGGGTGGCCGTCGTAGACAAAGACGGTGGGCAGCTGCGTATCGGGGTGCAATGCGGTGGACACGCCGCCGATATCCCAGCGGTCGCAGGTGGCGATAAGCGGCAGCAGGCCAATGGCGGCGTGCTCGGCCGCGTGTAGGGTGCCGGGCGTATCGGAGGCCGTCACACCCATGGCGGAAAGCGCCATCGGATCGATGGTATAGGCCACCGCCCGGGTGACTAGGCGTTGTTCGGGGAGATCGAGAGGGATGTCATCGCCAATGGTGCCATCGGCAAGCCGCACCTGGTAGCCGGTGACGCGGTCGGTGACCTCCACCTCCACGTCCGCCACCCACAGCCCTGGGGAGTAATTGACTAGGTTATCGGCCTCGCGCAGGATGCGGATATCCGTGGTGGAGCGCGGAGTCGTGGAATAGTCCGGGGCCTCGGGCCGGGCCAGCGCCAGGTAATCGCTTAAGACGAGCTCCTCAATGACAAAGCTTTCGCCCTGGTGCAGGTACACCGCGCCGGGGTGGACTTGGCTGGTAGCGCGGGCGGCGTCGATGGTGCCGAGCAGGCGGCCGTCGGAGGAATCCACAATCATGACTTCTTCGCCCGCGCCGCCGCGCAGCGACACCGCGGTATGCGCCGTCTCCGGGGAGAGCTCTTCCGGCGCATGGGCGGGGATGGGCACGGCGAACCAGCCGCGCGCGCGGCGGCGCAGCAAGCCAGATTCGGCCAGCTGGTGAACCACGTCTTGCGCGCCCCAGGCGGCAATCGTGGCATCATCCAGCGGCTTTTCCACTGCGGCGCAATAGACGTGGCCGAAGAGGATATACGGATTGGCCGGATTGAAAACGCTGGCCTCCACCGGCCGGCCCAGCAGGGCCTCGGGGTGGTGGACCAGGTAGGTATCCATCGGCTCATCGCGGGCAACGAGCACCACGAGCGAGCCCTGCCCGCGGCGGCCGGCACGCCCGGCCTGCTGCCAAAAGCTCGCGACGGTGCCCGGGAAGCCGGCCGTGACCACGGCATCGAGACCGCCGACATCGATGCCCAGCTCGAGGGCGGAGGTGGTGGCGACGCCGAGCAAGGAGGCGTCGTCAAGCGCGCGCTCCAACTTGCGGCGGTCCTCGGCCAGGTAACCGGCGCGGTAGGCGGCGATGCGCTGGGCAAAATCGGGGCGGCCGAGGCTACCGGAGAGCACCTCGGCCGCGCGCATGGCCACCACCTCGGCCGAGCGGCGCGACCGCACAAAGGTCATGGTGCGC
Organism: Corynebacterium tuberculostearicum; assembly: GCA_938008395.1. Lineage (GTDB taxonomy): Bacteria > Actinomycetota > Actinomycetes > Mycobacteriales > Mycobacteriaceae > Corynebacterium > Corynebacterium tuberculostearicum_L. Next base: position 33,737 of record CALLKG010000152.1, read on the forward strand.
GCGCCCTCGGCGATGAAGGAGGCCATCATCTCGGCCGCCTCGGTGGTGGCGGCGCGGCGCACCGGCGCCCCGTGCTCGCCCTCGGCACCCTCGATAAACCCCGGCTCCCACAGCGCCACGGTGCGCGCGCCGGTGGGGGCGGTGTCCTCCGTAATCGCGCGGGCGGGCCGGCCGGTAAGGCGCTGCGCGTGCCGGCCCGGGTCCTTCATAGTGGCCGAGGCATAAATTACCGTCGGCCGCGAGCCATAGTGCGCGCACAGGCGCAGCAGGCGCCGCAGCACCAGCGCCACGTTCGCGCCAAAAACGCCCCGGTAGGAATGGCATTCATCGATGACGATGAACTCCAGGTGCCGCAGCAGCCGCGCCCACCGCGCATGCGCCGCCAGCAGCGACATATGCACCATATCCGGGTTGGAAAAAATGAACCGCGAATGATCGCGCACGCCCGCGCGGGATTCCTGCGGCGTATCGCCGTCATAGGGCGAGGGCACCACGCCCTTGAGCGCCGGAATGCCCCGGCACAGCTCGAGCACCGCCTGCAGCTGGTCCGATCCCAGCGCCTTGGTGGGGGTGAGATACAGCGCGCAGGCGGTCGGCTCCTGCGCCAGCCGGCTCACAATGGGTAGCTGGTAGCCCAGGGACTTACCCGAGGACGTACCGGTAGAAATCACCGCATCCTCGCCGGCCCAGGCGGCCTGCGCCAGCTCTGCTTGGTGGCTATACAGCTTGCCGACGCCCCCTTCGACCAGCTTGTCCTTCAATTCCGGCAGCACCCATTCGGGCCACTCGGCATACTGCGCGCGCTGCGGCGGCAGGGTGGTGTGAAATGTGAGAGTGGACTCATCGAGGCGGCGCTGGATGAACTCGAGCAGCTCTTCTCCTAGGGGATTATCCGTTTCCGGGTGAGCCAATTTCTACCCCCTCATGAGTTAGGCCTATCGCTTTGGCGTGGAACGTGTCACACTGATATGAGGCCAATGATGTCTTGGTGCGGTGTTTACACTTTAAGGTACTGCTAAAGGACGCATTTACCGAACCCCTCGGCGCGGAATCGCCGCACCGCCAATCAAGAAAAGGACTGCACACCATGGCACAAGGAACCGTTAAGTGGTTTAACTCTGAAAAGGGCTACGGCTTCATCGAGCGCGCGGACGGCGAAGGCGATATCTTCGTCCACTACTCCGAGATCCAGGGCAGCGGCTTTCGCACCCTAGAAGAAAACCAGCAGGTCACCTTCGAGGTAGGCTCCGGACCGAAGGGCGAACAGGCCCAGTCCGTGTCCGTCATCTAGGCGGCCGGCTCCCCTGCTCAGGCCTTTCTGCTCAGGCCTTCCTGCTACGGCGTTTCGGCGTAGCCGCGGCGGGTATCCCACCACTCGGTGAACTTATTCTGCAGTTTCTGCAGGCCCACGCCGATGATGACGGCGGCGATGATGCTGACCACCACCGCCAGCACCGGCGAATTGGAAAAGGCCATGCCGCCCAGGTAGCCGATGGCGAGCGCTTCGGCCGCCCAGAGCGCGACGCCGATGGTGTCGAAGAAGACAAAGACGAGCCACGGGAAGCGCATCGACCCCAGCAGGATGGTCATAAACAGGCGCGCTGAAGGAATGAAGCGGGCAATAATAATGGCCGCACCGCCGCCGCGACGCATATTGCGCTTGACCCACTTGAGCCCCTCGTAGGCCTTCGATCCCTTAGGTACGCGCTGGAGCAGGGGCATGAAGCGCGTGCCCAGCAGGAAACAGAGATTATCGCCCATCATGGCGGCAATGAGCGCTACGAAAAACATGGTGGGCAGGTGCGGAAAGCCCTGGGAGCCGGACCAGGCGCCGGCCATATTGAGTGGGATTTCAGAAGGCAGCACGGGGAAGAAGCAGTCACCAAAGATCAGTACGCCCACCAGCGGGTAGATCCACTCTGTGGACATGACGGTTTCGATCCACATAGTGATGGTGTCAACCATGAATCCTCCGCGGGCGTTGTCTTGGGTGTGCTATCGTGCCCCACAATGCTTTCACAGCTACTGGGCGTTCTAAGTAGGCCAGTATAGACCCGTTCCGTGGGGGTACATAGTGCCCCTGAAAACGGCCTTTTGGCAGAACCGCGTATATGGTGCGAGAAAGGAAACGCAGATCAACTGTGTACGCTAGGGGCGATTGCTGAAAGCGTGCATACCTTATTGTTCGCATCATCGAAAGGGATGAAGTCGAAGTGGCAGAAGCAGCCGGGCCGGGAAAGACCTTGGTGATCGTCGAGTCGGCGACGAAGGCGAAGAAGATTCAGCCTTACCTCGGAGATAACTACATCGTGGAGGCCTCCGTGGGCCATATCCGCGATCTTCCCCGCGGCGCTGCGGACGTGCCGGCTAAGTATAAGAAGGAATCCTGGGCGCGCCTCGGCGTGAATCCGGAAGATGACTTCGCTCCGCTGTATGTGGTGAGCCCCGATAAAAAGAAGAAGGTCGCGGACCTCAAGTCCAAGCTGAAGCAGTGTGACCAGCTCTACCTCGCAACAGACCCTGACCGCGAGGGCGAGGCCATCGCCTGGCACCTGCTCGAGGTGCTCAAGCCCAAGGTTCCGGTGCGCCGCATGGTCTTTAACGAGATCACCAAGTCCGCGATCCTGGAGGCCGCGGACAATACCCGCGATCTGGATTACAACCTTATCGACGCCCAGGAAACTCGCCGCATCCTCGACCGCCTCTACGGCTACGAGGTTTCCCCGGTGCTGTGGAAGAAGGTCATGCCGCGGCTTTCTGCCGGCCGCGTGCAGTCGGTGGCCACCCGCGTCATCGTCGAGCGCGAGCGCGAGCGCATGGCGTTCATCCCGGCCGACTACTGGGATCTGGCCGCCACGCTAGATACCGGCGCTGCGGACGCGGACAACCCCGCTACTTTCGACGCCCGCCTTACCGCCGTCAATAGCAAGCGCGTAGCCTTGGGCCGCGACTTTGATGACCGCGGAAACGTCAAGAGCAAAGACGTCATCGTCATCACCGAGCCACAGGCCAAGGCCTTGGAGTCTGCGCTCCAAGGCGCGGGCATGGAAGTCGCTGGGGTCGAACACAAGCCTTATACTCGCAAGCCCTATGCGCCGTTTATGACGTCGACGCTGCAGCAGGAGGCCGGCCGCCGCCTGCACTTTACTTCCGAGCGCACCATGCGCATTGCGCAGCGCCTGTACGAAAACGGCCACATTACTTATATGCGTACGGACTCTACCTCGCTCTCTCAGCAGGGCCTGTCGGCTGCGCGCAATTCCGCTACCAGCATCTATGGTGCAGAATACGTCTCTGATTCCCCGCGCGTATATGACCGCAAGGTGAAAAACTCCCAGGAGGCCCACGAGGCCATCCGACCGGCCGGCGAGTCCTTCGCCACCCCGGGCCAGCTCTCTGGCCAGTTGGATGCGGAGGAGTTTAAGCTCTATGACCTGATTTGGAAGCGCACCGTCGCCTCCCAGATGGCCGATGCCAAGGGAACCTCCATGAAGGTCACCGTGGCCGGCACCGCCGCCACGGATAAGGGCAGCTATGACGTGGAATTTTCCGCCACCGGCCGCACCATTACCTTCCCCGGCTTCCTGAAGGCCTACGGCGCGGACGACGCCAAGGGTGACAAGAAGGGCGAGACCCGCCTGCCACACTTGGAGGAGGGCCGCGGCCTGACCGCCAAGGAGGTCTCCGCCGAGGGCCACTCCACCAACCCGCCGGCGCGCTATACCGAAGCCAGCCTGGTCAAGAAGATGGAGGACCTGGGCATCGGCCGCCCGTCTACCTACGCGTCCATCATCAAGACCATCCAGGACCGCGGCTATGTGGTCTCGCGCGGCAATGCGCTGGTGCCATCCTGGGTTGCCTTCGCCGTCGTAGGCCTGTTGGAGGAAAACTTCACCGAGTTGGTGGACTATGACTTCACCTCTTCCATGGAAGACGAGCTAGACCAGATTGCCACCGGCATCGAGGACGGCACCGCCTGGCTTAACGGCTTTTACTTTGGCAACGCCGAGGCCAACGAGCAGAAGGCGGCTTCCATTGCCCGTCACGGCGGCTTAAAGTCGCTTATCGACGTCAACCTGGAAGCCATTGATGCCCGCAAGGTCAACTCGCTACTGCTTTATACCGACGCCGAAGGCCGCGATGTCTTCGTGCGCGTAGGCCGCTACGGCCCGTATATCGAGCGCGCCGTTGGCACTAACGACGACGGCAGTATTGAGTACCAGCGCGCCAACCTCTCTGAGACCGTCACCCCGGACGGCCTGAACGAGGAGCTGGCGGAAAAGCTTTTCGCCACCCCGCAGGGCGGCCGCGAGCTGGGTGAGAACCCAGAAAACGGCCGCATGATCGTGGCCAAGGAAGGCCGCTTCGGCCCCTATGTCACCGAGGTCGTCCGCGAGGATGAACGGGAGAAGGCCGAGGGTGAGGCCGAGGAGATCGTCGCCAAGGAGCGCGCCGAGGAGGACAAGCAACGCGCCGAGGAAGGCAAGCGCGCCAAGAATTGGGAAACCAAGACGGCCGCGAAGCAGAAGGAAAAGCGCGTCAAGGAGTACATCGAAAACAAGCTCAAGCCGGGTACGGCTTCGCTGTTTAGCTCCATGGAACCCTCCACCGTGACTTTGGGGGAGGCCCTCAAGCTGCTTTCCCTGCCGCGCGAGGTGGGAGAGGACGACGGCGTGATGATCACCGCGCAGAACGGCCGCTATGGCCCGTATCTGAAGAAGGGGACCGATTCGCGCTCGCTGGCTAAGGAAGAGCAGATCTTCACCATCACCTTGGACGAGGCCCGCCGCATCTACGCCGAGCCGAAGCGTCGCGGCCGCGCAGCGGCCCAGCCGCCGATTAAGCAGCTGGGCGATAACGACGTCTCCGGCAAGCCCATGACCGTCAAGGACGGCCGCTTCGGCCCCTATGTCACCGACGGCACCACCAATGCCTCCCTGCGCCGCGGCGATGACCCGGAGCAGCTTACCGACGCCCGCGCGAACGAACTCCTTTCCGAGCGCCGCGCCAAGGAAGCTTCCGGGGAGACCAAGAAGAAGTCCACCAAGAAGTCCTCTAAGAAGACGACGAAGAAGAAGGCAACCAAGAAGGCCACCAAAAAATCCACGAAGAAGGCTGGCAAGAAGGCAACTAAGAAGCCTTCGCCCGGCACGAAGAACGTGGTAAAGGCCGGCTCGCGCAAGAAATAACCGCGTAAGGTGGCGGGCATGAACGATTTTCTTGCCCGCACCCAAGAAGGCGCCGCGGCCCTGCGGCGCGCCGTCACCATCAAAACGCGGCCGCAGCTGTTGGCCTCGGTACGCGAAGAGCCCGCCGTTGGCGCCGGAGTTATAGCCGGAGCTATTGGCCAGGTGGAAAAGGCCCGCACCCTGACCCGTCCTTCGGTGCTCGGCGTGGCGGCCGTAACTGCGAACCACGCCGCCTATGCGTGGAGCCTCTATCGCCGCGGCGCGCGCAACGACGCCCTGGGCTGGGGCCTGCGCGCGGCCGCATGGGGCGCGGGCGTTGCCGCAACTCGCACACAGCCGACAGCCGCCGCGGTCGCGGTGGGCGGCGCGGCGGTGCTCACGACCTCGGCATTGGCGGGAGATCCGGCGCTGCGCACCGATGCCGGCAAGGGCATCAGCCACGGCGCCAATCTGCTCGTTGCGGCCGAGGGGCTGACGGCCCTGCGCGCGGCGCTCGCGCAGGAATATCGCGGTAAGCGGAAGCAGGGGGCGCGCCTGGTGGGCGCGGCCGAGGCGGGCGCCCTAGTTGTCGGCCACCTGCTGCTTATTGATGGCCTGTGCCGCACGCGGTAGCTGCGGCTGCATCGTCGGACCGTAGGACAGCCGGCGGTGCACCGCCTCGAACGGCCCGCGGAGGTCGAAGACTTCCAGCACGCACGCCCCGATAAGCGTGGCCAACCACACCGCGAAGGCCAGCGCGGCCTGGCCGAAGGCGCCCAGATCGTGGCCGAAGTTCAGCGTGAACGGGTGCACGAGGAAGAAAAAGAGAATGGACTGCCCCACGTAGCCGCTCATGGAGCGCTTGCCCAGGGCCGCAAAGGGCCACAGCACTGCGGGCAGCGGCGCGCCGGCTGAAAGCCGCTCCTGCACCGGCTGCAGCAGCAGCGCGAGCCCGGCCAGGATGCCAGGCCCGGTAAAGACGCCGATGAAAGCGTTGGCATTATTAGCCGCATTAGCCCAGCGCTGCCCGATGACCCCCAGCGTGCTCAAAGACCACAAGCTACCGATTACGACGGTAATGGCCACCGCAATGGCGACCCAGCGCAGGAGGGTGGGGCGGTGAGAGGGGACGTCGGCAAGCACGCCTTGGCGCGCCCATACAAAGCCCACCAGCATGACGGGCAGGTACATCAGCACAATGATCGGCGTGGCAACGGCCTGGCTGCCCAGGGTAATAAGCTGGCTGAGGAGCAGATCTGGGTAAGACTCGATGGTGCCAATGCCTTCCGTGGCCACCACGCCGAGGGGATCCATAGCGCCGGAAATGAAGGCTACCACCCCGCCCAGCGCGCACAGTGCAAATAAAATATAGGCAATGAGCATGAGGGTAGAATCCCGCTTGCGCAGCAGGAATGCGATGATAATTCCGGCCACGCCATAGAAGAACATAATGTCGCCCCAAAACAGCAGCACCAGGTGCACTGCGCCCATGAGCGCCAAGAAGGCATAGCGCTTGGCGATGACCCAGCGCGCCGCCCGCACCGGAAACCCGCGCCGCCACAGACTCATCGCAATGAGCCCCACGCCAAAGCCGAGCAGGGTAGAAAACATGGGCAGGCCGCGATTGTGGACAAAGAAGGCACCGAAGACGACGGCCGCCTTATCCCACGCGCTGCCATCAATGATGCCGCCGAAATAGCTGCCCGGCCGGTCGGTGGTGATGATCCATGCCGTGGTCATATTGGCCATGGCGATGCCTAAAAGGGCCATGCCGCGCGCCACATCGGGCACGATCATGCGGGGCCAGGGAGCTGAGCTCACTGAAAAACCTCGTTATACCTCGGAACGTTCTGCCAGGGTAGCGCGGATAGGGCGAGCCAGCTGGGTCATGCGGTGACGACCGCGCAGCTCAATGGATTTCATCATAGTCCAGCGGGCCTGCTCGGCCTCATTGGCGGTCTTGAGCGTGGCGGCGTTGGTAAGAACCTGGCCCGGGGTGTCCTTAGCGAGCTCGGTTAGGCGCGCGGCCTCGTTCACGGCGTCACCAATGACGGTGTATTCGAAGCGATCCGCGCCGCCGATGTGCCCGGCGACGACGTGCCCCGCCGCCACGCCAATGCCTGCTTGCAGCTCCAGCCCGCGCAACTCGCCGCGCAGCTCGCGGGCGGCCTGCAGGGCCATGGAGGCGGAATCATAAACGTTGAGCGGCGCGCCAAAGACGGCCAGCGCGGCATCGCCCTGGAACTTATTAATGATGCCCTTGTTGCGGTGCACCACCTTGACGACGTGCTCGAAGAACTTATTGAGCTCCTCCACTACCTCCTCGGGGGAGTGGTTGACGGCGAAGGTAGTAGAACCGATGACGTCAATGAAAAGCACCGCGACCTTGCGGTCCTCGCCGCCCAACTCGGGGCGCTCCTCTAGGGCGCGCTGCGCCACCTCGGCGCCGACGTAGCGGCCGAAGATATCGCGCACACGCTGGCGCTCGCGCAGGCCGCGCATCATTTCGTTGAAACCGGCCTGCAGCACGCCCAGCTCGGAACCGTCATAGATATCGACCTCGGCATTGTTTTCGCCGCGGCGCACCCGGTTAATGGCGTCTTGGAGCTCCACGATCGGGTCCACCACGCTCATCACCGCGAAGCTAGTACCAATAAACCCGGTGCCCAGGGCGGTTAGCGCCAGGGCTGTGATGGCGGGAACCAGGTCTCCTGCGGTGCCGGAGAAGAGCCCGGTGCGCTGGGCGATGAGCACGAGCAAGATGCCCACCAGCGGCACGCCGGAGGTCATCAGCCAGGTTGAAATGAGGCGGTACTTGATGGGCGGCTCCAGGGTGGCATCCTCAAAGCGGCGCGCCACTGCTTGGGCGGCCACCGGGCGCACGAGGCGCTCTGCCTGCAGGTAGGTCAAGATGACCACCACCAACCCGGCCAGGGTGGCGGACACGCCCACGACGAGCCCGAGGCGGCCGGATTCCCGGCCGGAAATCACTACGGCCAAAATGATGCCGATGAGCCACACCGCGGCCGCCACCACGGATTGGTAGACAGGGATGCGCAGCACCAGGTTGCGCACCATATTCGGATCATGCTCGTCCGGGTTGCGCTGCCAGTCCAGCACCGGGCGGAAAAGCAGCAGGGTGACGGCGATGCCGATGACCACGGCAAAGATGAGGTACACCGCGGCGACGCCCATCAGGCTGGGCAGCTCGGCGGCAAAATCCTTAATCTCCGGCATCGGCAAGAAATAAAGGACAAAGGTCATAATCGCGATGGCACCGATGAGGTTCGCGCCAAGGACTAAGGCGGCGTAGACCGGCCATTGGGTACCCATGAGCCATCGTGCGCCGCGCAGTAGTCTATTCATGCTTTCATACTTTAGTAAGACCAGTAGGCTAGGGCGAGTGAATACCGGAAGCGTTGCGCAAAGATTGGCAGATACCCCAGGTGTGGCCCGCACTATCCTGGGCGCCGCCCGGGCAGCTCGGGGGATGCCGGGGGCAGACCCGCGGGCGATGAGCCATTCCTGGCTATTTACCGGCCCGCCGGGCTCCGGCCGTTCCTTGGCCGCCATCGATTTTGCGGCCGCGCTCATGTGCACGGACCCGGAGGAGCCGGGCTGCGGCCGGTGCGAGGCCTGCCGCGCGGTGCTAGAAACCAAACAGCACACCGATCTGGTCCTCGTGGATCCACAGGAGGTCATCATTCCCGTGGATACGGTGCGCGAGGTCATCGGCCGCGCGGCGAGCCTGCCCACGGTGGCCCCTTGGCGCGTGGTGATCTTCAATAATGCTGACCGCCTGAACAATAACGGCGCGAATGCCCTGCTCAAGACGGTGGAGGAGCCGCCGGCGCGCACCGTGATCATCATGTGTGCTCCTTCCGACGCCCCCGAGGACTTCTCCCAGACCCTCCGCTCGCGCTGCCGCCACCTCTACATTCCCTCCCCGTCGGTGGAGAGCATTACCGCCCAGCTGGTCAGCGAGGGCGCTTCGGATCACGACGCCCACCTGGCCGCCCTTACCTCCCTCCGCCACGTCGGCCGGGCGCGGCGCTTAGTCAACGACCCGGCGGTGCAAAAACGCCGCGCGGTGGCCATCAACCTGGCAGAGGACGTCTTCCACGGCTCCCAAGGCTTCCAGGCGGTGACCTCGCTGCTGAAGCTGGTGGACTCGGAGGCGAAGGAGTCGCATAAGGACCAGGAAGAGGCCGAGCTGGCGAAGCTGGAACAGACCCTCGGCGTGGGTGCGAAGGGCAAGGGCGCGGCCAAGGCGCAGCGCGACGCCCGCTCCGCCATCAAGGACCTGCAGGACCAGCACAAAAAGCGGGCGAAGCGCCGCGTGATCGACAATCTGGATCTGGTGCTTGTTGATCTCTCCGGCGTCTACCGCGATGCGCTCATGCAGAAGGTGGGCGCGCAGGTGGATCTCACCCACCCGGACTTCGCTGGACTTTCTGGTGAGATTGCGCAGCGCGTGAGCGAGGAGGGCTTGCTGGACTGTCAGGCGGCCATCACGTTGTGCCGCGAGCAGCTGACCCAAAACGTCGGCACGCAGATTGCCTTCGACGGCCTAGTGGGCCGCTTGCGCCGCGCGTGCCTGTAGGTGGGGCCCGATTTCTATTCCGCGGCGCCCCTAGGTTAAACTCTCTCTTGCTGCACTGGCGCATGCCGAGCAGCGTGCCGCCTTAGCTCAGTCGGTAGAGCATTTCACTCGTAATGAAAAGGTCGCGAGTTCGATTCTCGCAGGCGGCTCCACAATGGCCGCAGGTGTATAGCCTGCGGCCTTTCGCGGTTTTGGGGAAAGCGCGTTGTGGGGGGTGTTCCTATATAGGTTGTCAACCTCGAGGGTGGAGAAATTGGGGGCGGATTCTCTCTGCGGGGTTGTTTGGTTGTGTGGTTTTCGGGCATGCCTGCTAGCCGACTGGGTTTTCCCAGTCGGCTGTTTCGTTCTTGGTGTTTAGGCTGCGATTCCTTCCTGTTGTAAGGCGGGATCGCGGTAGCACTCGTGGTTGCGCATCATGGCGTAGAGGACGTTGAGTCGTCTGCGGGCTAGTGCTACTACTGCGGCGTTATGTCTCTTGCCTTCACGGCGCTTTCGTTCATAGAATTGCCGGGAACGCTCGTGGAATCTGATCGATGCAAAAGATGATTGCCATAGGGCGTTCTTTAATTTTTTATTGCCGGCTCGGTTCAGTGAGTTCGACATGATCGAGGTTCCGGACTGATTCGTTCGGGGCGATAAACCAGCGTAAGAGGCCAAGTGCCCAGCTGACGGAAAGTCGGACATGTCGCCCGCGGTCATGAGAATTTGGGCAGCCGTCTTTGGCCCGATTCCCAGCATGGATAGGAGGAATTGGGTGTGGAGGATGTCGTTGATGAGCTCGATGACTTCCTTTTCGATTTGTTGGCGGTGCTCGAGCTTTAAAAGTGCGTCCTTCGCCGACATTGCTACGCCCATTTCGGCATAGTGTGCACCTGCAATGGTGACTGTTTGCTCAGAGATAGCAGCGAATATGGCATCAAGGACAGGTTCGGGATTTCGTGCCTTATATCGTCGAGCAAAGGCGGCTGCCTTGGCCTTACTTAAGCGCTTTATCTTGGTGGGCCCGCCGTAGCGTGCAAGTACGTGCGGAACCCACTTGCGGTGGATTATCTGACCGCGAAGGGCCTGTTCGAATTGCGGGTAACAGCCCACTAGCGCACTTCGAATCTGATTGATGAGCCTGGTGTAGGAGCGCGCTA
>CALLKG010000153.1:0-44423 GCA_938008395.1 Corynebacterium tuberculostearicum
CCTTCGTCAATTGAACTGGGGACTACCTTGCAAGCCCACCGTCACACGCCGCTAACGCGCACCAGTCCGCCGGCCGATAAAAGTCGCCCAGTACGCGTGTCTATCATGCGCGTGCTGGGCGACTTTCGCTTTCAGTGTTTAGGATGCTGCGAGCTTTTGGGCGCGCTGGTAAGACACTCCGAGGACTGTTCCCATATCTCGCACGGTCATTCCAGCGTTTCTCATTGCAACAGCGAGGTCATGAGTGCTTGCCTGTGCCGCAGCGGCCAGTCGTGCCGCTTCTTCGCGTTCTTTTTCGGCGCGAGCTTTCATTTCCGCAAGGCCCGGTGGGAGAACAACATCAACAACAATGTTGAGTTCGTCTGGGTCTAGGCCTGCCTGAAAGGCCAGTGCTTCGCGCATCTCGTCGGCAGCATTAGCCAGCCGCTTAGTTTGGGACACTGCCCCAAGTTCGGCGCATTCGAGTACCCATACTCCGCTGGTTCCGCGTTCTGCGGTTACTGTGTATGTCGTGGTCATTACCTCCACCAGCCTTTCCCTAATTCTTGGGCGTATTGGTCGAAAAACTTCTTGACTGTCACATCGTCAATCTCACGGTGCCTACCTAAGGTTCGGGTTGTGTTGCCTACCCGATAAGCGTCATGGCGCGATAAGGCGATTTCCTCAAATTCAAGACCGCGCCGCTTGGCTTCCGCTTTCAATTTCTTGATGACGGCGTTTCGCTTCATAACAGTAGTCTACCGACGGGAGACTAAACAAGTCAACCACGGGTAGACGGTTTTCTTGATTATGTTCCTTCGTCAATTGAACTGGGGACTACCTTGCAAGCCCACCGTCACACGCCGCTAATCCCGTGCTCTGGTTAGGGGCGCTCCCACAGCTCCACAGAGACCGGGTTACGTCAGGCCTTACTGGTTGAGGTACTTATACAGTGTGGTGCGCCCAATCCCGAGTCGGCGGGCAACCTCCGCTTTCGGAATACCAGCGCTCACCCACCCGCGCGCCTGCGCTACTTGTTCCTCATTGAGGACTTTCGCACGCCCCTTATAAACGCCGCGCGCCTTGGCTTTCGCGATACCTTCGGCCTGGCGCTCACAAATAATCGAACGCTCAAACTCCGCCACCGACCCGAGTAGGCCAAGCATGAGCTTGGCCACCGGACTGGAATCTAATGAATAGGTCTGTCCTTCTTTGAGGAACTTGACGGATACTCCGCGTTCGGTGAGTTCATCGACCAGGCGGTGCAGGTCGATAAGCGAGCGGGCAAGCCTATCCATACTCACCACAATGAGTTGATCGCCGGCACGAAGATAATTAAGCGCCCCATCTAAGCCGGGGCGCTGGGTGGACGAACCACTCACCGTGTCGGTGAAGACGCGGAAGACTTTTTCCTTCTTCAACGCCGCCAACTGTCGGTCGAGATTCTGGTCTTTGGAACTAACACGCGCGTAACCAATTTTTTGGCCCGCAACCACCTCTGGCTGTTCGGGAATGTCTAGAGGTAGTGACGGTTCTGTTTCATTACTTATAAACCCACCCTAGCGAACAGCGAGTTAAACACGATGGATGTAATTCTTAAACTGTTCGCTTAGGGTGTACCCCAGAGCGCGAATCAGCATGGACCTATAAAGCGACTATCCTATACCGGTCTGGCCACCGGCGGTGATCGCCCGATAGAGGTAGCATCACCTGCCGCCGACCCGGATATAGGTCTCATCCACCCGCCAGGAACTGGCCTGCCAGTCAGGTACCTGCCGGTACCACCGTGTTTGCTCGTCCAGCTCAGGAGCATATTTCTGGACCCAGCGGTAGATCGTGGTGTGATCGACCGGCACGCCCCGCTCGGTCATCATTTCCTCCAGATCGCGGTAGCTCACCCCGTAGCGGCAGTACCACCGCACTGCCCACAGAATGATGTCACGGGGGAAATGACGACCGGAGAAGATACCCATGGCTGTGATTATTTCACGTCGCTCTTCCTACTTGCCCCAACTTTGCAACAGCACCTCTTCAATGGCTTAGACGGGCACACAGCGCGCCGCGAGAAGCCGCCACACCGCCCCGCAGGACTGATAAGCGCGGTCGGGCGGAATGTACCCAAATATGTTGCTGGCCCACCGGCCAGTCTTGGCGGACAAGCCGGGCAGTCTTGCGCCGTTCTGTCGCCCCTGCTGGCTTGAATCGTGCCGCCCGGAGGGCAAAGAAAAAGCGGCGACATTAAGCGATTGCCTAATTCTCTGCCGAGTTTCCATAGTTGAATAAGTCGGCAGTTAACACACCTTATTTTCCGTAAACTGCCGACTATGGAAGAGAAAAACCTATCGTCATTAGTGTTCGGAAACGTCGTCCTTGAATCTCAGTTTTTGGGGACAACTCCTCGAATATACGCCGCTGACATGCGGTCTTATTCTTTACGCCCCAGTCCTTATGTCACTCTTTCTGCCCCCTTAAATGATTTAAGAGGGCAGCTTCAACCTGACCATGCTGAGGCTATCGCTAAGAAAATCTTTGACTCCGTGGCTGAAGAGCTGAACGAAAACTACCCAGGTGGTTGTGAGCGTGCAGAGGAGGAACTAAAAGCCTGGCTTATGCAGAGTACTTAGTTCACATTGCATGGAAGATGGACTTCTTTGGAGATACCAATGTCATGATGCTTTCCTGCAAAAATCTCTCCATCAATTCGATAATCATGCCCTGAAGTAGTTGGGTCACAGATCGCTTCTCCACGAACAAATCCGTAGCCACTCTCAGGAAGATTCTTAGAGGTTTCATCTACGGTCTCATAAGTAAATCCGAGATGTTCTTCTTGAAGCCTGATCTTTGCGCTTAAAGGAAGAAACCCAGTTCCAGTACACCGGACATGCAATCCATAAGAGAGAATTCCTCCGGCTTCTACCTGGGGATTCGCAAATGTTCCAGTGCATACACCTGCATTCAAAGAGCGAGTTGATATTCCATCATTCGATGTTTCCTCATCAAGCGTAAAAGTAAAGCTATCTCCAGGCTTCACCTCAGCCCGAGGTGATGCGCCTTCTGATATCTCAGTCGAAGTAGCAGATGCTAGCGGGCAAGAGAGGGCTAGGGCAGAAAGAACAGTTGCAACGACAGTACAAGTTGACCTGGTTTTAATTCTCATAAAAGTGATTATGTGGGTGGATAAAGAAGTCTGTAACACTTTGAAATAGAAATCCGACTAACGAATCTGGAGAATTAGCGCCCCTTTTTCTGTTCGCGCTCGAGCTTGCGGCGTTGTTGTCGGGTCAGCGGTTGCGGAGTGGGGTTTTCGGCTGCGGCGACAGGTGGAAGAAAGCGGGGCAAGGTGTGAGTGCCTGAGCGATTTAAGCGCCTTGCCCAACCCAAGCACCCCCGCACCGCGTCTTCAATCGCTTAGAAAGCCACACAGCGCGCCGCGTGAAGCTACTACATCGCCCCGCAGGCCTGACAAGCCCGGGCGGGCGGAATGTATCCAAATATGTTGCTGACCTACCCGACCGAGCGGTCAGTCTTTCGGGCCGGATTTTCCGGCCCGAGCCCACGCCGCGAAGCGGCTGGGGAACAACATACTATAGGCACTCTTAGTGTTAATCGGGTGACCAGGCATTTTGGTGCCTGGCAGGTTTTATCGCACGTGCGATAAAGTGGGGGCATGGCAGCCCAAAAAGAAGTCTGCGAAAGGTGCGGGAAACCAATCCCGCAACGGGCGGATCCGCGCGGTCGGCAGGCCCGGTTTTGCTCGGGTGCGTGCCGCGCTGCTGCCTCGCGTGAGCGCCGTAAGCGAGAGCATCAAGAGGAGCTGGCGCAGGCGCATGAGCAAGCCACGTTGAAGCTGCGCACCCCCAGAGAGGAGGTAGCTGACGCGGCTCGCGTCGTTAGAGAGATGACCCGTGATCTCCGGATGGGGCGTGAGTTTCACGTCAGTGATGAGCACCAGGAGTTAGTGCTTGCGGTGCGTGAGTTTGCCGAGCTTATGGATAAAAATGCGCGCCGTTCTGCTGCCCCTGCCGGCTTGAATCGTGCCGCCCGTAGGGCAAAGAAAAAGCGCCGACATTAAGTGCTCGCCTAATTCTCTGCCGGGGCTTCCATAGTTGGATGGGGATTATGTGTATTTCCTCTAAGGGTACCCAGATTGTATAAGTGCTGAAAATTTCTCCGATAGGTGTTACCGTATCGACGCTATGAATTTAAATGAAGGTTTATATTTTCATAGCAATCTGTTTTCGATTGTTTCTTACGGAATTTGAGAACAGCTCCCTTCCGAAATCTAGCTCTCCATTTTGAAAGGCTAATTCTTCATGGTCACTAAACTAGGGCGTAAAGTCCCAGCTGCTGCTTTAGCTCTAATTCTTTCTTGCACTTCTGCTGCGGTAGCAAATGCAGATACGCAGAACGCTGAGAACATTCAGAAGCCAGAGCCTATTACCACTCACGAGTTGTCTCCTGCTGATATGGATGCGGCACAGCGCAACATGGAAACTCTTTTCACCACGCTCCTGCACCAAGACAATGGAAAGTGGGTAGTGAATGAGAAAGAGGCTCGAGAGACAGGTACCTCTGTCAAAGAACTGCAGACAATTGCAAACTCACTAAACGGTCGGGATGCTAATGGCAAGCCTCAAATTTCTACCTACCACAGTGTGAAGTCGCCTGAATACCGTAAGTGCGTTCTCAACGCGGTCGGTCTTGGCGGTCTAACGGCTTCTGCTGCTGGTGGCGGATCGCAATTGGCGTATCTTATCGCGGTTAAGAACTGGAAAGAGGTTGCCTGGGTTCTGGCTAGGCTCGTAGGCGTTAACGCTCTTAAGGGGGGCGTGGCAGGAGCTGCTGCTGCACTTGCTGGTGCGGGAGCATGGTGCGCAACGAAGTGGGCAAGCTAAGCAAATGAGTCTTGCTAAGTTTGTTCCTGCCCCCAAAGCCGCACAGGACTCTGCTCGATTTGTTCAAACTTATCTGTTGGATAAATCAGCTCGCGAATTCTTCCTCCAGGAGCGAATGAAAGATGTAGTAGCTCTTGCCAAACAAGGGAATTGGTCTGAGGCATCTAAGGAGTTCCGCGAGCAGACAGGTGCGGATATTAAAATGAGTGTCTTTGCAGCGCAAATTGCTGCGATTGTTTAGGTGCAAAGAAGCGACTGTTCAACAGGTGTAATGCGCTTTCCTAAATAAGAGTTTTGAGACACGATAAAAGACTAAATGAAGTGTCCCAGGTTTTGTTCCGTTTGAGTAGATGGGAAAATCTGGAATATGCCAAGAAAATTTGACCAGGATGCAAAGGACCGTGTGGTCCGTCTTGTAGAGGACCGCATCTTGGCGGAAAATATGTCGATGCAAGCCGCGTGCCAGGCAGTAGCTCCTAAGTTGGGAGTTTCATGGCACACGGCTCGTCAGTGGACCCAGCAGGCCCGTCGTGCCGGAAACATCCCAGAACCTGTGCCTGAAGACTTGGCTGCGGAAAACGCGAGGTTACGCCGTGAAAATCAAGAGCTACGCGACACTAATGAGCTGCTGAAGGCTGCCTCAGCTTTTTTCGCGTCGGAACCAGGTCCAAAACGTCGGAAATGATCCGATTCATCGATGAATACCGGAGTAGTTTTTCTGTCGAGTTCATCTGTAAGACGTTGAAGAATAATCGCGCTGGTGGGTTTATCACCTCGCGTGGGTATCGCCAGTCCAAGGCCCGTGGATTAAGCGCTCGTCGCCTTCGTGATGCTGTGCTGGTTGAACACATTAGAACTGTTCATCAGGACAATTACGGCGTCTACGGCGTGCGGAAAATGTGGCATGCACTCCGCCGTGACGGAATTGAAATCGGTCGTGAACAAACTGCCCGTTTAATGCGCCTGGCCGGTGTTTCAGGCAAAGGCAAAGGCAGATCACCACTTACAACCCGTAAGCCTAACGTGCCTGATCTGCGCCCGGACTTGGTCGAGCGTGAGTTCAAAGCTCAGGGCCCGAACAAGCTGTGGGTGGCTGACATTACGTGTGTGCGCACGAAGAAAGGCTTTGTGTATGCCGCGTTTGTCACCGACGTTTACTCCCGACGGATCGTTGGGTGGGCGTTATCAGACTCCATGCGCACCGAAGCGTTGCCGCTGCAAGCTCTTAATCAGGCGATCGTGTGTGCTGAGGAAACAACAGGTCTCATTCACCATTCGGATCACGGATCGCAGTACGTCAGCGTGGTCTACAACGAGCGCCTTGCCCAGCACGGGATTGCCGCTTCCACCGGAACTGTCGGGGATTCCTATGACAATGCTCTGGCGGAAAACGTTAATGGTTCCTACAAAAACGAGCTGATCCATACTCGCAGGTGGGATGAGGTTGTCGAGGTGGAAATCGCGACGTTTGAGTGGGTGTCATGGTGGAACGAGACGAGGCTTCACCAAAGCTTGGGATACCGTACCCCAGTCGAAGTGGAATCCGAATTTTGGAAGCAGAACCCGCCGCAAGTAATAATGAAAATCAAGGCAAATGCCTAGGAACAAAACTCGGGGCACTTCACACCGTGCCTGAGGTGATTGAAACCTGGCGGCGGGAAAACCCGGTGAAGACTACGCCCACGGCCAGATCTGGACACAAGCCTCGGCTGGGACAACGGCGCCCATGATTGGCGGCCAGCCCCCGTTGGCGCGGCGAGCCTGGCTGAGGTCGTAACGAATCTCGTGGCTGCCGGTGCTAGCCTGCTGGGGGTGCTGCCGCGTGGGGCCACTGAGATACGCCAGCTGCGCGCTTCCATCCTTCGCGCAACAAGCGGTTCCTCTGGACAATAGCGAAGGAATACCAGGACAACCCCAATGCACGGGGATACAATATTGCTATGAAAAAGTCTTCTTTCCTCGCAGCATGCGCTGCGTTCCTCGTCGCATCTCTGTCCGTACCCGCCGCCAACGCCGAGTTGACCCAGACTGAGCGGGACCAATTCCGTACCGACCCCGTTGGCGCGATTGCCTGGCAGGCCATCAAGGGCTCTTCCGAGTATGTGCGTGCCGATGGTGACACCATGATGGCCGCGTCCTTCTTCTCCATGACTTCGCCGGGCGACGACATCGGCCTGCCGGCCTTGCAGAACTGCGCCGAGCGGGTCGGCTCCTCTGCTCCGGTGGGTGGCGTGCGCTACGTGGCGGCTGCCCTGTGCGCGACCTTTGACCCGACCACACGCGGCGAGGTGCAGCGCGCGAACCTCATGTACGCGCCGCTGGGTTAAACCGCGCTTTATCGAGCCGCACGGTGGTTGCGTCATGTTGCGTTGAATCGCGCTGCGTCAGGCAGTGCGCAGCGCGTTCGATTTGGTGGAATGCTGCAAGGAGGGATGATGCGCAAGCACGTGGTGATCAAGGGAGTCTCGAGCTGCGGTAAGTCCACGGTCGGGGAGTTGCTGGCGCAGCGCACCGGCCTGCCTTTTCGGGATGGGGACGATATGCATCCGGCGGCGAACATCTAGAAGACGGCCTCGGTGCAGGCCCTTGACGGCGCCGTCCGCAAGCCCTGGCTCGAGTCCTTAGGTCGCTTTCTCGCGGACCAGGACGCCGGTGCCATTGTGGGCTGCTCCGCGCTCAAGCGCTCCCACCGCGACATCATCGATACGATCTTTGTGGGCCTGCACGGCTCTTATGAGCTGCTCAAGGAGCGCATGAGTCAGCGCTCTGGGCACTTCATGCCGGTCGTCCTTCTGGACTCGCAATTCGAGACACTCGAGGAACTGCAGCCAGGGGAAGCGGGCATCGTGCTGGATGTCAGCGAGGCCCCAGAGGAACTTGCCGCCGCGGCGGCCGAATACTTACGGGGTTAGCTGGCGCTTCCCGACTTAGGGCATGTGTGGGTGAGTAACGTTTCTCTTGACACTGCTACCTGGTGGTATTTGGCGGTGGGGTGGGATTGTTCCGCACTAAAATGGCCTAAGTCAGGTGGAATCGGGGCGCGCCAGGCGCGGGGACTGCGCGCCGGTTAGCCGGGCAAGTGCATCTTTTAATCCCATGGGAGCCCAGTCTAGTGAGCGCTCACGGTGATGGTGCGGCAGCGCTCCAGGTCGAAATAGGCACGTTGGCCGGTGGCGGCAACGCGCTCGCGGGCCACGGACTCATCGTGGGTGACGGCCGTGGCGAGGAAGACTAGCGGACCATCGGGCTGGCGCCATGTGCCGAGATACCGCGCGCCGTGTTCTTTGGCTAAGGCCAAGGCCTTGCTCACCGCGGCTGGGGTAGGCTCCGTCACCCGCAACAGCGCTTTCCCGGTGGGGTTATAGGCGAACCCGGTGCGAGGCTGCTGGCCGGTTTCGATATCGAAGGTGCCTTCTTCGTCCGCGAGCAATTGTCGGAAAATGCGCTTCATTGGGCCCAGCGTAGTATGGGGCACCATGATTGACGCCAGCAACACCGCACTCGTTATTGAAGGCGGCGGCATGCGCAATTCCTATACGGCCGCCTGTATGGTCAAACTCATCGAAGAGGGCGTGGACTTTGGCTGGGTAGGCGGCGTCTCCGCCGGGGCATCGCATACCGTTAATTACTTGTCGCGCGATGCCCGCCGCGCCGAAGAGTCTTTTACAGACTTTGCTCAAAGCCCCAGCTTCGGCGGAGTGGGTTCGCTGGTGCGTGGCACCGGGTATTTCAATGCCGAGTACATCTATGAGCGCGCCGCGGACAAGGATTTGCCCTTTGATTGGCAGGCTTACCGTGAGCATCCGGCCGATATGGTGCTTGCTGCAGCGCGCGCCGATACCGGCGAGTCTGTTTACTGGACGCGCGAGGACATCCACACCCCGGAAGATCTCTTCGTGCGCGTGCGCGCTTCCTCCACGCTGCCGCTGATTATGCCGATGCGAGTTATCGACGGCGCGCCGTACGTGGACGGTGCTTTGGGCTCTTCCGGTGGCATCACCATTGCGCAAGCAGAAGAGGCCGGATACGAGAAGTTCCTGTTTATCGGCACTAAGCCGCGCGGGTATGTGCGCCCTGAGGTGGCGCGCCCAGCCTTCGTCCGCCGCATCTTCCGCAGATACCCCGCTATTGCCGACGCCCTCATAGCCCGCCCCGCCCTCTATAACGCGGCCAAAGACCGGCTTTTGGAATTGGAGCGCCAAGGTAAGGCGCAATTATTTTTCCCGGACGATATGCAGGTGACCTCTACCGAACGCAACGTGCACAAGCTGCGGGCGAACTATCAGGCGGGGAAAGCCCAGACCTACACGGAGTGGCCACGGTGGAAGGAATTCCTCCTCGATTAGTTCACTATGGGAGTTTCCTGTGAGATGTGCCGCTGCTGGGGGTGGGTGGCCCCTGACGAAAAGGGCTTAAGCAGTAGCGATGCCATTGGTGGTCGTTAAAGAATGTGCCTTTCACGTGGCACTTTGGGGGAAGATGCCTAAAATATTCCAGCGTGTTAGCAATTTTTGATGGAAATATATGGCTGAGCATCTTTTTCATAGTGCTGCTCGGCACGCTATTTGGCATGATCCCCTTCGGTCCGCTGCGCTTTGGCGCGGCGGGCACGCTGTTTATGGGCTTGGCCTTCGGCTCGTTTATTGATCTAGATAAAGACATCTTAAGCTCCCTGCAAGAGCTGGGATTGGGACTCTTTATTTATATGCAGGGCCTGTCCGCCGGTGAGCGCTTCTTCAAGGGCTTTTCCAAGCAGATGAAGCACATGCTCACGGCGGCCATTGCGATTGTGGTGGCCGCGGGCGCAGCCCTCCTCTTTGGCGGCATGCTGGGGCTGGATACCCTGGCTTCCGTTGGTGTATTCGCCGGCGCCACGACCTCGACGCCGTCGCTGGCAGTTGCCCAGCAACAAACCGGTGAAGAGCTACCCGCCGTGGGCTACTCGCTGGGCTATCCCGTGGGCGTAGCGGTGGCCATTTTGGTTGTGGCATTCCTGCTCAAGCAGAATTGGCCCGCCAAGCACGATAAGGACAATTCTGCCTCCAAGATCTTCCGTTCCCGTACCATTCGCGTTACCAAAGACGTGAACTACGATGACTTGGAAGAACAGTTCAAGGATCACTTTGTTATCGCTACCATTCGCCGCGGTAATAAGGTCCGGGTTGCCGGCGATCGCCCCGAATTGCACAAGGGCGATATCCTGCGCGTTATGGTCACCAAGGCTAAGGCCCGTGAACTGACCCAGATGCTGGGCAAGCGTCAGCCGCAAACTCCGTTCGTGGATAAACGCCTGGTCATCGAAAACGTGGCTATTTCTAACCAAGATATCGCCGGCCGCACCGTTGAGGAGCTCAACCTGTTCTCCCGCTATGGCGGTCGCATCGTGCGCGTGCAGCGCGGCGATGAGGAATTCTTGGCCAATAACGAAACCCACTTGGCTTCTGGCGATATGCTGGAGCTCATCGTGAAGTTTGACCGCTTGGGCGACATCAAGGATTACTTCGGTGACTCTATTAAGTCCTACTCCGAGCTGAACTGGGTGGCCCTAGGCGGTGGCCTCTTCTTGGGCTACCTGCTGGGCCAGGTCGTGGTACCGATGCCAGGTGGTGCTTCTTTCGAGCTGGGCTTCGCGCTCGGCCCGCTGATTACCGGCCTTATCCTCGGTGCGCTGCACCGGACCCGCCGCATCCCATGGCAGGTTCCGGCCTCCATCAATACCGCCTTCCAGCAGTGGGGCCTCGTCATCTTCTTGGCCTCCGTGGGCCTCTCATCCGGCGAGGCATTCTTGTCCACCGCCTTCTCCTGGATGGGTCTGAAGTGCATGATCCTCGCCGCCATTGTCACAGTGGTGGTTTCGATCCTATTCGCTGTAGCGAATCGCTTCATGGGTCAGTCCGAAACCCGTACCTCCGGCGGACTCTCTGGCATCTTCGCTCAGCCCGCCGTGGTCAACTACGCCACGGGGTTGAGCTCCGACTCGCGCATCATGACCGGTTATGCCGCCACCATTGTGGTGGGGCAGGTGGTCAAGATTGCCGTTGTCCCTGTGATGTTGATGGTTTAACACGCAACGGAAAAGGCCGCTTCCCGTTCTGGGAAGCGGCCTTTTTCTCTGCCGCGTGAAGCTGTGTGGTTTCTAATCCGCCACGAGGGTTTCCATGGTGAGCTCTGGGTGTTCCTTCTCAATGAAGGCGAGCTTCCACTTATCACCAAAGAGCGCGATGAGCTCGCCATCTTGGCGGGTAAAGATTTCCACGCCGCGCTGACGGCCGAGCTCTGGGGCGGATTCGGCATCGGTGCGGCGAGCCACGGAATAGGGGATAGGCTCGGTGACGGTTTCCACGTTGTATTCGAACTCCATGCGGGCCTGCATGACCTCGAACTGCATGGGACCCACCGCCGCCATGACCGGGGAGGCATCGCCGCGCGCCTCGTTTTTGAGAATCTGGACCACGCCCTCGGCCGCCAGCTGCTCTAGGCCCTTACGGAAGGCCTTGTACTTGCCCAGCGACTTCGCGCGCAGAATGCGGAAGGCTTCCGGCGCGAACTGAGGCATGGGCTTAAATTGCACCTTCTTGCCGGAATAGATGGTGTCACCAGGGGCAAGCGAGCCGGCGTTGACCAAGCCCACGATATCGCCCGGATAGGCGGTGTCCACGGTATCGCGCGTGCGACCAAAGACAGTCAGGGCGTACTTGGTGGAAAAGCTGCGGCCAGATTGGGCGTGGTTGACCTGCATGCCGCGCTCGAATTCACCGGAAACCACGCGCATAAAGGCGAGATTATCGCGGTGCTTTTGGTCCATGCCCGCCTGGACCTTGAAGACGACGCCCGAGAAGTCATCGCTAACCTCGCGGACCTCATCAATGGCGCTGGTGGCTGCCTCAACTGCCTTTGGGTCGGATTCGCGCGAGTGCGGAGCCGGGGCGATGGCGCATAGGGTGTCCAAAATCTGGTGCACGCCAAAGTTGAGCATCGCAGAAGCAAAGATGAGTGGGGAGGTCACGCACTGTTCAAAAAGCTCCTGATCATGCAGGGCGCCATCGGCGGCAAGCAGCTCGGCTTCCTCGACGGCGGTCTCCCACACGTCTTCTTCCTTCTCGCCGGCGGCATCCGGATCGAAGTGTTCCTCCGGGGCGATGGTAGAACCACCGGCAGTGCGGATGAAGTGGATATACTCATCGGCCTCGCCATCATCGTTGATGTGTGCCAGGCCGCGGAAGTCACCGGCAATGCCTACTGGCCAGTACAGGGGAGTGGGCTGCAGTTGGATTTCGTTGACGATTTCGTCGACAAGCTCCAAGGGCTCGCGGCCCACGCGGTCCCACTTATTGATCACGGTAACGATAGGCAGGCCGCGGGCCTTGCACACGCGGAAGAGCTTGAGGGTCTGGGGCTCGAGGCCCTTGGCGGCGTCGATAAGCATGACTGCCGCATCCACCGCGGTGAGCACGCGGTAGGTATCCTCCGAGAAGTCCGCGTGGCCCGGGGTATCGACCAGGTTGATCATGTAGGGCTCGCCTTCGTGGCCCTCCGGCGCATACTCGAACTGCAGCGCCGAGGACGCCACGGAAATGCCGCGGTCCTTTTCCATATCCATCCAGTCAGACACGGTGGACTTGCGGTTGCCCTTGCCGTGGACCGCGCCGGCCTCATTAATAACGTGTGCGTGCAGCGCCAGCGCCTCCGTCAGCGTGGACTTACCAGCATCCGGATGGGCGATAACGGCAAACGTGCGGCGGCGCGAGGCCTCAGAAACGACAGAACTCATGCGGCATAGTCTAGTGGTTTCGCGCTACCACTCCACATTGAGGCGGCGCCCCAAATCATCAAAGACGCGGCGAGCCACCGACAGCTTCTTCGCAATGGGGCGCTGGAGACCAGGTTTGCGCTTGTCGTTGTAGTATTCGCCGGATTCAAAGTGGATTCCCTCGGTGCCCGTCAAAAAGTAGGCGAGGTTTTCGCCGCCGTCGGCAGGCTTGCCAAAGGTCTTGCCAATCAGCCCGGAATACATCTTGGACATCATGCCGGTTGAAGACTTGGAAAAGTCAGTGGCAAGCACGCCAGGGTGGAAAGACACCGCGTTAATCCCGTGGGCATCGATATAGCGGGTGAGCAGGATATCGCCCAGCTTGGCGTTGCCGTAGGCGCGCTCGGGGCTGAAGTGCTCCAGCGTAGTGGGATCACTGAGGTCGAATTTAGACATAAGGAAATTGGCTAGGGAAGCCGTTTGCACCACGTTCGCGTTATCCGCGCGCAGCTTGTCCTGTAGCAGCGAGGTCAACAGGAAGGGCGCGACCACGTTGACCTGCCAGGTGCGCTCAAATCCATCGGCGGTGGTGGAGGGGCCATCAAAAATGCCGCCGGCATTATTGCCCAGGGCGTGGATATGCTCCAGGCCTTCCAAGTCCTGTGCCAAGCGGCGAACTTGGCCCAAGGACTCGAAGTCCGCCAGGAAGTACTGGCCTTCGACTTCCTCGGCCACCGCGCGGGTCTTTTCCGGATTGCGGCCGACGATAACCAGATTGTCTTGTGGCCGGGTGCGGTGCAACTGACGAGCAGCCGCGGCCCCCAACCCGCCGGATGCGCCGGTAATCACAATGGTCTTGGCAGTGCTATTTGGCGAAGTCATAGCACCAATCCTAACCGCCCACCGAGGGCAGCGCCGGCCAGCAGTTTCCCTGCGCCTTAAGCAGGTCTATACTTCCGCTGGTGAAACAATTGCTTTCCATACGGCAGTGGGGCCCGGCGCGATTGACCGCGGCTGGCTTCCTCGTGCTGATTCTGGTGGGAACGGTTTTGCTCATGCTGCCGTTCGCCGAGGCCGGCACCGCCCGCGCTTCCTTCCTGTCTGCCCTGTTTACCGCTACGTCTGCGGTCTCGCTTACCGGCCTTATCGTGGTGGATACCGGCAGCTTCTGGAGCCCGGCCGGCCAGGTCGTCATCTTGGTGCTGATCCAACTGGGCGGCCTGGGCATCATGTCGCTTGCCTCGCTATCTGGTCTGCTATTTACCGGCCGGATTAGCTTTAAGGCGCGCAAAACCGGTGCCTATGAGGGGCGCCCCATTGCCCCCGGTGGAATCCGCAAGACGCTGATTTTTACCTTCGCATTTACCGCGGTAGCTGAGATCATCATCGCCATCATTGTGGCCGCACGATTGATGATTGGCTATGGGCACTCCTTTCCGCGCGCGGTGTGGGAGGGCATCTTCCATGCGGTATCTGCGTTTAACAATGCCGGCTTTAGCACCAATAGCGATAACCTAGTGCCCTTTGTTTCTGATGCCTGGATTTTGCTGCCCTTGGCCGCCGCGCTGATCGGTGGCGGATTGGGCTTTCCGGTGTGGGCGGAGTTGGTGCGCTTGGTACGCCGCGATCGTCACGTGGTTCATCGCATTTCCATTACCGCCCGCATGACCCTGGCGGCCACGACCGTGCTTTTGCTCGCCGGCGGCGTCTTTTTCGCGTGCATGGAATGGACCGGGCTTTTGTCCTCGATGTCGCTGGGGGATAAGTTGCTCAACTCTTTCTTTGCCAGCGCGTCCCCGCGCACGGCGGGCTTTAATGCCATCGATTATGGGCAGGCGCACCCCATCACGCTGATGGGTACCGACATTTTGATGTTTATCGGTGGTGGCTCGGCCGGTACGGCGGGCGGTATTAAAGTCACCACCGCCTGCGTGCTCTTGGCTGCCATGGCCGCGGAGTTTTCGGGCCGGGAAACCACCACCATCGGGCACCGCAGCCTTCCGCGATCGGTGACCCGCCAGGCCCTAGCCCTGAGCTTTGCCGGGGTTCTGGTGGTCACGCTGGGCGTGGCGGCGCTGCGCTTTTTTGATCCGGAGTTTAGCGGTGATCAGGTGTCCTTTGAAGTGCTCTCCGCTTTCGCTACGGTGGGCTTGTCCACCGGAATTACCGCAAGCCTGTCTGCGCCTTCGCAGATTGTGCTATGCCTCATCATGTACTTGGGCCGCGTTGGCCCAACCACCTTGGTAGCAGCGCTGGCGGCGAAATCCGTCAGCCGGCGCTATAGCTTCCCCGAAGAAAGGCCGTTCCTTGGCTAATATTCTCAAGGCGCTGGGACGCTCCCGCGCCGGCATCGATATTCCACCCGTCGTCGTTATTGGTCTGGGGCGCTTTGGCTCCTCGCTTGCGCATGAGCTGATGGCCAATGGCGTCGAGGTCCTCGGCATCGACTCCAGTGAAAAGCGCGTGCGCGAAGAAGCGCCCTACCTCACCGAGACCATCGCGGCCGATACCACCGACCCAGAGGCTTTGCGCCAGCTGGGCGTGGAGGAGGTCGAGCGCGTCATCGTCGCCATCGGCTCTCACTTGGAAGATTCCATCCTCACCGCGTCCAACCTGGTGGAGTTGGGGGTCAAAGACATCTGGGCCAAGGCTGATTCGGAGGCACACGCGCGTATTCTCAGCCAGATTGGTACCCACCATGTCATCCGACCAGAGCGTGATACCGGCCGCCGCGTGGCTTATCTTTTGGGCGGGCGCTTCCGTGATTTTGCGGAGATTGCCACCGATTATGGCGTGACCCAGATGGCCGTTCCTAGTTCATTGGTGGGCCGGCCGCTCGACCTTTCTGCCATCTGGCGCACGCACCGCGTGCAATTGGTTTCCGTGCGCCGCGCGGAAGGGGAGTGGGCCCCGCTTGCCGACGCCACCGAACTTGCCCCCACCGATTTCATCGTCGCCGCCGGCAGCCCCAAGGCGCTAGAAAAATTTTCCCAGTGCTAGCGCGAGTGGATCTGGTTCTGGGCCTTGCCTAGCCCGTCCGTCACGATGAGGCGAGCGGCCTCGGCCGCGGTGGCGATGGCGTCATCAAAGCCTGCCCCCGCATCCACCGGGCCCAATACATAATCCGGAATGGACGAACCCTTGGGCGGCCGGGCAATACCAATGCGCACACGCAGATAGTCGCGGGTACCCAAGCGCTCGGTGAGCGACTTGAGGCCGTTGTGCCCGTTTTCATTTCCGCCCTGCTTGATCCGGATCTTATTGGCCGGAAGATCCAGCTCATCGTGGAGAACAATGACGTGATCTGCGGCGATGCCAAGTTGTTGTGCCAGTGGCGCTACTGGATCGCCAGAAAGGTTCATAAACGTGCCCGAACGCACGGCAAGTACTTTCTGTCCCGCCCAGCTAAGCGGCGCGACCTGCACATCCATCCCACGAACCGGCTCAAGCACGTCACCGCCTGCGGCTAACAGATCATCGATGGCCATATAGCCCACATTGTGGCGGGTAGCGGCATACTTCGCGCCGGGATTGCCCAAGCCCACAATAAGCCACTCCGCCTCTAGCTCGTCCGGATTGAGGCCTGGGGTGGGTTTATTCTTCGAGCCAAAGAACCGCGCGAAAAAATTTCCTAAAGGTGCCACTGCACTAGCTTCCTCTCTCAGTAAGGTGGGGTGCTATGAGTCAGGTTATAAGCTCCCTTTCCCGTAGCGTAATCCCCGCGCCCATGGCCGGCGGTCCCACCACCCCGGAACTAGTGCGCGCCGCCCATGCCGCCGGCTCTTTTGGCACCTTAGGTGTGGGCTCTGCCAGCATAGACGCTGCCCGCACACAGATTGACCAGTGTGGTGGCATTCCTTTTGGAGTAAATCTCTTTTGCCCACAACAGCCGCTATCCAGGGCGCAACGTGCCGCCGCAAGCGAGCTGGCGCAAGCAGAAAACCAGCCACTGCCTGATCCCGATTACTCCTTTGGCTTCGAAGAGAAGCTGGATCTAGCGCTGCGCGGTGGCGCCCGCGTGGTGTGGTCCATGTTTGGAACCTTTACACCCGAACAGACAGAGCGAATCCACGCCGCGGGCGCAGAGGCCTGGACCACTGTCACCACCCCTTCGGAGGCAACCGTCGCCGCAGGTCGGGGCGTCGACGTGCTCTGCGTCCAAGGCCCGGCCGCCGGCGGCCATCGTGGAACCTGGGACTTAGCCGCGACTCCCGATTCCCGGGACTTGGAAGAGTTGGTGTCCGACGTGCATGCCGCCGCCCCTGATCTTCCTCTAATCGCCGCTGGCGGCCTGCGCACCGCAGACGATATAGCCACTGCTATGTCCTGGGACGGCGTCGGCGCATGTTCCTGCGGTTCCGCATTCTTGCTCACCGAAGAGGCGGGAACGAGTGACTACAACCGGCAGCTACTGCGCCGGGGTGGGCAGACCGTGTCCACCCGTGCGTTCTCGGGCCGCTTTGCCCGTGGACTAGAAACTCAGTACACCCGCAGCCACCCCAACCTTCCACCGGTTTATCCGCTCTTGAACCCTGTGCTTAAGGAACGCCGTGCGCAGCACGATAATGCCGTAGCCTACTGCCTCGTAGGTACCGACGTGGCAAAAATTAACGGGGGTACTGTGGCCAACATCCTGAACGATCTATGCCAAAACCCACACTAGTAAGCGCTAATATTTATGTTTGAAGATTTAATGCCACCCCCGTGACAGAAAAGGAATGAATTACGTGACTGCGAACGCACATGTTGGCCATGATGATTGGAACGAGCGCCTCGAGCTGGCGCAGCAGATGATTCCGCTCATCCACCAGCTGCACCGCAACAATAACGTTGTCACCACCATCTTCGGCCGCCCACTGGTGGGCCAGACCGATATCGACATCATCAAGTCTCACCGCTACGGCCGCCGCATTGCGCAGCGCCACCTGTCCACGGCGGAGACCCTGCCTATCCTGGTGGAATTGGCAGACATGAACCTGGGCGCCGCTAGTGTCGACCTCGGCCGCTTGGTCCTCGGGTGGGAGGAATCCAATGAGGAAAACCTCCGCATGTACTTGGAAGGCGAGCTGTGCCAGATCGTCGGTGCTGGCGTTGACCTAGAGACCACCGACGTCGTCCTCTACGGCTTCGGCCGCATCGGACGCCTGCTGGCCCGCCTGCTCGTCGCCCGCGAGGCAGCTTACGGTGGCGTTCGCCTGCGCGGCATCGTCCTGCGCAAGAAGGGCGACGGTGACATCCTCAAGCGCGCTTCCTTGCTGCGCCGCGATTCCGTTCACGGTGCTTTCAACGGCACCATCTCAGTGGACGAGGAAAATGAGGTCATCTGGGCTAACGGCACCAAGATCCAGATGATCTACGCCAACGATCCCGCCGAGATCGACTACACCTCTTATGGCATCAACAACGCCATCTTGGTGGATAACACCGGCGCATGGCGCGACCGCGAGGGCCTGTCTCAGCACCTCAAGGCCAAGGGCATCTCCCGCGTGCTGCTGACCGCACCGGGCAAGGGCGATATCAAGAACATCGTCTACGGCATCAATAACGACAACATCAGCGATGAGGATCAGATCCTCTCCGCTGCATCCTGCACCACCAACGGCATTACCCCGGTTCTTAAGGTCATCAATGACCGCTACGGTGTAACCCACGGTCACGTGGAGACCGCGCACTCGTTCACCAATGACCAGAACCTCATCGATAACTACCACAAGGGCGATCGCCGCGGCCGCGCCGCAGGCCTGAACATGGTGCTTACCGCTACCGGCGCAGCCAAGGCTGTGGCCAAGGCTCTACCGGAGTTTGAGGGCAAGCTCACCGGCAATGCCATCCGCGTTCCTACCCCAGACGTGTCCATGGCCGTGCTCAACCTCGAGCTGTCCAAGGAAGTAGAGCGCGATGAGGTCAACGACTTCCTCCGCAACGTTTCCCTGCACTCCGACCTGCGCCAGCAGATTTCCTACATTGCCTCCCCAGAGGTTGTTTCCTCTGACTTCATCGGCAATACCCACGCCGGCATTGTCGACGGCGTTGCTACCATCGCCTCCGGCAAGCACCTGGTGCTGTACGTGTGGTACGACAACGAGTATGGCTACTCAAACCAGGTAGTACGCATCGTAGAAGAGCTGGCGCACACCCGCCCGGTTGTTCTGCCGAAGCGCGTATCTCCTTCTGAGCTTTAAGCTCACCTAGCTCTGGCCCGCGGTTTCCGCGGGCTTTTGCCGTTTTCTCCCGGCTCCAACCACCCCACCCCGAAAAGCAGCCACGCTATCGGCCTGGAAGCACGCCAATGGACTCGAAACATGGCCGCTTGATGCGGTTAGTCCATTGGTTGCAGTGCCTTTGTCCGCAGCAGCTGTTTCGCGGTCCATGAACCAACAGCGGCGATGAGCAATGTTAAGAATGCCGCGACAACGTAGCGTGCAGGAGTGTCGGCATTTATCGGCCACGCCGAAAAGGCAATTAGCCACAGGTAAGTCTTGGCGAGGACATCACCGCCGAGAGTTACGGAAACAATAGAGCCCATGATGGTGAGGGCGAGTGCACTTATAATCCCGAAGCGCACTACGATGCACAGGGAAATCACCGCAATACTGAAACCTACACCTACGGCCAGCGGCAGTCGTCCCAATACAGCAGGAGCAGAAGTACCGGCGCAGATTGAAGCGAGCGATGCAGTCGTGCACACGAGTACTATTGCCCCAAAGATCCAGATGAGAAGGGCGTTAGGGCTATGACGTGATTCGCTGTAGCTTAGCGGCCACGCCGCCTCTAGCAGTGGCCACACTAGGCAAGGGAGTCCTCCCGCGCCCACAGGCAGGAGCGCAAAGACGAAGAAGCCGTGGACATAATCGGCAGGGTAGGTGAGGGCAATGACGGCTAAAGCCACGATGCTCAGCACTAGACACCCGATCAGCAAGGGGCTCAACGCCGCACGGTGCAGCCCGCTCAGCGCGCCAGATAGTGTGGAGCGAGCGGCAGCTCTCGGTGTAGCAGTAGGGGTCCACACCTCACCAGTGGTGATTGCGGCCGCACCTTCAGCGGTACCGCCCTGGCGCAGACGCAACCTAAGAGGTCGTATGCGGCGGGGAGTAAAGATTGCCGCGCACGTACCTACAGCCGCTAGAACCAGGCACAGCAGTGCGGCAGGCAGTGGACCTTCTTGCAGTAGCGGATCACCTGGATCGAGAGGAACAGAGTTTTGATGGATCCGCAGGGCAGGAAGCATTAATCTCATCGGCCATGCAGGCGGGAATGCCCACCACGCATTGCCCTCGACAGTGCTCGGTAGAGTTCCAATTTCTTGCCAGACAATGCCTCCAGCCAACGCGGCGACGAGGCCGCAGCGGCGCGAACACCCTACAGCGAGTCCGGCGATCCCGATAGCCCCTAGGAAGGAATAGAGCCCAGCCACCACTAATAGTTGATGGTTGGCACGGCCCTGAAGAGCCACTATTGCCCAAGAAAGACCGAAATTGAGGACATGAAAGATCGCCAAGCTAGAAAGGACGGCAAGATAGCGCGAGGCCTGTTCATAGTGGGCATTGATCCGGCGCCACAGCGTACCGCCGCCGCGAGTACGGACTTCTCGGCGCTCGGGAATGGCGGCAAAGAGCGCGATGAGAGGTGCATACATGCCCGTGATGAACATGGACTGCCATCCCAAAACGCCGGTGGCGTCCTGCGCGGGAGAAGCCAGCGCGGAAAACAACGCTGTCAATACCACTAATGGTACGGCCAGTAGAGGGAGCCATTGCAGTGCGCTCCCGCGGCTGCGAAGGACCTCGGCAGAAAGGTAACGCTTAAACATGAGCTTCACCATCCGGGGAGGTCAAGCGGAAAAACTCGGCTTCTAGCTGGCCACTGGGAGCCAAATTCTTAAGAGAACCAGAATAGCGAATGGTGCCCTCGGCAAGGATGGTGATGTCTTGGGCTAAGTGGACAACCTCACCGAGCTGATGGGAGCTGACGATGACGGTATGACCGGCGCCAGCCAGCTTCTGCAGGAGCTCACGAAGCTCTACGATGCCCTGCGGATCAAGGCCATTTTGTGGTTCATCGAGAACGAGGATTTCGGGATCGCCAAGCAGTGCTTGGGCTAGGGCGAGGCGTGCCTTCATGCCAGTAGAAAATGACTTAGCCTTCTTCGACCCAGCTCCATTGAGACCGACGATGGCAAGCACTCGCTCTATCTCGGATTCTGGTAGACCAAGCAATCGCGTATGGACGCGAAGGTTGGCTGCTGCAGAAAGGTGCCCATAAAAAGCTGGACCATTGACGGAAGCCCCCACGTGGTCGAGAACCTCGCGTGACCAGGGCGCACCAGCCACGCGAATAGTCCCGGAATCGGCGGTAAGCAGGCCTAGAAAGAGGGAAAAGAGCGTAGATTTACCGGCACCGTTACGCCCCAAAAGAGCATGGACGCGACCAGGAGTGATGCGAAAATCTACGTCCCGCAAAACTGTGTGGGCGCTAAAAGACTTCGAGACGCGCTCAAAGGAGATTTCATAATTCATACTGCAAAGTCTCGCGTGCCGGGGCGCGAATATCTTCCGTCCACAATATGGACTTCGCAGTGAATGTCTCCTACCGTCGTAGGAGACTAGGCAATTCCAGCGCGCTGGGCCACCAGGACCAGCGCCACGCGGTCGCGCGCCGCAAGCTTAGACATGAGCGAAGAGACGTGCGTCTTTACCGTCGTTTCCGCAATGACCATCTCGGCGGCGATCTCGGAATTTGTAGCACCGCGTGCGATGAGCGAAAGAACTTCCATCTCGCGCCGGGTTACCAGGCTAAGCCCTTGGCGCTCCTGCGCGCTCAACTGGCCGCGGGTAAGGGCGGTGCGATAGGCCTCCAAAACTGGTCCGGTGACCTGAGAGGCCAGCACCGATTCGCCCTTGGCGACGTCCCGGACTGCTCCCACTAGCACCTCCGGATCTGCATCTTTGAGAAGGAACCCATGCGCGCCAGCGGCGATAGATTGAGCCACCAATTCTTCTTCATTAAACGTGGTGAGCATGATGATTCGGCATTCGGGGACGCGGGAAAGGATCGCTTGGGCCGCAGCGATGCCGTCCATACCGGGCATTCGGATATCCAAGATGGCTACGTCAGTGCGGTGGCTCAACGCTGCGGTTACGGCCTCTGAGCCGGTATTTGCGGTGGCCACGACCTCAATATCATCTTGAGCGTTAAGGATGGTAGACAATGCGGCAACTAGCATCGCTTGGTCATCGGCGAGTAGGACTCGAATCTTAGACACGGCTTTCCTTCTACAAGGGTAGTTCGGCATGCAGGATGAACTTTGTTGCATCACCCGAGCACTCTAGTCTTCCACCCAGCGCGTGGGCGCGCTCTTCGACGCCGATGAGGCCAACTCCGCTGCCAGTAACTTCGCTGGGAGTCGGGGAGGGATTGGTAGAGGTTAGGGTGATCCGGGCGGCGTCGGCAAGCGCGAGCTCTACCTCTACCTGCGTGCCGGGGCCTTGGTGACGCAGTGCATTGGTCAAGGCTTCAGAAATGATGCGTACCAAGGCCAATTGCGTCAGTGCAGGCGTCTCATAGGTCTCCGGTAAGTCCGCTGCAATTTCTAAGCCCGCCGCGCGGAACCCATCGATAATGCCCTCGATGTGCTCAAGCTGCTCTGTCGGCTTGAGAGCGGAAGGACCGGTGCTCCGCAGTGCCGTGACGATGCCGCGAACCTCTTCCAATGCAGAATCCGCGCCATCACGGATAGTGGCCAGAGCTTCCTGGGCAGCCTCACTATCTACACGCCCGGCGATGATCCCGGCATTCGCCTGAACCTTGATCAAAGTAAGAGAATGCGCGAGTACATCGTGCAATTCCCTAGCAATGAGCAGGCGCTCTTCTTCTTGGGCTTGGTGGAAACGCTCCTGGGCTAGCCGCTCGCGCTGGCGTGCCAAATCGAAGTAGCGTGCGGCGGCGAAGTAGGTGGTGCCCAAAACAGCCCAGTGCACGACTAACATGGCCAAGTAGCGGCGGTCCAGTTGGTAATGCAAAACGAAAGACTCCGGATCTATGCGCCACATGAATGGCGAAATGAAGGAGCCAAGAATCGTTAGAGCCAGTACCGTGCGGGGAATGGCGCGGCGCGTGACATAGCGGGAGGTGGAATACACTGCCATGGGTGCAGTCAGGGCCCAGGGGGTAAGTCCTAGATTGGTGGGCAGCTGGCTCATCCAAGCCACGGCCCATGCCGCGAGCAGCACAATAAAGCCCGTGGCGCTGAGCACGGGACGGCTCCGCCAGATCCACATGAATGGCAGGAATAGCAACGATAGAACTGCCTGAGTAATCTCAATTATGCTGGGATTCTTCGCGGCAGAAATGACATAAAATAGCGCAATGAGCACCGCCACCGCGGTGAGGATTTTATCTCCTAAACGCGCTCGCGCGGCGGTGTCAGTGCTCATAAAAGAAGATAGTAATACAGCCCTTGCTGCTACTTCTTCTTATCCTTCTTCTTGCCCTTCTTGGACGTCTTCTTTGCCGTCTTCTGTTCGGACTTGCGCTCTAGCTTGGCGGCGACGTCTGGTACGTAGCGGAACTCTTCGCGGGCAGGGCGCTCGTAGGCCTCGCCATCAGAGTCAGGGCGCTGCGGAATCTCCGGCATCTCGCGCTCGATCTTCTCGTAGGGAATGGTGCTCAAAAGGTGCGAAATGACGTTAATGCGGGAGCGCTTCTTGTCTTCTGATTCTACGGTGTACCACGGCGCGGTTGGGGTATCGGTGTGGATGAACATCGCATCCTTGGCACGGGAGTAGTCCTCCCAGCGGGTAATGGACTGCAGATCCATAGGGGAGAGCTTCCAACGGCGCAGCGGATCGTTGCGGCGGGATTCAAAGCGCTTAATCTGCTCCTCATCAGATACAGAGAACCAGTACTTGCGCAGCATGATGCCGTCTTCTACCAACATCTGTTCAAAGGTGGGTGCTTGGTGCAGGAAGCGGACGTATTCCTGATCGGTGCAAAAGCCCATGACGCGCTCGACACCGGCGCGGTTGTACCAGGAGCGGTCAAAGATGACGATTTCGCCCTTGGTAGGCAGCTTTTCCACGTAGCGCTGGAAGTACCACTGGCCCTGTTCGCGCGAGTTCGGTGCAGGCAGTGCCTCGATGCGGCAGGTGCGCGGGTTGAGGTACTGGGTGATGCGCTTAATCGCGGAGCCTTTGCCGGCGGCGTCGCGGCCCTCCATGATGATGACTACGCGGGCGCCGGTTTCAACGACCCACTGCTGCATGTCCACGAGCTCCGCTTGGAGTCGTTCGAGCTCCTTTTCGTAGGCCTTCTTGTTGAGTTTCTTAGGGGCTTTACTGCTTTTTGTGCTCATTAATCCAGCTTAACCGGCACAAGCGGCTGGGATGAAAACGCTACCGCCCACTTTGGAGTGAGAACCTGGGCACAGCTTAGGAGCAGGTACAGCTGGGGCCGCAGCCGGGCTCTCCATAGCGGGTGGTATTGGAAATATGCCCCAAGCCTTCGATGGCGATGGTGACGTTCTGGCCGTCCTCGATACATTGCTGCGGGATGCGGGCAAAACCCACGCCCTCCGGCGTGCCGGTAATGATGACGTCGCCCGGATTGAGTGGATAGAGCTGTGAGCAGAATTCGATGAGCTCAGCTACGGAAAAGATGAGGTCATCGGTATTATCGCGCTGCCTTTCCTCACCGTCTACGGTAGTGGTGAGGACAGCTCCGGACCCCGGTGACCACTCATCCGCGGTGGTAAGCCAAGGGCCGAAGCCGGCGGTGCGATAGAAGGATTTACCGGCATGGAACTGGCTAGTCTGGCGTTGGAAGTCACGCAGCGTGTAGTCATTCATGATGGCGTAGCCCGCCACATAATCTAGTGCCTCGTCGCGGGTGACACGGTGGGCGCGCTCGCCGATGATGACCGCCAACTCACCTTCATAATCCAGCTTCTGTGTGCCATATTCGGGAATGAAGACATCATCATAGGGGCCGGTGAGGGCATCGGCGAACTTGATGAACAAGGTGGGATATTCGGGGAATTCGCGTCCCATCTCGCGAATGTGCTTGGCGTAATTGAGCCCCACGCAGATGACCTTGCCGGGAGTTGGTACGACGGCTTCCAAATCAGCGTGGTCAAAGACCACGGGCTCGCCGGAAAGCTGGGCGGCCTTGCGCCAATCTTCGCTGCGCAGCAGCTGGCCCACGTCCTCATAATCCAACTCAACACCCACGTTATCGCCGTCGATGCGGATAGCGGAAGTTCCAAAGCCAGTGCGTAGGGTAGCCAATTTCATGGCGACTATCCTACGCGCAAGATTTCCTCAACAGCGTCGGCGCAAAGGATGGGGATTTCTGCCTTTTCCTGCTTTGCCCAAGGCTTAAGCACAAACGACGCCGGGTCCATGCGCCCCGGTGGGCGACCGATTCCTATCGAAAGGCGTTGATAGTCTTTGGTGCCCAGGGACTTTGTGGTTGAACGCAACCCATTGTGGCCATGGTCGCCACCACCTTGGCGGAGCTTAATGGTGCCGAAATCGAGCTCTAGCTCATCGTGGACAACAATGATGTCGGCGGCGGAGAGATGAAAGTATTGGGCCAAAGCTTTGATCGGCCCGCCGGAAAGGTTCATATAGGACCGTGGCTTTGCGCAGATAATCTTGCGGCCGCCGGCCATGCCTTCGGCTACTTCGGTGTTGGTCTTTTTGTGTACAGAAAAGCCGCTCATGAGCTCTCCTGCGAGTTCATCTGCCACATCGAAGCCGATATTGTGCCGGGTGCCTGCGTACTTGGGGCCGGGGTTGCCAAGGCCTACTACGAGAAGTGGAGTCACGCGCTCAATTGTCTCATAGGCAGAGAGAAAAACGGCAAGGCCGCCGCGAGAAGCGAATCTCACGGCGGCCTATGCGTGTGAAGGGGAGGGGATTACTCCTCGGAGTCGGAGGACTCTTCGCCTTCGTCGACGGACTCGGCACCAGCGTCAGCGCCGCCTTCCTCAGCAGCTTCGGCTGCTTCCTCGAGCTCTTCATCAACCTCAGGCAGGGAGATGGAGACGATAACGGTGTCTTCCTCTGCCACCAGGGTGGTGTCTTCCGGCATGGTGACGTCGCCAGCGGTGATAACTGCGCCGTCCTCGAGACCCTCGATGGAAACCTCGATCTCCTCCGGAATGTTCAGTACGTCTGCCTCAACCAGCAGTACGTCAGCATCCTGGATGTGCATGGTGCCTGGGGCCGGCTCGCCGGTCAGGGTAACCGGAACCTCAACCTCAACCTTCTCGCCGCGCTTAATAGCCAGCAGGTCAACGTGGTCGATGTCGAAGGTCAGGACGTTCTGGTCAACGTGCTTAACCATGGTCAGGTATTGCTCGCCGTCGATCTCCAGCTCCAGAACGGCGTTGACGCCGTTGTTGCGGACGAGGGACTGGATGTCCAGCAGCGGAACTGCGAAGTGGACCGGCTCCTGGTGGGAACCGTAGATGACGCCTGGGACCTTCCACTCGCGGCGCAGGCGGCGTGCGACACCCTTGCCAAATTCGGTACGTGCTTCAGCCTTAATTACTGGGCGCTGTGCCATGCTTCATTCTCCTTAGTTAAAGTAGTGCGGCGCGGCCAACGCGATAAAAACGACGAAAGCCTGCCGATGGACGTCTTGGACGAGTCATCGCAGGCGTATATAAAAAGCAACATGCTCTAACTTCAATCGCGTCGATAACGGCTTCCTCATCCTGAGGTCGCCCTCGCCGAGACTGAGTTAGATTAGCACGTGCGCCAGGGGCAAATCAAAAGCCGCCGAGGGAAATCTCGGCGGCCCTGCGCTTAGGCGCGATCGAAAAGGGTGGTCACGGAACCATTCTCAAAGATCTCGTGGATGGTCTGTGCCAACAGCGGTGCAATGGACAGCACCGTGAGGTTGGACCAGCCCTCGGTGGACTGCGGGAGGGTATCGGTGGTGATAACTTCCTCCGCGCCGCACTCGGACAGGCGCTCGCGGGCTGGATCGGAGAAGACGCCGTGGGTGCAGGCGATGATGACCTTCTTCGCACCGGCGTCCTTCAGAACGCGCACGGCGCCGGCGATGGTGCCACCGGTGTCAATCATGTCGTCGAGAAGCACGCAGTCCTTGCCCTCTACATCGCCGACCACACGGTTGGACACCGTCTTATTGGCCTCGGTGTTGGAGCGGGTCTTGTGCACGAAGGCCAGTGGGGCATCGCCCAAGTCGTGGGCCCACTTTTCTGCCACCTTCACGCGGCCAGCATCCGGGGAGACCACGGTGATGTTATCGGTGGCGTACTTGGACTTGATGTAATCGGTCAGGATGGGCTGAGCGTGCATGTGATCGACCGGGCCATCGAAGAAGCCCTGGATCTGATCGGTGTGCAGGTCCACGGACACGATGCGGTCCGCGCCGGCAGCCTGCAGAAGGTCTGCCACCAGACGGGCAGAAATAGGCTCGCGGCCCAGGTGCTTCTTATCCTGGCGTGCATATGGGTAGAAGGGCAGGATGGCGGTGATGCGCTTAGCGGAGCCGCGCTTCAAAGCATCGATCATGATGAGCTGCTCTACCAGCCACTTATTGAGCGGCTGGGTATGAGACTGCATTACGAAGCAGTCGGCGCCACGCACGGACTCCTCAAAGCGAATGAAGATTTCGCCGTTGGCGAAGTCGCGGGCGGTGGTAGGAACCAGATCGGTCTTGAGTTCTTTAGCCACAGCCTCTGCCAACTCTGGATGTGCACGCCCAGAGAAGAGCTTCATGTTCTTGCTGCTACCAGTTACCTTGCCAGTCATGGGAGAATATGCCCCTTACTTTTCGTTGTCCTGCGCACGGGCTGCGGCCTCAGCCGCGGGAGTACCCGGACGCTTCTTCTGAACCCAGCCCTCGATGTTGCGCTGTTTGCCACCGGAGACTGCGAGTGCTCCCGCAGGAACATCGTCTTTAATTACTGTACCCGCACCGGAGTATGCGCCATCACCGACATTGACCGGAGCGATAAACATTGTGTCAGAACCGGTGCGCACGTGGCTGCCGATGGTGG
This sequence comes from Corynebacterium tuberculostearicum, assembly GCA_938008395.1. Classification (GTDB taxonomy): domain Bacteria; phylum Actinomycetota; class Actinomycetes; order Mycobacteriales; family Mycobacteriaceae; genus Corynebacterium; species Corynebacterium tuberculostearicum_L. Next base: position 27,656 of record CALLKG010000153.1, read on the forward strand.
TGTGGTGCTTGTTTACGCCGTCGTAGTTGACGAAGACCGAGGAGGCACCGATATTGGATTGCTCGCCCACGGTGGCATCGCCGATATAGGTCAGGTGCGGAACCTTGGAGCCGCGGCCAATCTGGGCGTTCTTTGCCTCTACGAAGCCGCCGAGCTTTCCGTCCTCACCCACGACGGTCTTCGGGCGGATATAGGTAAACGGGCCGACCTTAGCGTTGGTACCAATGACGGAATCGCTGCCATGGGTGCGCACGACGGAAGCGCCCTCGCCCACCTGCATGTTGGTCAAGGTGGTGTCGGGGCCAATCTCGGCGTTATCGGCGATGCTGGTAGCGCCCCACAGCTGGGTGCCCGGGTGAATAATGACATCGGAGCCCACGGTGACGTTGACACCAATCCAGGTGGTCTCCGGATCCACGATGGTGGCGCCGCCGCGCATCGCCTTTTCTACCATGCGGCGGTTGAGCTCACGGCCGGCAGCGGCAAGCTGCACGCGGTCATTGACGCCCGCGAGCTCGGCCGGATCTGCTGCTACGTGCGCGCCGACGCCGTGCCCAGCGGTACGGGCGATCTCCAGCACATCGGTGATATATAGCTCGCCTTGGGCGTTATTGGAGTCGAGCTTCTGGAGGGCGTCGGCAAGCACGCGCCCATCAAAGGCGAAAACGCCGGAATTGACCTCATTGACCTGGCGCTGTTCTTCGGTGGCATCTTTTTGCTCCACGATGGCAGACACGCTGCCGTCCTCAGCGCGAATGATGCGGCCGTAACCGGTCGGGTCATCGAGGCGCATCGAGAGCACAGTGACCGCGTTACCCTGCTCGGTGTGGGTGGCGCGCAGGCCTTCGATGGTCTCTGGGGTAAGCAGCGGGACATCGCCGTTGGTGACAATGACGGTGCCCTCGAAGTCCGGAATCGGCTCCAAGCCGCAGGCCACGGCATGACCGGTGCCCAGCTGCTCTTCCTGCACCGCCTGCAGTACCTCGCAGTCCAGCTCCTGGGCGATGGCATCCACGGCGGGGGAGACCTGATCGCGCTGGTGGCCCACCACCGTCACGATGCGCTCCGGGTTGATCCCGGCCGCAGCATGCAGAGCGTGGCCGAGCAAAGTGCGACCGCCAATCTCATGCAAGGTCTTCTGCTTAGTGGACTTCATGCGGGTGCCGGCGCCAGCCGCAAGGACGACGACAGCACACGAGGTTGTTGCTACCACGGGTTATTGAACTCCTGGGGTCGAGTCTGATTCTTATCCGGACTACATCCTATAGCCCAAGTGCGATTTATGTGTGAGAAACCTCTTTCAGGCCGCGGGCGCGCCACACACCGAGGAAACCAATGAGGGCAAGGAAGAGCAGCGCCGCCTCAGGTCCGGCCAATGCCACCACGGAGGAAATGCCACCGACGATAAGCAAGATAATGCCCATCATCGTATTGGCCGCACCCACATACTGGGTGCGCTTATCGCCGCCGGCCATATCCACCACGTAGGTCTTTCGTGCCACGCGAATGGCCGTGTGAGCTAGGTTCACGGCGAAGAAGCCAATCGGCATGACCCAGGCATTGACCGCATCCGGTGCCCAGTGCGAGCTGGCGACCAAAAGCACCAGCACGACGGAGGCCACGGCCGCGCCCACGGCCATGGTGTTCTTAGAGGACTTATCCGAATACACACCGGAGATGCGCCCGCCCACCAGAGAGGCTAGGCCGGAAGCTAGCACGAATCCGTAGAGCCCGGAAAGGTTGCTGCTGAGCAGCACAATAAAGGAGGTCGATAGCGCCGAAACGAGCAGGAGCGCGCGGACGATGACGAAGTTGCGAAATTGGCCGTCGCTAGTAAAAAGCTGCCAGGTATCCTTCCACCAGTGCTTATCGATGCCCCCTTCGGCTTCCTCTGGTACCGGCTCATCCACGCCCGAAAAGACCCATGCGGCAATGGCCCACGTGGCCGCACCAACGGCGAGGACCGTGCCCATCATGGGAATGCTGAGCTCGCCCAAAAAGTAGAGGATAATGCCGGTCAACAAAGTAGCGCCGCCACCGAGGGCTGCCGCGCTACCGGTCACCCGGCCGCGTGCGCCCTTAGAAATCGTGCGCGCTTGCACGTCCTTGCCCGCAATCGAGCACAGCGCGCGGAAGAGGGAAAGCGCCGCCAAGGCCACCAGCACCACCACACCCAATACCGCACCGCGGGTAAAAAATGCCGCGAGCGCGATGACCGCGGCGGATACCGCTTGGCCCAAAGAGCCGATAATCCACAGGCGCTTGCGGGCCCTATGCGTAGTCACCCACGGGGTCAGCGCCGCCTGCGGCAGCATCGAACCGGACTCGCGGATGGGGGTGAGCAGACCGGTAAAGAACGCAGGCACTCCGGCCGCACTAAAGAGCGCGGGCAGCACCGTCTTGGCAGCAACAATCTGATCGCCCAAGTTTTGCAGGCCATTGGACCAGATGAAATACCGGGCGTTGGATTTAGACATGAGAAATGCGATCTTTCAGAGAAACGAGTTGGTTAAATAAGAGCCATGCTGACACGCCGGAGAGTAAAACACGGCCGCAGTCACGCCGAAATTCTACCCGCGCGGCAGGAGGCCTAAGAATCATGCACGATGTCGATCCCCTCATCAATTCGCTGTACCAAGCCTTCGATCTTCTCGGCGTGGTTTTGAACGGCATCATTGGCGGCACCCTTGCCCGCCGCCGTGAATTCGACATCGTGGGCTTCGTGTTCCTCGCCCTCTTTTCTGGGCTGGCCGGTGGCATGATCCGCGACATGCTCATCGGGGATGGAGCAGCGGCAGCGATCTCGGACCCGTGGTACCTCGGCCTTGCTTGCTGCGGTGCGCTTATTGCATTTCTCATCGATCTCAAGGGCAAGGCGTGGGAGCTATTCCGCGAGCACGGCGATGCCATCATCCTCGGCGTGTGGTCCACCACCGGCTGCGTTAAGGCGCTCACCCACGGCATGCCACTTATTCCCTGTGTCTTTCTGGGCGTGCTTACCGCGGTGGGCGGCGGAATGGTCCGCGATATAGCTTCGGGGGAAATCCCGTCCATCTTTGGCGGCAGCCCCCTGTATGCCGTGCCCTCTATCCTCACCGGCATCGTCATGGTTACCTTTGCCGGTTACGGGCAGTTTGCACTCGGCATGGTGGTTGCGCCGATCGTCGGCAGTGGCATGGCCATCGTGTCCTATTGGCGCGGCTGGGTCCTGCCCCGCGCCGGTGTAGCCCCCGTTAACTACACCGCTGCCCAAGTGGCGGCGATTGCGAAGAAAGCCGAGCTCAAAGGCTTTCGCCGCGGCAGGAAGAAAAACTAAAAAGCTTCCCCACCAGGACTCGAACCTAGAATGACGGTACCAAAAACCGTAGTGTTGCCGATTACACCATGGGGAAACACAGCAAAAGCTGTAGGCATAGCGTACCTGACGCCCCCGGGTAAATCACAAATTGCGGGGCAAAGGATAGGGTAGAGGGTATGGCTCGACAAAGGATGACCGGCCGGGAACGCCGCGAACAACTCATTTCCATCGGACGCGCTGCATTCGCGGAACTAGGCTTTGAAGGAACCAGCGTCGAAGAGATCGCGGCACGCGCCGGGGTATCCAAACCCGTTGTCTATGAGCACTTCGGGGGCAAGGAAGGCCTCTACGCGGTGGTCGTTGACCGCGAGATGCTGGCCCTGGAAAAGGTCATTACTGATTCCTTGGAGACCGGCAGCTGGCGCGAGCGCATCGAGCAGGCTGTCATGGCCATTTTGACCTATGTCGAGGAAGAAACTGATGGCTTCCTCATCCTGGTACGCGATGCCAAGCCCGGTGACGAGCGCAGTTTCTCCACGCTGTTGAATTCCGCGGTGGGCCAGGTTTCCTATATCCTGCGGGAAGCATTTGAGCACCGTGGCATCGATCCGGATTTGGCGGATATTTACGGCCAAGCGCTGGTGGGAATGGTATCGACCACCGCGCAATGGTGGCTGGATGAGCGCAACCCGGACAAGGAAGTCGTCGCCACGCATATTGTCAATCTATGCTGGAATGGTTTGTCCGGTATGGAAGTACAGCCCAAGCTAGGAGGCAAATAAATGGCGACCCCAATGCTGGCCGGCCTGCTCAAGGTAGCGGCCTCAGATCCCAAGCTTAAGGGCATGATTTCTCATGTGGGCGAAGACCTCCACATCACGGGCTTGGATCAGTCCCGGCCGTGGGCCTTGGGCACCTTGGCTCATCATGCCCCAGTGCTCGTGGTAACCGCTACGAGCCGCGAGGCCGAGGATCTCACGGCGGAGCTTACGGCGATGCTGGGGGAGAAGGTGGCCATGTTCCCCGCCTGGGAGACCTTGCCGCATGAGCGACTGAGCCCCGGCGTAGACATCATCGGCCGCCGCGCTGAAGTTCTGCACAATCTCGATAGCCTGCAGGTCATCGTCACCGCCGCCCGCGGCCTGTCCCAGCCCATCCTGCAGGAGGTGGAGGGCCGTGCTCCCGTCCACCTCGAAGAAGATCATGAATATGATTTTGATGAGGTAGTCCGCGAGCTCGAGTTCCGCGCCTATAAGCACGTAGACATGGTGGCTAAGCGCGGCGAGTACGCTACGCGCGGCGGCATCATCGATATTTTCCCCACCACGCTGGATTATCCGGTCCGCGTGGAGTTTTGGGGCGATGAGATTACCGATATCCGCCAATTTTCCGTAGCTGACCAGCGCACCATCCCTGAAATCGAGGTGGGCCGCGTAGACATTTTCCCGGCCCGCGAGCTGCCTATTACGGACGCCATTGCCAAGCGTGCGGCCGATCTCGCCGTTAAGCACCCCGGCAATCCCGCCTTGGTGGAGCTGCTGACCAAGGTAAGCGAGCACATCCCGGCCGAGGGTATGGAAGCGCTCCTGCCCGCGCTTTCCGACGCCCCCATGATCACCCTCCCCGAATTCCTGCGCCCCACCACCCACGTGGTGATGGTCGGCCCGGAAAAGATTCGCCGCCGCGTGGCAGATCTAGAAAAGACCGATGCGGAATTCCTCGCCGCCGGTTGGGAGGCCGCGGCCATGGGGGCCGATGGCCCGCTGGCTACCGAAGGGCTCGATACCGAGGCATCCAGCTATCGCTTCTATGAGTCGCTCGAGGTCTCCATCAGCGAGTCCGGCCTGCCTTTGTGGACTTTCTCCCCACCGGGAATGCTCGCCGCCCCGGAAGAGGAGACCCTCCCGCTCGAATTCGAACCAGGGCCCACCCCGCGCGGCAATATCGAAGAAATCGACGCCATGATGGCCCAACTCCTCGCGCACACCAACGCCGGCGGCCGGGCAGCTTTCATCGCGCCGGCGCAAGGTGCCATCAAGCGCATGGTGGACCGCTTTGCAGAAAAGGGTATCCGCACCAAGGTAGCCACCCCTGGCTGGGAACCCACCGCCGGTGAAGTCACCCTCTACCAAGCACTAAGCCACGCCGGCCTGGTATTTCCCAAGGTGAAAAAGCCCAAGGATGCCGAGGCCCTCCCACTGGTCGTTGTGACCGAGACGGATCTGACCGGTAACCGCGTTGGCGATATCGCCGAAGCAAAGCGCCGGCCCGCCAAACGCCGCAATAAGGTTGACCCGCTCGCCCTCAAGCAGGGCGATTTTGTGGTGCACGAGACCCACGGCATTGGCAAGTTCCTCAAGATGGCCGAGCGCACCATCCAGTCCGGCGATGAAACCAGCCGCCGCGAATACATCGTGCTCGAGTACGCGCCCTCCAAGCGTGGTCAGCCTGCCGATCAGCTCTGGGTTCCCATGGACTCGCTGGATCTGCTCAGCAAGTACACCGGTGGCGAATCGCCTCACCTGTCCAAGATGGGCGGTTCCGACTGGAAGAACACCAAGAAGAAGGCGCGCGCCGCCGTGCGCGAAATCGCCGGCGAGCTCGTCGAGCTCTACGCCAAGCGCCAGGCCGCGCCGGGGCACCAATTCTCCCCGGATAATCCGTGGCAGGCGGAGATGGAGGATAATTTCCCCTTCGTCGAAACCGAAGACCAGATGCTGGCTATCGACGCCGTCAAGCACGATATGGAGTCCACGGTGCCGATGGACCGCGTGGTCGTCGGCGATGTGGGCTACGGCAAGACCGAGGTGGCCATCCGTGCCGCCTTCAAGGCCGTGCAAGACGGCATGCAGGTGGCCGTCCTCGTGCCCACCACGCTGCTGGCGCAACAGCACTTTGATACCTTCAGCGAGCGCATGACCGGCTTCCCCGTCAAGATTGAGGTGCTTTCGCGCTTTACCTCAAAGAAGGAAGCAAAGGACATCTTCAAGGGCCTGGCCGATGGCAGCGTCGATATCGTCGTCGGCACGCACCGCCTCCTCCAGACTGGCGTGCACTGGAAGAACCTCGGCCTCATCGTCGTGGACGAGGAGCAGCGCTTTGGCGTGGAGCACAAGGAACACATTAAGGCGCTCAAGGCCAGCGTGGATGTGCTCACCATGTCCGCGACACCTATCCCGCGCACCTTGGAAATGTCTATGGCTGGCATCCGCGAGATGTCCACCATCCTGACCCCGCCGGAAGACCGCCACCCGGTGCTGACCTACGTCGGCGCTTACGAGGACAAGCAGGTAGCCGCGGCCATCCGCCGCGAGCTGCTGCGCGATGGTCAGACCTTTTTCATCCACAACAAAGTCTCTGATATCGAAAAGAAGGCCCGCGAGCTGCGCGACCTGGTACCGGAGGCCCGCGTCGTCGTCGCGCATGGCCAGATGAACGAGGAGGTGCTCGAGCAGACCGTCCAGGGTTTCTGGGATCGCGAGTACGACGTATTGGTGTGTACCACCATCGTGGAAACCGGCCTGGATATCGCTAATGCGAATACCCTCATTGTGGAAAACGCCCACCATATGGGCCTGTCCCAGCTGCACCAGCTGCGCGGGCGCGTGGGCCGCTCCCGCGAGCGCGGCTATGCCTACTTCCTGTACCCCAAGGGGGCCACGCTCACGGAAACTTCCTATGACCGCCTGGCCACCATCGCTCAGAACAATGACCTTGGTGCCGGCATGGCCGTAGCCATGAAGGACTTGGAGATGCGCGGTGCCGGCAACGTCCTTGGCGCCCAACAGTCCGGCCACATTGCCGGTGTGGGCTTCGATCTCTACGTGCGCCTCGTTGGCGAGGCGGTCGAGACCTTCAAATCGCTCGCCCGCGGCGAGGCCCCCACCGTTACCGATGAGGGCCCGAAGGAAATCCGCATCGATCTCCCCGTGGACGCGCATATTCCGGAAGGCTATATCGACTCCGAGCGCCTGCGCCTCGAGGTCTACCGCAAGCTTGCGGCCTCGCAGAATGACGATGATCTCAAGGCCGTCATCGAGGAAATGGAAGACCGCTTTGGCCCACTGCCGCAGGAGGTTCTGCGCCTGCTTTCCGTTGCCCGCCTGCGCCATCAAGCACGCCGCGCCGGCATTTCCGATATCACCGTGCAGGGCACCCGCGTCAAGTTCCACCCGGTGGAGCTGCCGGATTCCAAGCAGGTGCGTCTCAAGCGCCTATATCCGGGCTCCAGCTTCCGCGCGGCGGCTAAGGCTATCAACGTGCCGTTCCCCAAGGCGGGGCGCAATGTCACCTCGCCAAAGCTGCGCGATACCGAGCTCATTCAGTGGGCGGCGGACTTCTTGAGCGCGCTTTTCGACGTCGACCCCATCAACGTCAGCGGCGCCCAGCCCACCTCGAACGTGGTCAGCGTAGGGGAGTAGCTAGAGGGTGAGCCAGCCGGTGCTCAAGCCCCAAATGGCGGTGGCGGCACCGGCAAAGACAATAGCCACCACGCACCACTCGAAGGTGTTGAAGATGCGTTCCTTCTTCCACAAACGGGTGCCGACATACGGAATAAGTCCCGGTACCACGGCCAAAGCGCCGAGCAGGACGTAGACGAGGTCGGCCGCATAAATCAGCCACAGGGAATAGATAAACGCGAGCAAAGAAATGACCAAGTGCTTGCGGTTATCCTTGCGGCCTACCTCTGGTCCAGAAAGATCGAACTTGATACCCGCCTGCGGGTGAGACAGCCCCTTGCCCCGCAGCGTCAAGAGCAATAGGTACAAGGAAGAAAAGATATAGGGCAGCAAGTACATGATGGTTGCCAGCTGCACCATGGCGTTATAAGACGCCTCGTTGAGGTAGAAGACGATGATGAATAGCTGGATGGCCATCGTGGAAATCAGCTGCGCTACCCACGGCGCACCCGCCACATTGATGGTTCCGATGCGGCGGGGAATGAGGCCGTCGATGGCCATCATCACGATGGGCTCGGCGCACAACATCTGCCAGGACACATAGGCTCCCAAAACCGACAAGCACAGTCCAATAGACACCAGCGCGCCGCCCCAGGGGCCGATGACCTCGGTGAGTACGGAGGCCATGGAATTATCTGGCAATGCGGCTAGTTCTTCTTTGCTCATCACGCCAAAGCTCAAGGTAGACACGGAAACCAGCAGTGCCAGCACGGAGAAGAAGCCGATGACGGTCGCGCGGCCGACGTCGGTGCGCTTAGAAGCCTGCTTGGAATAAACGGATGCGCCCTCCACGCCAATGAAGACCCACACGGTAAAGAGCATGATTCCCTGGACCTGCTCAAAGACGCTGGCCTCTGAAGCGCGTCCCCAGAAATCCAAGGTGAATTTATCCCAGCTGAACCCGAGGAAAGCAATGAGCACCACAAAGGCCAGGATGGGCACAATCTTGGCAATTGTGGTGATGAGGTTCATGAACGCGGCCTGCTTGATGCCGCGCGCAAGAACCGCAAAAATGCCCCAGGATAGGAGGGAGACGGCGATGGCGGAGGTCCAGTAGTGGTCGGCGTCGAAAAGCGGCAGGTAATGGCCCAAGGTATTGAAAAAGAGGGTGGCATAACCCACCTGCGCCATAACGGAGCCCAGCCAGTAGCCCCAGCCGGAGGTAAAACCAATAAAATCGCCGAGGCCGGCCCGCACGTAGGAATAAACGCCAGAATCAAGGTGCGGCTTTCGGCGGGCCAGAATTTGAAAAACAAACGCCACGGAGAGCATGCCGATGCCCGCTACCAGCCAGCCAATGAGCATCGCGCCTGGGCCGGCAACGGAGGCAATGTTTTGGGGCAGCGAGAAAATGCCCGCGCCCACGGTGGAACCGATAATCAGCGCGACGAGGGTCCACAGCGTCACGGAGTGGGAACTATTCTGGCTGGAGGTCATTGGCCTAAAATACCTTGAATAGCCCCATAATGGGAACTCGGGCTAGACTTTGTGCACATGACTGTGCTGTTGCTCGATGAACGCTGGCCCACCATGATCCCCATGCAGGCATACGGGAAGCTGCGTGGCCCCGTCCACTTCACGGGTGAGGTACCCGTGTCCGTACGGTGGAATTTTTCCGATCTGCTGGTAGGCGAGGACGCCACCGGCACCTTGGTAAGCACCGACGAACACGATCCGGACACTCGCGCCCGCCTCGCTAGCGGCGAGTCCGTCATTCGCGCCGAATCCCTTGCAGATCCCATCATGCAGGCGCGCCAGACCATGGCCACGGCGCGGCGCATCGGGGAGTGGGAGCGCGAGCAAACCCATACTTCCCTCTTGCCGTACCTCGAGGAGGAGTCCGCCGAATTCGCCGCGGCCGTGCGCAGCCGCGAACCGGAAAGCGAGATGCTTAAGGAATTGGGGGATATCTTCCTCCAAGTACTTTTCCATGCGGAAATCTCCACCTTTTCGCTTGACGACGTCGCCCAGAGCTTCCTCACCAAAATGCGCGCCCGCGCCCCATACCTATTTGATGGCACCACGGAGATTGTCGACGTTGACACGCAAGAGAGGCTGTGGCGCGAAGGCAAGGGAATGTAGGATGGCTTCTCATGAAGAGGCTGCTGCAGATATTCGGGGGCTGCGGGGTGGCCGTAGCCGTGATAATCGCGCTGGTGGCATGGCTGTTGACGGGGCACGGCACTTCACAGGAGCCCGTACCGGAGAACATTCCGCCCGTTGAGGGCAAAGAGGTCGCGCATATTGACGTCAATGCCCCCGGCCGCACCGCCGATAAGCTCACCTACTGGGCCTCTGACCTAGCTGAGCAGACGGGTATCCCACCGGCAGCCCTGCGCGCTTATGGCAACGCCGAACTCATCGCTCAGCAAAAATGGCCGAATTGCCATCTGCGGTGGAATACCCTTGCCGGCCTGGGTTACGTGGAGACACGCCACGGCACCTACAATGGCAATTGGTTTAAGCCCTCCAAGCTTGACGACGCCGGCTACCCCCAACCACCCATCAACGGCATCGCCCTCGATGGCCTGAACAATACGGCGCACACCCCAGATACCGATAACGGCAAAATCGATGGGGATTCCGAATATGACCGCGCCGTCGGCCCGATGCAGTTTATCCCGACCACGTGGGAATCGGTGGGCGCTGATGCCAACGGCGATGGCAAGGCAGATCCCAATCAAATTGACGACGCCGCAGTTGGCGCCGCCGGACTTTTATGTTTTGGTGATAGAGATCTCTCTAACCCAGAACAGTGGGAGGAAGCAATCCTAAATTACAATCAGTCCAGCGAGTATTTGCATAAAGTTGCACACGCCGCCAACGCCTACTCGGTTCCGCAAAGTGCAAAGTAGTGTCACACAGTAAAGTTTTCTGCAACAATTGACAACGTAGCTGGGCCGGCTGGTCCAGAGCGAACTTTTTTATGAGGAGTGAAAAACAGCATGGCTGACATCATCCACACTTTCGCCCGCGAAATTCTTGATTCCCGTGGTAACCCAACCGTCGAGGCCGAGGTCTTCCTTGATGACGGCGCCCGCGGTGTTGCCGGCGTTCCTTCCGGTGCTTCTACCGGTGTGCACGAGGCTCACGAGCTGCGCGACGGTGGCGAGCGCTACCAGGGTAAGGGTGTTCTGAAGGCTGTTGAGAACATCAACGAGAAGATTGCCGACGAAATTGCTGGCTTCGAAGCCGACGACCAGCGCCTCATTGACCAGGCACTGATTAAGCTGGACGGTACCGATAACAAGTCCGAGCTCGGCGCTAACGCTATCTTGGGCGTTTCCATTGCCGCAGCCAAGGCCGCTGCAGGGTCCGCTGCACTGCCTCTGTACCGCTACATCGGTGGCCCGAATGCACACGTACTGCCGGTGCCAATGATGAACATTCTCAACGGCGGCGCACACGCTGACTCCGGCGTGGACGTCCAGGAATTCATGATCGCTCCGATTGGTGCGGAGTCCTTCGCCGAGGCTCTTCGCATGGGCGCCGAGGTTTACCACGCACTGAAGGCAGTGCTGAAGGACAAGGGGCTGTCCACTGGTCTGGGCGACGAGGGCGGCTTCGCTCCGTCCGTTGACTCCACCAAGGCTGCCCTCGACGTCATCGTTGACGCCATCAAGAAGGCCGGCTTCGAGCCCGGCAAGGATGTAGCCCTGGCACTCGACGTTGCTTCCTCCGAGTTCTTCAAGGACGGCAAGTACCACTTCGAGGGTGGCGAGCACACCGCTGAAGAAATGTCCAAGGTCTACGAGGACCTCATCGACCAGTACCCGATCGTCTCCATCGAGGATCCGCTGCAGGAGGACGACTGGGATGGCTACACCACCCTGACCGCCGCAATTGGCGATAAGGTACAGATCGTCGGCGATGACTTCTTCGTCACCAACCCTGCCCGCCTGCAGGAGGGCATTGAGAAGAAGGCTGCCAACGCCCTGCTGGTTAAGGTCAACCAGATCGGTACCCTGACCGAGACCTTCGACGCAGTCGAGCTGGCTCACCGCAACGGCTACCGCACCATGATGTCCCACCGCTCCGGCGAGACCGAGGACACCACCATTGCGGACCTGGCTGTTGCTCTGAACTGCGGCCAGATCAAGACCGGCGCACCGGCACGTTCCGAGCGTGTAGCTAAGTACAACCAGCTGCTGCGTATCGAGCAGGAGCTTGGCGACGGCGCAGTTTACGCCGGCCGCTCCGCTTTCCCGCGCTTTAAGGCTTAATCGCCTCCTTTCGTAGCGCCCTCGCATTGCCGCGGGGGCGCTTTCGCATGTCTAGGTATTGCTGCCAGGTTTGCTTCCAATTCACGGTTCGCGGCGCTAAAGGCCCTTGGGCACGGTCAATTTCGAAGGTGTCGTCCGAAAAGAGCCACGCAACGTCTCCAGTGATGGGATCCATGATGTAGCGTGCCCTACCATCGGTCTTCACGTTGTGGTGGTGTTGACAGAGAGTGACAAGATTATCGACGCTCGTCGGTCCGCCGTCGGCATACTCCACTCGATGATCAAGCTGGCAGTAATGTGCAGGCATGGAACACCCTGGCCAACGGCACGTGGCATCGCGACCGTGGACCCATGTCCTGATTTGTTCGGTGGGAACGTAGGAGGAAGTTTCTTCTGGGCACAACTCGCGAGTCATCGAGTAATTGCTTAAATGCTCCGTAAGAACGCACCATCCCGCCGAAGGTATGTATACCCGAGAAGCATCGTCACCCGCTGCATAGGTGTTTATAACTACTTTTGTCTGGGTGCGATTAAAAATCAGCGCTTCCAAAGCCTCTGGCTTGGTGATGTTCTTCTTTCGCGCTGCTTTATCGATGTGTCGTGAAATAGCACTGGCGGTTGCTTTATCCGTTTTCAGGGTGATGGTGGCTTGGCCTTTGGAATAAGAAATGGAAACGGATCGCTCGATTTCCTTCTCATTTTCTGGCTTGAGAATTCCGTCGATGTAGTCGCGCAAGAATCTACGGATTTCAGATTCCGTGGGTACATGCTGGGCAGGTTCCTTTGGGGTGAGGAAGTCTGCAAGGGCGGCATCGATTAGTTGGATGCCCTCGGCGTCGTCGCCAAGCGGGGCAAGCTCGGCATCAATGACGTGCAGCCGCGGGAGGTCAAGAATCCAATGTTCGGTCTGTACCGCCGTGGTTAACGGCAACTCACGCATGCGCAGGTGAGAGCGCAGTGCGGATAAGACGCGCCAGTAGCTCAAGCCCACCCGCTTAGCTAAAGCAGTGGTAGTGCATTCGACATCGTTTTCTAATCGCGGAAGCACGGATTGGTATAGCTGCCAGGATTGAATGCGTTGGATCATGCCCAAAACGCAAACCGTATCGTCGAGGTTATTGGTAGAAAAATAGGCGTTCTTTGGTGGTGCGTCGCTGGCTGTCACGGAAAGTTCCCCCTCTGGAATAAATCGCACACCCAATCGAATTTCTGCCCCTAGTATAAGCCGCCTTTCCGGCGTGCGCAAGGGGTAAAACGAAAAAATGTGCGAAATTCCGGGGGTTAGTAACTGAAAACGTTGTCAGCTACTGCTTCGAGTTCCTTATCGTCATATTTGTCACCGCAGGTGGCGAGGGAACCCACGCCAGCCATGTACATGGTAAAAAGCTTGTCTAGGACGGGAGAAGCCGCTGAAATTTCAAGCTTTTCGTAGACGGGAGCGTATTTCCTATCGAACTCCTCAAGGCTAGGGACGAGTTCTTCAAATGCGCTGTCGCCATGGGTTAGCAAATACTTGGCGTCGTCCAGGGTTTGCTCATTCTCGCAGGCAACAGATCCAGCCTTCTTCAGCGTCGTGGCATTGACCTCGTAGCTTGTAGGGCCGTCTTCCTCTTCGGAAGCCCCAGCGCCGAACACATCTAGGTAGAAGTCCGGGATCGTGCCGTGTTCCTTTATGTGGTAAATGAAGCCGCTTTTGGTATTGAGGTCGTGCTTTCTGCTTGTGGTGGTGGGGGTTTCGCTGCTGGTAGGGCTTTCGCTAGTGGGGGATTCCGCTTTGGTGGCTGCTTCTTCTTTGTGGTCGGTCGAGCTGCACCCGGTAAGTAGGGTGCCTACGGCGGCTAGGAGGAGGAGACGCTTGAGGGGCATAGCTATTCCTTAAGTAGGGAATCTGGTTCGAAGCTCTAGCTGGAATGGATGGACTCAGCGACTTTTTCCAGTTCTTCATCGCTGAATTCATCGCCGCAAGCCATCACGGCACCGAGTGAGGTCATCGCTGCAGCCATGATCTTGTCATTGTCTGGTGCGTCATCGGGGATGTTCAGTGCCTCAAAAACATCACTGTATTTATCATCAGAGCCGCTGACTGATGACATAACAGCTTCCCCAAATTTGTCGGTGTTTCCTCGGAAATATTCCTTTGAAATGTCGAGCAACTCGTCATTCTTGCAGGTAGCTTCGCCGGCCTTCTTCACGGAATCTGCGTTGGTTTCAAAGGTCTCGGGTTGATCGTCGCCCTCGAGCTGGTCAGCATCGTGGTTGATGTAATCATCCGGCAGGGTTTTGTACTCCTTGAGATAGTCGGCCATGCCGTCTTTGGTGTTCAGGTCGTAGCCGTCTCCGTAGACGGGGTATTCGCCGTCTTGGGCGGAAGGGTTGCAGCTGGCAAGGAATAGGGTTGCGGTGAGAACGGGGAGGAGGCGCTTGAGGGACATGAAACTTCCTTCCTGGGAGGGAGAATTTCTTTTAGTGTATCCAAATTGCGCGTGCCACGTCCCTGTTACAGGAGTGACGGCGCTAGGATTAGAGGCCTATGGCACGCGAAAAGAAGACGCAGCGAAACCGGAGCCGCACTAGGGTTCCGGTGGCCTCGCGTGCTGCGGATATCCGCAAAGCTCAACGTGCGCAACTGAAGCAGAAGCAGAAGCCGGACCGGATGAGTATTGCCGGAGTGGGCGTGATCGTGGCCATCGTGCTTGTGGTCTTGTTTGCTATCGCTATTCCGCTGCGCAATTACTACCACGGCCGGTCCGAAATTGCCCGCCTCAATGAGTCAATCGCCGCCAAGCAGGATGAGAAGACTGCTTTGCTGGAAAAGATTGATAGATATAAGTCTGATGAGTACATCAAGCAGGAGGCGCGGCGCCGATTCGGGGTCGTCGATGAGGGCGAGACCGCCTACCGCATCATTGACCCGCAGATAAAGCCGGATGACCAGCTCACTACAGATGGTCAGAAGGAAGAAGATTCCCGCGAATGGTACGAGGTTTTGTGGGATTCCGTGGCTGAGCCCCCTGAGGAGGAAGCTCCATCCGAGCAGGTAAATCATCTTCCGATTGAGCCGGCGCCGGAAGAGAATCCAGATGTGCGATAATTGTCCGCATGACCGTCACTGATGCAGATATCGCTGTAGTAACTGAGCAATTGGGCCGCACCCCGCGCGGGGTCCTAGAGGTTTCTTATCGCACGCCGGATGGGCAGCCCGCGGTAATTAAGACGGCGCCCAAGCTTGCCGACGGCACCCCATTCCCCACCCTCTACTACCTCACCGACCCACGGCTTACTGCCGAAGCCTCACGCTTGGAGGTTGCCCACGTTATGAAGTGGATGGAAGCCCGCTTGGGTGAGGACGAGGAATTGGCTGCCGACTATCAGCGCGCCCACGAATACTTCTTGGCCAAGCGCAATGACATCGAAGACCTTGGCACCGATTTCTCCGGTGGCGGCATGCCCGATCGGGTCAAGTGTCTGCATGTGCTCATCGCATACGCGCTTGCTGAAGGCCCACAGCATTTCCGGTTGGGAACTGAAGCGGTGGCCATGGCCGCCGACCACGGCAAGCTTCGAGGCTCTGCCATCCCGCAGGACTGGCCCACCGTAGAAGATCTGGGGATTGACCTAGCCCAGTTCGATTTCTCTAACGCGGAATAGGAGGGCTGCTATGACTCGCGTTGCTGCGATTGATTGCGGTACGAATTCGATTCGCTTGCTCATCTCTGAGATTCAGGATGACGGCAAGGTCCGCGATATTACCCGCACCATGGAAATCATCCGCTTGGGAGAGGGAGTCGATGCCACTGGCGAAATTGCCCCTGCGGCCCTAGACCGCGCCCGCGTGGCCTTGGAAGGCTACGTACGCCAGATGAAGTTTGAGAAGGTCACCCGCGTGCGGATGGTCGCTACCTCCGCTACTCGCGATGCCAAGAACCAGCAGGAATTCTTCGACATGACCGCTGAGTTGCTCGGCCAAATTCAGCCGGGCGCACAGGCCGAGGTCGTCTCGGGCGAGGAAGAGGCTCTGTTGTCCTTTAATGGCGCCGTAGCCGATGTGGAGCCAGACCGCGGGCCATTCTGTGTCATCGATCTGGGCGGCGGTTCGACCGAGTTCGTCGTAGGCACGGCCGATGGCGATATCTTGGGCACCCACTCTGCCCGCATGGGGTGCGTCAGGCTAACCGAGCGCATTATGCGTACCGATCCGCCTACCGAGTCGGAGATTGAGATCGCTTCCGAGTACGTCGGCGAGCGTACGGCGGAAGTGGAGAAGATAGTACCTATTTCTAAGGCCCGTACCATCGTCGGCTGCGCAGGCACCTTCACCACTCTTTCCGCATTAGCTCAGGGCCTTGAGCGCTACGACGCCGATGCCATTCACGGGTCTGAGCTCCGTTTCGATGCCCTGCGCGTACTTTTGCAGCAGCTTATTGGCCTGCCTTCCGACGTCCGCGCTCTCAACCCCGTCATTCACCCCGGCCGTGCCGACGTCATTGGCGGTGGGGCGGTAGCCGTCGAAGGCATCATGCAGCTTATCGAGCGAAATTGCGATGCGCGCAGCTTTTTCATCAGTGAAAAGGACATTCTCGACGGCATTATCGCTGGTCTGGCTGCTGAGGGTACCCCTCGTTAACTCCCGTAGGGTGGGGTGGCCTAAAATATTCCTTGCCCTTGCCCCCATAGCCCAATCGGCAGAGGCAGTCGACTTAAAATCGATTCAGTGTGGGTTCGAGTCCCACTGGGGGCACCATGTGAAGTCTCGAGACATCGTTCCGGTCGATGCCTCGAGATTTTTC
>CALLKG010000154.1:0-2211 GCA_938008395.1 Corynebacterium tuberculostearicum
GGCATATTCCAGATTTTCCCATCTACTCAAACGGAACAAAACCTGGGACACTTCAAAGTTTCCTTATGTCAATGGTGCCCTATTTGCTGAACCGTTGGCCTCGGAGTACTTCGACTACCAGATGCGCGAAGCATTGCTTGCTGCCTGCGACTTCGACTGGTCGACCATTGACGTCTCCGTCTTTGGTTCGTTGTTCCAATTGGTGAAATCGAAGGAAGCGCGCCGCAGCGACGGCGAACACTACACGTCTAAGGCCAACATCATGAAGACCATCGGCCCGCTGTTTTTGGACGAGCTGAGGGCTGAGGCCGATAAGTTGGTGTCTTCTCCGTCGACGTCGGTGGCCGCATTAGAGCGCTTCCGCGACTCCCTGTCTGAGCTGGTATTCGCTGATATGGCTTGTGGTTCTGGAAACTTCCTGCTTCTGGCGTATCGGGAGTTGCGCCGGATTGAAACCGACATCATTGTCGCTATACGCCAGCGCCGCGGTGAAACGGGCATGTCGTTGAATATTGAGTGGGAGCAGAAACTGTCCATTGGGCAGTTCTACGGCATTGAGCTGAATTGGTGGCCTGCCAAGATTGCTGAGACTGCCATGTTCCTAGTTGACCATCAGGCCAACAAGGAGCTTGCCAACGCTGTGGGTAGGCCTCCGGAGCGGTTGCCGATTAAGATTACCGCGCACATTGTGCACGGCAATGCCCTGCAGCTTGATTGGGCAGACATACTCTCGGCTTCTGCCGCCAAGACGTATATCTTCGGTAACCCGCCGTTTTTGGGGCATGCGACGAGAACTGCTGAACAAGCTCAAGAACTCCGAGACTTGTGGGGCACTAAGGACATTTCACGCTTGGACTACGTCACCGGCTGGCATGCAAAGTGCTTGGATTTCTTTAAGTCCCGAGAGGGTCGTTTTGCGTTTGTCACCACCAATTCAATTACTCAAGGTGATCAAGTTCCACGGCTATTTGGGCCTATCTTCAAAGCAGGGTGGCGTATTCGTTTCGCTCACCGCACGTTTGCGTGGGACTCTGAAGCACCCGGTAAAGCTGCTGTTCACTGCGTCATTGTTGGCTTCGATAAGGAGAGTCAACCACGTCCACGTCTGTGGGATTATCCCGATGTAAAGGGCGAGCCAGTCTCAGTGGAAGTAGGCCAGTCCATTAATGCCTATTTAGTAGACGGCCCTAATGTTCTTGTCGATAAATCCCGGCATCCTATTTCGTCGGAAATATCGCCCGCAACTTTTGGAAATATGGCGCGAGATGGCGGCAACCTTCTAGTTGAGGTCGACGAATACGACGAGGTTATGAGTGACCCCGTAGCGGCAAAGTATGTTCGCCCTTTCCGGGGTAGTCGAGAGCTAATGAACGGCTTAGATCGGTGGTGTCTATGGCTTGTAGATGTAGCACCGTCAGACATTGCCCAGAGTCCGGTTCTGAAAAAGCGTCTAGAAGCGGTTAAGTCTTTTCGAGCCGACAGTAAAGCGGCAAGTACACGGAAAATGGCTGAAACTCCGCACTTATTCGGCCAGCGGTCGCAACCGGATACTGATTACCTTTGCCTGCCGAAGGTAGTAAGCGAACGCCGCTCGTATTTCACCGTACAAAGGTATCCATCAAACGTAATCGCTTCTGACCTAGTATTCCATGCTCAAGATCCAGACGGCCTGATGTTTGCGCTAGCGTCGTCGTCGATGTTCATTACGTGGCAGAAAAGCATCGGAGGACGACTCAAGTCTGATCTCCGTTTTGCTAACACTTTGACGTGGAATACTTTCCCAGTGCCAGAACTCGACGAGAAGACGCGGCAGCGAATTATTAAAGCGGGCAAGAAGGTGCTCGACGCCCGCGCGCTGCACCCAGAACGCTCGCTGGCCGAGCACTACAACCCACTCGCGATGGCACCGGAACTCATCAAAGCGCATGATGCGCTCGACCGCGAGGTGGATAAAGCGTTTGGCGCGCCACGAAAGCTGACAACTGTTCGGCAGCGCCAGGAGCTATTGTTTGCCAATTACGAAAAACTCATCTCACACCAGCCCTAGAAGGCTTGATATGTCTTGCCATATGGCGGGACATATGTTTAGGCATATGTTATAGCGTATGTTCCGCCATAGGGCCTAACCCTGACGTGTCCACTGTCCGGAGGTTAGGTGTGATGTCCAGGGACGTTGTTGAGTCGGTCGAAGGGTACGCCGCCAATCGCAGA
>CALLKG010000155.1:0-3206 GCA_938008395.1 Corynebacterium tuberculostearicum
GGCATATTCCAGATTTTCCCATCTACTCAGACGGAACAAAACCTGGGACACTTCAGGTTTAGTGGATACGAACTTTATTGGCTCGACTACGGGAACTATCGTAGACGACGGTAAAACTTACACTGCGACTGTTAACACTAAACCGTTTAGAGAAGCATGCAAGGTTTAATAGGTAGAACTTCAGATAACAGCAACCAGGCTAGAATCTTTGTGCTCTTTGCGCGTACGGAAGCTACGTATGACGAGGAATTCGTCGGAATAGCTTTAACTAGGGAGCAGGAGCGTGCCATGGGCGAGCATGTTGATTCTTCAGATATAACCTGTTGGACTGAAGAAGTTCCCCTTCAAGGCTGGAGAGGGAAACTAAACAAGGGTCATTTCCCGAGACTTGTTTATCTCGTTTTTAGGGAAGGGTATGCGCAACATTCCTCCGTGCGCCACCAGGAAATAAGCCCAGATATACTAGCTGCGTTTACCACGCGTGAAGCAGCTCAAGCTGATGTCGTTTCTCGGCAGAAAAAGGAGCCTACATTCCTGCCGAGTGAGTTTCATATATGGGAAGTCGAATTCGGGTGCTTGACCGAAAACTTCCGTGGCCAAGGTCCAGAGATCCCCATGTACTGAGCAGTCCGTCTCAGCGGCTTTAGACTCTGTTGCAGGACGGTTTTCCGCCTTCCACTGCTCAACGTGGGAAATCCACCGGAGTTTGAATTCGGTGAGGTTGTGGCGAATGGTAGCGCGGTCAAAAACAGTCGTAGGGGCCATAACCACTAAGCATATAAGCCTACGAGCTGCCTGCCCGGGCAAGCAGGCACTGTAGACCACTTTCCCGCCCGAGAGGCTGCATGCCATCTACCGCCTATGGCCCCTGATTCCTGGGAATTGCAGCTCAAAGACCGTGCACACCCTCCCGATAGGATAAGCATCAACCCCAAAAAGGGAGAAGAGGAATGTACACGACCCTCGCCCTCGCCGCACTCGCAGTAGTTTTAGTCCTAATCATCCAGGCCATCCGCCGCGAACAGCCACAAGACCGTATGTATTACGCCGCGCTTGGAGGCAGCATAAGTGCAGCAATAATCCTTGTCCCCTCTTTCCTTTTGCCCACGCTGGACTCTCGTAGGAACTGGTGGTACCGCTCATTTCCTTTGGTCTATTAATCCTGTGGACTAGCATTTTGGGGTCCGGTTCAATGCAGGAACCAGCAGGTAAAACTGCATACAGTCGGACATATGGAAGGGCTGACGACTGCGTATAAGTTTACTGCCTTGACGACAGCAAATTTCAGCTTTACTTTAGTATAAGTAAGGTGTTTCTTATGGTTAGGAAAACTGTGAATAAGACTAAGATGTTGAAAACTGCCGCTTCCCTTCTATCTGCCTTGGCTATCCTTCCTGTCTTGTCTGGAACCGCTCAAGCAGAAACGACACAAGGAAAGCAGGAAGAGTCCCAAACGATTATGGGCGGAAACTACCAAAGTACTGATCCAACGGCCTACAATTACCTTCCTGAAGGAAGTGATCCAGTTCCGAACACTGCGGATAGATCAGCATTCGGATCGGCCCAAATCAGCGGCTTTGGATTTACGTTTCAAGGGCATGACTTCAAAGTTCCCGTAGTGAATCTTGAGCATGCAATTAAGGGTAAAGGCGGTCACATAGACTCCGAAAGTGCATCCGTGACGTTCACTAACGGAACGCTGTGTAACTGGAGAGTGGACTACCAAAATAGAGACGAGAATGGGATTCATGCAACTCGTAAGGGGGCAACCCACAATGATTGCTCTCTTGGGCATGCACATGATGCCGGATTCAAAAACTTCGATGTTAAAAGCAATGCTGAGTGTGCACGTCTATTTGTAATGGGAGAATTTAAGGGAGAGCAGTGTCACGCAATTCATCCCTAGTAGCTCTGATGAAGATTGCGATTTTTATATCGTTATCGCTTTGTCTCGGGTATCTTATTGGCGGTTTAAATGCGATACACGTTGCTAAGGCTTTGGCTGAGGGGAATTCAACCTCATTAGCCGATATTTCTCGTAGATTAGAAAATGGTTTTTTCTACTTTAGAATCGCTGGAGTCTTTGCCGTCATTTTTCTCGTCGGAACTTATACGGTTTGGCGCAGGACCAAAGTCTCCCCTTAAATGAGATCTATACGGGCATCAGTTATTTATCCTATTTGGGTATGTGTGACACATTCGTGGGCCTTATCTTAGGCCTCAAATTCCCCTTCTGAATCGAGCAAACGAGGGCATTCCCGCTGGTGGGAGTGCCCTTTCCTATTTATTACTGCTGTCGTTTAGACGTAGACAGTGCGGGTAGTGGCGCATT
The DNA here is from genome assembly GCA_938008395.1 of Corynebacterium tuberculostearicum. Taxonomy (GTDB): domain Bacteria; phylum Actinomycetota; class Actinomycetes; order Mycobacteriales; family Mycobacteriaceae; genus Corynebacterium; species Corynebacterium tuberculostearicum_L. The sequence goes on from CALLKG010000155.1 coordinate 2,333, forward strand.
CTCGGAAACATATATTTTCTATGTGCTTAGCCATATGTCCTGCCATACGGCAGGCACCGTGGGTGCGCAGATTTACCCTCACGCCGCCGACGCTTAGACGTTCTTCAACGCCCGATACACCGTAGGACGAGTGACCCCGAATTCCCGCGCCAAGGCTGCTTTCGACTCCCCCGCCAGCACGCGCCGCTCAATCTCCGCCACCTGTTGTGGGCTAAGGGCGGGTTTGCGGCCTTTGTACTTGCCAGCTTTTTTCGCCAACGCAATCCCCTCCGCCTGGCGCTCGCGGATAATGGCCCGCTCAAACTCCGCGAAGCTACCGAGAATGCCGAGCATTAAATCCGCGCGCGGATCTGTGGTGTCTTTCGCAAACGCGAGATTCTCATGCAGGAAAGTAACAGTCACACCTTTGCCGGTGAGTTCATCAACAATCCCGCGCAGATCTGTCAGCGAACGGGCGAGGCGATCAATCGACGACACGACGAGTTCATCACCGTCGCGCACATAGGCCATACACTCGCCAAGCCCAGGGCGCGCGGTCTTGGTGCGTCCGGAAATCTTATCCTCAAAGAACCGGTCAATCTTGCCAGAAGCATTGAGTAGTTCTTTCTGGCGCTGATTGTTCTGCTCCACCGTGGAAACTCGGATATAGCCCACCCGCTGACCATGCGAACCAGAGTCATTGCCCATTAGTCTTCGCCCCGCGAAGGTTTAAAGGCAGCATTCTCTTGTTCTATGACCGCATCACGATACGACTCAACCACCCGCGCCAAGTCAGACAACTGCGCCCCGTCGAGACCATCAGCGTCAGCAAGCAAGGATTGCACAATCCTGCCCAACGCCTGCTGCCCCGACGACAACCCACCATGCAGATCTT